>NZ_JACJDY010000009.1:73182-157311 GCF_014163785.1 Pseudoalteromonas sp. SR43-7 | reverse complement strand
ACTCAGTAGTGAAACGAAACAGCGCCGATGATAGTGTAGCATTTGCTATGTGAAAGTAGGACATTACCAGGCTTCAAATTGTAGAGAGCCCGATTCGAAAGAGTCGGGCTTTTTTACGTCTGCAGGAAAGTAAAATGTGCGCAATTAACACACATTCATATCGCGATACAAAGAGAGTGTAGCATTTCACTGTGGCTCTCCACCGCTGTGGGCACTACGACATCCTACTGCGTAGCGCACAGGCTTCAAATTGTAGAGAGCCCGACTAAAAATAGTTGGGCTTTTTCACGTCTGCAGAAAAGTGAAATACGCGCAATTAACACACATTCACATCAACACCCATCATGTAGGTCGGTGAGCTTAGCGACTTCTGACGTTAATTTAATTTTTTTATTTTTTATAAAAGCTAATTACTTTCATTTCCTTAGATAACAAATTTAATTTTGCTTTGTTACTGTCTTTGATTTAGGATCAAATCAGTTTAAAACCAAGAACTAACAGCCTGTGTATAGATTATTAATTAGCGCCATATCCATTTTATTTTGTTTTTCTGTGTCGGCAGTTGAAGTAACTGATCTATATCAAGATATTTTAAAAGTGGATGACAAAACACGAGATACTCGATTAGCTGCGAGTCGAAAAGCTTTGCTTAATGTTTTAGTGAAAGTAAGCGGTGATGAAACTGCGGATCAAAATAAGTTAGCGCAGCAACGTACTAAAGATATTTCTGATTATATGCTTAAGTTTGAATATGACGAGAGAGCAAATGGACAATTGAAACTCGTTGTTAAATTTGAAGCTCGAAAGATCAACGCGCTAATCAAAGAGTTAAACTTACCTTTATGGGGAGTACAACGTCCATTAGTCGCAATATGGTTAGGTATTGAAGACAATTGGCGCAGAGAATTGGTAACACAAGAAAGTTACCCGCAGTTAGAGCAGTTAATTTATGACAAAGCAGGGCGTCGTGGTTTACCTGTCGTTGTTCCATTACTTGATTTACAAGATCGACGTCTAGTAGGTATTCCTGAGGTATGGGGTAACTTTTCTGAACCAGTAGAAGAGGCCTCTAGACGCTACAGCGCTGAGCGAAGTATTACAGCAAGAATGTATAAAGAAGCAGATAGCGAAAATTGGATTTTAGATTGGCGTTTTACTAATGATGATCAATTTGATTCAAATCGATTAACGGGCGATAAGCAGCAAATAGTTAGCCAGATGATTGACACCTTAGCACGAGGTCTTGCAAGCGAGTACGCTATTGATCCAAATGCTTATTATGAACAAGCAACTGCTACGCTCACGCTAAAGGGTACACAAAGTTTTGTTGATATAGAATTAGCGAAACGAAGATTATTGAGCCTAAGTGTTGTTACACAAGTCAAAATTGTTCGTAAAACACCGGAATTTGTTGAATTTAAACTAAATCATACTGGTAACTTGAGTGATCTTAAAAAAGGGTTAGGGCTAGACTCTTCATTTAAAGATTATGAGGATCCACGCGCATTTTATCATGTTGTTGATAAAAATAGCTTAGAGTATCAATGGGTAACACCATAATGCTAATGTCTGAGCCGATGCAAATGGCACTACCGGTTACTTTACCGGATGACGAAACATTTGCATCGTATTTTGGGGGAGAAGACTCTTTGGAGGTTAATCACCTAAAAGATAGCTTTTCCAAATTAGCAAAAACGTTTCAGTATACATACCTATGTGGTTTAGGTGATTCGGGCAAGTCTCACCTTTTATATGCAACCTGCATAAAAGCACAAGAGCGTGGCTTATCTAATATGCTGCTGTCTATGCGCGAAGTAATTGACTTTGGACCTATGGTATTAGACGGTTTAGAAGCGCTTGATGTTCTATGTATTGATGACGTGCATTTAGTTGCAGGGAATGATGCGTGGGAAAAAGCACTATTTAACTTTTTTAACCGGTTTAACGAACCCGGTAAAATGTTAGTAGTAACTGCTGATTTACTTCCTAGCATGCTCAATATATCTCTGCCTGACTTAGAGTCTCGTCTAACGTGGGGAACAACCTTTCAAATTCGTTCTATGAGTGATGACGATAAAGCACAAGCGCTTGTTAAGCGCGCTCACATGCGCGGCCTTGAATTAAGTGATGAGTGTGCACGCTTTTTATTAACCCGTTTAAGCCGTGATATGCGAGCTTTATTAGATGTACTCGACAAATTAGATCATGCATCTATGGCTGCACAGCGAAAATTAACTATTCCTTTTATAAAATCAACGTTAAAGCTGTAGTAGGTCTAGAATCTAGACCCTGCTTTCAGTTATCATAAGCTATTATCAGAGCGTGTTTACCTTTCCTGATTGGAATTTGTTTAATTTAAGTGGGCTTTAATCGCGTCGTGAGGACATTAGCATAGTTTTTATATGCAAAACCCGAACAACAAAGAGAGTAGCCTTCAAGATAAACACTTCGAACAACACGTGTTTGGTCTTTATTTAGCGTTATTGCATGACTGATGTAGAAACTACAGCCCAATGCCTAACCTTATTTATTTGCCAATTACACAGTTGAAAGCAATCTTGAAAGGCCAACACGCTCTTAAGCAATCACCTTCTGTGAAAGATCAGGTATCGAATGAACTTAGAAAACATATTAGCGCAAGCACTTGAGGCGGTAGCCAGTGCCAGTGAAATAGCGCAGTTAGAAGATATCAGGGTTAATTACCTTGGTAAAAAAGGCGAAATCACTAGCTTACTTAAAACGTTAGGTAAAATAGCACCTGAAGAACGTAAAGAAGCAGGACAAGTTATAAACCAAGCCAAACAGGATGTACAAGCTGCTATTAACGAAAAGCGTGAATTGCTTGCAAGTAAAGCACTTGAAGAAAAGCTAGCTGCTGAAACTATAGATGTAACTCTACCAGGGCGTGTTATGCCTACCGGCGGTTTACACCCTGTTACGCGTACTATTGAGCGTATAGAAAGCTTTTTTGGTGAGTTAGGTTTTGAAGTTAAATCTGGTCCAGAAATCGAAGACGATTTTCATAACTTTGATGCGCTAAATATCCCTGAGCACCATCCAGCACGTGCTGATCATGATACCTTTTATTTCAATCCTAAATTAGTACTACGCACACAAACTAGTGGCGTGCAAATTCGTACTATGGAAACTGAGCAGCCTCCACTGCGGATTATTTCACCTGGACGTGTATACCGTAACGATTACGACCAAACACATACACCAATGTTCCACCAGGTTGAAGGTTTAATGGTTGATACCGATGTTAGCTTTACTGAGTTAAAAGGTATTTTGCATGATTTTTTACGTAACTTCTTTGAAGAAGATATGGAAATTCGTTTCCGTCCTTCATTCTTCCCGTTTACAGAACCTTCGGCTGAAGTAGATGTTATGGGTAAAGACGGTAAGTGGTTAGAAGTACTAGGCTGCGGCATGGTACATCCAAATGTACTTAAGTCTGTGGGCATTGACCCAGAAAAATACACCGGCTTTGCCTTTGGCATGGGTGTAGAGCGTTTAACTATGTTGCGCTATGGCGTAAACGATTTGCGTGCATTTTTCGAAAATGACTTAAAATTCCTGAACCAGTTCCGTTAAGAGTGAAACAATAAAATGAAATTTAGTGAAAAGTGGTTAAGAGAGTGGGTTAATCCTGCTATTGATACGCAAGCTCTTTCGGAACAGCTTTCAATGGCTGGTCTAGAAGTTGATGGTGTTGAGCCTGCTGCTGCCAAATTTAATGGCGTAGTTGTTGGTGAAGTTGTTGAATGTGGTCAACACCCTGATGCAGATAAACTTCGTGTTACCAAAATTAACGTAGGTGGCGATGAGCTACTTGATATCGTGTGTGGTGCACCAAATTGTCGTTTAGGTATTAAAGTTGCTGTTGCAACTGTGGGCGCTGTACTTCCTGGTGACTTTAAAATTAAAAAAGCCAAACTACGCGGCCAACCTTCAAACGGAATGCTATGTGCTTTTGTTGAGCTAGGTATTAGCGAAGAAGGCGACGGCATTATGGAATTGCCAAGCGATGCACCAGTAGGCACTGATTTACGTGACTACCTAGGTCTTGATGACAATATTATAGATGTTGACTTAACACCAAATCGTGGTGATTGTTTAGGTATTAAAGGCCTTTCTCGTGAAGTAGGTGTTTTAAATAGCATTGACGTAAATGTATTAGATATCCCAGCGGTTACGCCAACAATTGATGACAAAGTATCAATTGAGCTAGTTAACGAAGATGCATGTCCTCGTTACCTTGGCCGTGTGATAAAAGGCATTAACCTTGATGCTGAAACACCACTTTGGATGGTTGAAAAATTACGTCGCAGTGGCGTACGTTCAATCGACCCAGTAGTTGATGTTACTAACTATGTATTACTTGAACTTGGTCACCCAATGCACGCGTTTGATTTAAATGCGATTGAAGGTGGTATTAAGGTTCGTAGTGCAAACGCAGGTGAAGAACTTGTTTTATTAGACGGTAATACCGCTAAATTAAACGACACAACACTTGTGATAGCCGATCATAATAAAGCACTTGCAATTGCAGGTATTTTTGGTGGTGAGCAATCAGGTGTTACAGATAAAACATCTGATATATTACTTGAAAGCGCATTTTTTAATCCTGTAGCAATTGCAGGACAAGCACGTAGCTACGGTTTACACACTGATGCTTCACACCGTTATGAACGCGGTGTTGATTTTGCTCTACAACACGATGCAATGGAACGTGCAACAGCACTTCTTCTTGAAATTGTGGGAGGTCAAGCAGGCCCTGTAGTTGAAGCTGTTGCGGCTGATAAACTACCGAAAGTGACTGAAGTACGTCTTCGTCGTGCGCGTTTAGACCGTGTTATTGGGCATCATATTGAAGATGCTAAAGTAACAGACATTCTTACGCGTTTAGGTCTTGATGTTAAAGTAGAAAATGAAAGCTGGAGTGCGGACGTACCAAGCTACCGTTTTGATATTCGCATCGAAGAAGATTTAATTGAAGAAGTAGCACGTGTTTACGGTTACAACAGCATTCCTAATGTTGCACCAACTGCAAAACTTAAAATGACGACACATAACGAAGCAACTATTGCGCTTAGCAAGTTTCGCAATACGTTAGTGACTCGTGGTTACCAAGAAGCAATTACATACAGCTTTGTAGACCCTAAAGCACAAGCTATTTTACACCCTGAGTGTAAAGCAATGGTATTACCGCATCCTATTTCAATTGAAATGTCAGCGATGCGTGTAAGTTTAATGCCGGGTTTATTAGCGTCTGTAGCGTATAACCAAAATCGCCAACAGCCTCGTATTCGTTTATTCGAACATGGTCTTAAATTTATAAGCGACGAAAGTGCAGAAAACGGTGTTTACCAAGTACCGGTTATTGGCGGTGTTATAACAGGCCTTGTAAATGGCGAGCATTGGGTTGAAGAAAAACGTAATGTTGATTTTTACGATTTAAAAGGTGATGTTGAAGCCTTACTTGCAATTACCAATGACATTACTCGCTTTGAAATTAAAGCCGAGCAGTCAGATGGACTTCACCCTGGTCAATCAGCAGTAATATATGTTGATGGTAAAAAGGTTGGTTTTTTTGGTGCTTTACATCCTCAAGCTCAAAAGTCGTTAGATATCAACAACGCAACTTTTGTTTTTGAAATTGAAATGTCAGCAATAGAAAAGAGAAATTTACCGCAAGCCGAAGGAGTGTCTAAATTCCCTTCAAATCGCCGCGACATCGCGATTTTAGTGGCAGACAGCGTTAAATCTGGCGACATTTTAAGCGTGATCGAAAAAGTTGGCGGAAATCAATTGGTTGACCTAAACTTATTCGATGTGTATAAGGGCAAAGGTATTGAGCCAAATTATAAGAGTTTGGCGATTGCTCTAACACTGCAAGCGGTTGATAGAACACTCGAAGAGAAAGATATCAATCTAGTAGTTGATAACGTGGTGGCCGAATTGGCCGAACAGTTTAATGCATCGTTGAGGGACTAGATATGGCGCTTACTAAAGCCGACATAGCTGAACACCTATTTGAAAAGCTCGGGATCAATAAAAAAGATGCCAAAGATTTAGTTGAAGCGTTTTTTGAAGAAATCCGCTCAGCGCTAGAAAAAGGCGAGCAGGTTAAGCTCTCTGGATTTGGTAACTTTGATCTTCGAGACAAAAAAGAAAGACCAGGCCGCAACCCGAAAACAGGCGAAGATATTCCTATTTCGGCACGTCGCGTGGTGACTTTTCGACCAGGTCAAAAGCTTAAAACCCGCGTAGAAGTGGGCACAAGCAAAGCAAAATAAAAAAAGGCAGCGTAAGCTGCCTTTTTATTTGCCTGAATAACCTAGTTATTAAATTATACCAACCTGCATAAATCTTTGATCAATTTAACGAATTAAATAGCACTATAACGTCGTTAAAATATTTTTATCTAGAACAACTAGATACAAAAATTTTTGCCTAGTTCTAGCGTAATTTTCTTAACGTTAAATAGACCCCATACATAAGCAGATTGGTATTAGGTTATTTTTGCGATTATAAATTAAAACTCTCGAGGAGATACAAAATCACCTGCCATTATTTGCTGAAATGTTTGCTCTGCAAGTACATCTAGGCTATCTAAGCTTTTACCATTTGCGACTAATTTCTGCTCAATTTCAAATACATCAATATTTTCAATCCCCGACATTTGCGCTACTTTAGAAAATATATATGCGTGCTTAAACTTATCATGTTTATAAAAAAGACTAATAAGTGATGTATACACTTCCGGATTCGGTATGTTGTCTTTTTTATTGAGCTCTAGAGTTTTATAAAGTAAATCAATGGTTTTTTCATCATCAAATTTAATATAGTACGATGCTAAAAAAAATTGCATTTCGGCACTTTGCGTTACACTTTTATCATTTTCTATAGCCAATAATTTAGTCAACGCACTTTGGTTGTTATTTCGTGACCATTGGTAGTAGAGCAAACCTGGGTGGTTTGTATTTTGGGTATCTTGATATAACCGAGTCATTTCTTTAATACTCGTTAATTGACCATCAATACGTGACGTTTTTTTAGCTTTTAACTTAATATGTTCAATTTTAGCGGCCAAAGTTATGCATTGGTTATAAGATTCAAAGTCCTTGAGTAATTGGTATTTATTTTCATCAGTAGGGTCTTTGTATTCTATGTAGCGTTTGATAATTACATCAGAACGCTCATCCTTGCAGTGACTGTCTTTGTTTAAGTCGCTACAAAAGCCAGGTGTTTCTTTGCACACTTGTGCGAGTGTTAACGGCTCTTCACACCCTGCCAATGTTAGCAAACCCAATAGTACACTTGCTTTTTTAAGCATTCCTTAACCTCAAATGAATATTTACTTTGTTATTCTAACGCAATCATTTAACGCCTAACAGTAGAGAATAACTTCAGTTTAAATTAGAATAGCCCTGCCTGAAGTGCATTACTCTCAAAATATAGTGCATTTTTAAAGGCTATCCGTTCAAAATGATAAACTTAGGTAAATAAAATGACCTCATCTCACGAGTTAGAATACACAAATAGTTGGCAAGAGCGCCAAGATTACGCAGAAAGCATGCAACCAATTATTGGTAAGCTTTA
Source organism: Pseudoalteromonas sp. SR43-7 (assembly GCF_014163785.1). Lineage (NCBI taxonomy): Bacteria > Pseudomonadati > Pseudomonadota > Gammaproteobacteria > Alteromonadales > Pseudoalteromonadaceae > Pseudoalteromonas > Pseudoalteromonas sp. SR43-7. The sequence goes on along the minus strand of NZ_JACJDY010000009.1, from coordinate 149,706 downwards.
CCGTAATCGTGGTATCGAAATCGCTGTATATGGCCGTCCTCTCGTAAATGCCAGTACTATCGATATTATCAAATCTCACAAAACCGTTGCTCAGTTTGAAGGCACTAAATTACGTTTGCGCGAAAGCTTCCCATTTTTAGAAGCTATCAGCAAAATGGAATTAAACTCAGCACGTATTGATATTGGTAAGCTTGCATATAGTTATTTGTTCACTGAAGCCGCAAAAGGTCGTTCAGTAGAAGAGTTTGTAAAAGATGAACTTGCAGAAATAACAGACTCACCAGCGAAAGAGCCACGCGATGTAGTATTGTATGGTTTTGGTCGTATCGGTCGTTTATTAGCGCGCTTATTAATTGAAAAATCAGGTCCATATTCAGATTTACGTTTGCGCGCTATTGTTGTGCGTGGTGGTAAAGATGGGGATCTTGAAAAGCGTGCAAGCTTACTGCGTCGTGATTCAATTCACGGTCCATTCAATGGCTCAATCACGATTGATAAAGAACGCAATGCAATTAAAGCTAACGGTAGCTACATTCAAGTTATTTACGCTAACTCTCCTAGCGAAATTGATTACACTCAATACGGTATCGACAATGCATTAATTGTTGATAACACCGGTATTTGGAAAGACGAAGCGGGCCTTGGCCAGCACCTAGAGTGTAAGGGCGCTGCAAAAGTATTATTAACAGCTCCTGCAAAGGGTAATATCAAAAACATCGTATATGGTGTTAATAACAAAGATATTTTACCTGAAGATAAAATTGTCTGTGCAGCAAGCTGTACAACTAATGCAATTACACCAACGCTTAAAGCATTAAACGATAAGTTTGGTATCAATAATGGCCATGTTGAAACTGTACACTCGTACACGAACGATCAAAACCTTATTGATAACTACCACAAAGCAGAGCGCCGTGGCCGTGCCGCAGCACTTAATATGGTAATTACTGAAACAGGTGCTGCAAAAGCGGTTTCAAAAGCATTACCAGAGCTTGAAGGCAAGTTAACAGGTAACGCAATCCGCGTACCGACACCTAATGTGTCGCTAGCTATTTTAAATCTTAACTTAGCAACAAGCACATCAGTTGAAGAGCTAAACGCATTTTTACGCGACACTGCACTTCATTCAGACTTACGTGACCAAATTGATTACACTGCATCAACGGAAATTGTATCTACCGATTTAGTAGGTAGCCGTTACGCAGGTGTTGTTGATTCACAAGCAACAATTGTTGAAGATAACCGTATTGTTTTATATGTATGGTACGACAATGAATTTGGTTACAGCTGCCAAGTAGTTCGTTGTATGCGCGATATGGCCGAAGTGTCATTCCCAAGCTTACCTCGCTAATTTATTTGCAGTGACTTAAAAGCCAGCATGATGCTGGCTTTTTTGGTCGTGTATTATTTTTAAAGCGTATGCCTTGTGATAGGCTTTAATTAATAAAATGCACATTCGTTTTACTATTTATAAAATAATGTCAGTTCTGTGAATTAATAAGCAGATAAACTTATTCAACCTAAAGGTTTTTTCATGAAAATCAGCAGCAATTTCGACAGTGGTAATATCAAAGTTATTGAAGCCACCGATCCTTTAAATATTCAATTAGAAATTAATAAAGATCACCAGTCTGAATTTTATCAGTGGTTTCACTTTCGTCTTGAAACAACACCTTACCAATTGCATAAGTTAAATATTAATGAGCTTGATAAATCAGCTTACCCAGATGGTTGGGAAGGGTATCAAGCCGTTGCATCATATGACCGCCAAACATGGTTTCGTGTACCATCAAGCTATGAAAATGGCACATTAAGCTTTGAAATTGAACCAGAGTGCGGCAGTGTATATTTTGCTTACTTTGCACCATACAGTTACGACCGCCATTTAGATTTATTATCTTGGGCACAAAGCCAAGGCGCTTGCCAATTAATAACGCTTGGTGAAACACTCGATGGCCGCGATATGAGTGTGCTTAAAATTGGTGAGCCAAGTGAAGACAAGAAAACCATTTGGATCACAGCACGTCAACACCCAGGTGAAACAATGGCGCAGTGGTATGTTGAAGGTCTACTGCACAAACTTCTTGATGACGAAGACCCACATGCTGCAGCGCTCTTATCAAAAGCTGTATTTTACGTTGTGCCTAATATGAATCCAGACGGTAGCGCACGCGGACATCTTCGTACTAACGCTAAAGGTGTTAACTTAAACCGTGAATGGCAAACACCAAGTATGGAAAACAGCCCTGAGGTTTACTTAGTGCTTAATAAAATGCGCGAAGCTGGCTTAGATATGCACTTAGACATACACGGCGATGAAGCTATCCCATATAACTTTGTGGCAGGCAGTGAAGGTATTCCAAGTTACGATGAACGCTTAAAGGGCTTAGAAGATAGCTTTAAAGCTGCGCTTTTAACTATTACACCAGAGTTTCAAGATGAGCATGGCTATCCAAAAGATGAGCCAGGTCAAGCTAACCTAACGGTAGGTTCATCAGCTACGGCTGAAGAATTCAAAGCATTAACGTACACAATTGAAATGCCATTTAAAGACAACAACGATTTACCTGATCCAGATTACGGCTGGTCAGATCGTCGTTCGTATCAATTTGGTCAAGATACATTAGCGGCTATTGTTAATATTGTTGATGATTTAAGATAAAACGTTTATCTAAAAGGGTATCAATAGTTTTGATACCCTTTTTGCTTTTAATAAAACCCTTTGTATAAAAAATAATAATCATATAGCAGCTTTATTCTTAAAACGTTTTCAACGCTTCTTCGCTGCGTATCATCACCGTATCGGTACAAATCAATCTACTTTCATTTAAATACTACAGATGTAATGCCTTTCGCCAAGTGTGTAATTATATATTTTGAAAATTAAGTGTTAACAAAGTTAGGTTACTTAAGTTAAGATTAATTAAATCATGAGTCGGGACGGGAGAGGTAAGACCTTATTTCGTAAAGCTTATGTAGCGTAGTAGCTAAAGCAGAGTCTCGTAATTAAAAATAATAAATATAACTATAGAGGATATCCATGGAAGCTTTTGTAAGTGCTGTTAATGATGTTGTTTGGAGTAATGCACTCATCTATTTATGCCTAGGCGCAGGCTTGTTTTATTCAGTATTAACTCGATTTGCTCAAGTTAGACATTTTAAAGAAATGTGTAAGTTATTATTTAGTCCTAACACGTCTGATAAAGGTATCTCATCTTTTCAAGCCCTTGCAGTATCGTTGTCTGGACGAGTAGGCGTTGGTAATATCGCTGGGGTTGCTGCCGCTATCGGCTTTGGTGGGCCAGGCGCAATTTTTTGGATGTGGGTTGTTGCATTTTTAGGTGCAAGCACTGCATACGCAGAGTCTACTTTAGGCCAAATTTATAAAACAGAAGAAGATGGGCAATACCGTGGTGGCCCAGCGTACTATTTTGACCGTTGTTTAGGGCAAAAGTGGCTAGCTGTTTTATTTGCTGTTTCGGCGATTATTGCCTGTGGTGTTTTTCTACCTGGCGTGCAAGCAAATGCAGTAGGTAATGCGTTTACCCAAGTGTTTGGCAGTGGCAACATGGTTACTACTAGCTTTGGTGACGTAGGTAGCTTTAAGTTAGTCGCTTTAGCAATCATCCTTATTGTTTTAGCGTTTATTATTTTTGGCGGTATAAAGCGTATTGCAAACTTTACGCAAGTAGTAGTGCCATTTATGGCGCTTGGTTACATAGTACTGGCATTAATCGTAGTATTTTTAAATTTAGATAAAGTAGCTGATATATTCTATTTAATTATTAGTGATGCATTTACTGCGCAGGCTGGTTTTGGTGCTGCTATTGGTTGGGGCGTAAAGCGTGGTATATATTCTAATGAAGCTGGCCAAGGTAGTGGGCCGCATGCTGCAGCTGCTGCAGAGGTTGATCACCCAGCTCAACAGGGGTTAGTACAAGCTTTTTCGGTTTATGTTGATACCATTTTTGTGTGTACTGCAACAGCATTAATGATTTTAATAACGCAGCAATATAATGTTGTGGGTGATTTACCAGCAGGACAGTTTATTGTACAAAATGTCGATGCAGCGACTGAAGTAGGCTCAGCAGCCTTTACTCAAATGGCTTTATTTAGTGTATTTGGCAGCTTTGGACAAGCATTTGTCGGTATTGCATTATTCTTCTTTGCCTTTACCACAATACTTGCTTATTACTTCATTGCAGAGACAAATATTGCTTACTTAAATCGTTACTTTAAAGGCAATATCCCGCTTATCCTTGTGAAATTTGTGATTATGTTCATGGTTGCATACGGTATGGTTAATAATTCAGGTTATATCTGGACTATTGGAGATATTGGCGTTGGCTTAATGGCTTGGATTAACATATTGGGTATTTTAGCTATTTTCTTTGTAGCTAAGCCAGCTTTGTTATGTTTGAGCGATTATGAGGATCAGAAGAAAAAAGGCGGAAAAATCACATTTGATCCAGTTAAATTAGGGATTAAAAACGCCTCGTTTTGGGAAAAGCGTCTAGAGAAACAGTCAAAAGACGCTGAGTAATTAAACTTAGTGGGCAACTTAGAAAATTATAGCCCCTAAATCAGTTGTTGGTTTGAATTCAAAAAAGACAACGAGAAATAAAACAAGTACAATAAAGGCGCCGAAAGGCGCTTTTTTTATGCGTAGTATGGAGAGAAGTATGGCGATTATTCGTTGCCCAAAATGTGCAAAATCAATTTCAGATAAACATAAGCAATGTCCGCATTGCGAAAGCAACATTGCAGAGCTAAACGACGAGCAAGTTTTACAACTTCAGCGCGAACAGCGAATTAAAAAAAAGCAGATGTTTATAAATCACTCCTTTTTGGCGCTTATCTTATTTTTAGGTGGTTTTTTCTGCTTGTACTTTTTACAACCGCAAGAAGAAACACTTCAGTGGTATGCTTACACTGCCGCGATAGGCATAGGCTGTATTTGGTACCTTGTAAATCGTATTATTTTAGTGACTCTAAAAAAGAAAAAATGACATGAACATCGACAATCTTGTACAAAATATTACTCCCGAATTATTTGAACGCTTACAATACGGTGCTTCTACTGGCAAGTGGCCAGACGGTACCGTTTTATCAGATGAACAAAAGCAACAAACAGTGCAGTTGGTTATGTTGTATCAAGCAAAGGTGGCTCAATCAAACGAGCAATTTACGATTGGTGCTAATGGTGAAATGATCCAAAAGACAAAAGCTCAACTACAAAAAGAATTCAAATCAGACAACGAAATAGCTAGGTTTAGTGAACATGATCTTTAAGCACCTTTTTACACCTAAGTGGAAACACCCTAAGCAACAAGTACGTCTTGATGCTATCGAAAAATTAGACATTGAACGTGATGCAACCATATTAAACACGTTAGCACTTGAAGATAGCTCAGCTGAAATTCGCCGTAAAGCGCTGCAAAAGGTAAACAATTTGCCGCTATGGTGGAAAGCGTATAAACAAGATCAAGCATTAAAAGATATAGCAGAGCTGCAAATATCTAATGCTGTTTTAAATAGCGAAAGTACACTAACAGCGCAAATCAAAAATGAATACATAGAGCGTTTTGCACCTGTTAAAACACTTGAAAAGTTAGCATTTGCAGAAAAAGAACTGCAAGTACGCGTTAAATTATTAAAACGTTTAGCAAATCCAAAATTAGTAGAAAAAGCATTTAAAGAAGGTAGCGAAGAGCTTCAAACTCAGTTAGTTGAACTTGTTATTACCCATCAATTAATTAAGCCATTAGTAAAACATGCAAAAGGTGATGCAAAAGCAGCATTTGAAACGCATATTGAAAATGAGCGTTTAGCAATTGAAATGCCACTTCAGGTTGAAAGTTCAACACGTGTTATTTTAGCTAAGTTAAATGCTTTACGTGAAAAAACAGATTTTGGTGTTGTAAATTCACAAGCCGGCGAATTAATGGCCCAGTGGCAAGCACTTGAGCTCAAATGGTTAAGTGATGAACGTGTAAAGCTTCTTGATGAAAAATACACTTCGATTACCACTAAGTTAGATGCACACATTGAACAGCTAAAAGCGGTACATGACAAAGAGCAGCAGCAATTAGCGCAACAACAGCGTCAATTATTAGCACTTGCAACACTTGAAGCTTTAGGTGAAGAAATTGAAAATGCCTTACAGCTTGGCCTTGAAACTCCAGAGCAAATTCAACAAGATTGGCTTGATGCAAAAGTAGCGCAAGCTAAGCAAGCTATTAGCGAAACAGAACTTGCTAATAATGCACAATCAAAACTCGCTGTAAGCAAGTTAGAAAAACTATTTACTCAAGTTGCTAAATTACCCGAGCTAACAACGGCTATTAAAGAGTACAAACTCGCTTTTGCAGCATTATGCGAAATTAAGCCAGCAGAAGATTTAGCACAATACGATGCAACTCTAACTGAATTTAATAATGGCTTTAAAGCAGCGCGTAATCATTTGAATATATTAGATGGCGCCCTGCAAAGTACCTTTAAAACACAGTTAAATGGGCATAAAAAGCAATTTTTAGCACCAATGAATGAGCTAGTTAAGTCACTTGAAAAAAACCAAAGCCAAGCAAAGCGCAAAGCGCGTGATGTTAAACGCCTAATTGAAGAAGGTCGTTTTAATGTTGCTTTTGGCGTATTTAAAGGCTTTGAAGAGTTATTTAATACACTTACTGAGCAATATCAGCAGCCACTTGTGAACATAAAAGCAGACCTTGAAGCGCAACTTGCAGATGCGAAAGATTGGCAAAAATACGCTGCAGCACCAAAGCGTAAAGCTTTATTAGAAGAAGTAAGTGCATTAGTAAGCGAAGAGTGTACAGACCCACAACAACGCGCAGAGCAAGTAAAAGCGCTACGTAAACGCTGGAATGAGTTAGGTCGTTTAGATACAGATGAAGAAAAGCTACAAGGTGTGCAGTTTGATGAACAAATCGAGTTGTTATTTGCGCCTTGCCGTAGTTACTTCGCAGAGCAAGAAGTGCAACGTGAAGCATCAAAAGCACAGCGTGAAAGTATTATTAACGACATGCATGCGCTCCATTTACAGCCAACTGCTGAGGATGATTTTGATTGGAAACAATATGAAAGCCAATACAATCGTTTAAATAAAGCGTGGCGCAGTGTGGGTAAAGTTGACCCTAAAACATACCGTACACTAAACGATCGTTATAAAAATGAGCAACAACAAGTACTGGCTTTATTAAACGCATTTCATAAAAGTAATGCAGCACTTAAAAATGAGTTAGTAGAAAAAGCGCAGCAATTATCACAAAGCGATGATTTAGCCGCTGCCTGCCAAGAGTTGAAGCAAATGCAGCAGCAATGGCAAACCATTGGCTTTGCTGGTTTAAAAGCTGAAAATGCGTTATGGCAAAAGTTTCGTCAGTATAACGATGAAACATTTACTAAGCGTAGTAGTGAGTTTGAGCAGCAAAAACTCGAGCAAAACGAGTCAGATAAACAAGCAATTGCAGAACTTGCTGAACTTGAAGCAGCACTTAGTGATGTTAATCAAAGAGCACAGTTGCACGACCTAGAAACAAAAGTGAAAGGGTACACGCAATTTAGATCGTTAGCGCCAAAGGTTACTAAGCTACTAGCTGCTATTGAAGATAAACTTGCATTGCTTACAAGTAAATCTGAGCAAGCTAATTTAGATGCATTAATTACTGCACTTGAAAACAATGAAGCGTTACCAAGTCAGTATCAAGCACCGCTTAAAACAACATTAAGTAAAGAGCAACTTATTACTCGCATGGAAATACTAGCGAACGTAAGTTCAACCGATAAGTCACTTAGAATGGCAGAACAAGTAGCCATGCTAGATGACAAACATCGTGGCGATCATGCTGATTTAAACTATTATTTAAAACAGTTATTAGCGCTCAGTGACGGTTCAGTTGAACCTGACACACTAACGCGACTTAAAGCGACACTTGCAGCTTAATAAAACCAGCATAATATGTGCTGGTTACTATTTTACTAAGCCGCTTTAATAGCGGCTTTTTTATGTATCACTAATTCATAAACAAAAGGGTTCTCATGAGAATTTTAGTTATTATTGCAGCGTTATTTTTAACTGCCTGTAATACCACGCAAGGCATATCAGTATATTCATTTACTAACTCTGAGGTTGAATCTGTACTGGGTAAGCAATTACCAAAGTTAAGTGAAAAAGTAAGCTTAATGGGTTTACCCGTTCAGTTTGATGTAAACGACTTAAGTGTCAACATTGGACCTGATAACCGCGATGTTGTTGTGCTTGGTGCCGATTCGAGCGCTGAAATTAATGCATTCGCACTTAAATACCCTGTGCGTTTAAAGCTGCAAATTGAAGGTAGCCCATTTTACGACAGTGAGAAAAAAGCAGTGTTTTTACGTAATATTAAATTACTTGATTCGAGTGTAGATGCCGGTGGTTTCAAAGGTAATTTAGGTGCGCTTGATAGCCAAGCAATGGATGTTATTAATGCTTTTTTAGCGGTTAACCCAGTTTATACTCTAAACATGGATGACCCTAAAATGATGCTACTTAGTAAACTTCCACTTGATATGAAAGTGGTTGAAGGCGCAATTAAGCTAGTACCTCGTCTATAAGTAGATCTACCTACTTACAATATACGTATTGATTAGCCTGACTTTCAGGCTAATTAGGTTTTAATATTATGGCGGCTCCTCGTACTGTCCCCACTTCTCGGCTTTCTCGATTTGCAAAATTAGGCTCACTTGCCACAGGTGTTGCTACCAACATGTTAGTTGATGGTGCTAAGAGCGCGCTAACAGGTAAAGGTTGGGATAATAAAAGCTTACTACTACAACCTAAAAACATTGAAAAACTAGCCACACAGCTATCACATTTACGTGGTGCAGCAATGAAACTCGGGCAATTGCTCTCAATGGATGCCGGTGATCTACTTAGTCCTGAATTAGCTCAGTTACTTGCTTTACTTCGCTCAGACGCGAACCCAATGCCTCATAAGCAGCTTGTTGAAGTGTTAAAAGAGCAATGGGGGGATGAGTGGCTAGCGCGTTTTTCTCACATTGAGCTAAGGCCTTTTGCAGCGGCTTCTATAGGGCAAGTTCATTTGGCTTATAAAGAAAATGGCGATCAGCTTGCTGTTAAAATTCAATATCCTGGTATTGCAAAAAGTGTAGTAAGTGATGTCGATAACGTTATTTCGTTATTAACCATTTCTCGATTATTGCCAAAAGATCTTAATATTAAACCACTTATTGGTGAGGCTAAAGCGCAGCTATTAGCCGAGGCTGATTATAAACGTGAGGCTGATTATTTAATACGTTATAAACATGCACTAGCAAGTAATCCCCACTTTAAAGTACCAAACGTATATCCAGAGCACAGCACACAACAAGTACTTACTATGGAATATATAAAAGCAGAGCCCATTGAGAGCATTACAAAGCTACCTGATAGTCAAAAAAGCTTTGTTGCAGAGCAACTGATTGATTTGTTTTTTAAAGAAATGTTTGAATTTAAATTGATTCAAACCGACCCTAACTTTGCCAACTTTCATTATCAACTTGATACACAAAAAATTGTTTTATTTGATTTTGGTGCAACGCGAGAAATATCAACCGAGCTTAGCTTAGCGTACTTAGCCTTATTTGAAGCGGGTAGTGAAAACAACCGAGAAGGTGTACTTAAAGCGGCTTCACACATTGGTTATTTTAAAAATGACTTAGTTGATGAGTATAAAAACAACGTCATTGATTTATTCTTAATGGCGTGCGAGCCACTGAGAGCAGAAGGGGAATTTGATTTTAAAAATAGTGAACTCGCGCTCAAAATTAAAAATGCAGGGCTTGCCCTTAGTGCGCAATCTCAGCAATGGCATACACCGCCCGTTGATGCGTTATTTATTCACCGAAAACTTGCAGGACTTTATTTAATAGCCGCAAGGCTAGGTGCAAAAATAGATGTAAAAACGTTATTTAAGCACTATTTATAGCGTTTTAATTTACGCGTAAGTGCACTTTAAGTAATGAGTGCACTTAGCGTATAAAATTGCCATAATGCTCGCGATATTTCGCGAGGTGTATTTTATGATAAAACAATTTTTAAACGATCCTAAATTATTGCTAAACGCAGTAGGTGAGGGCATATACGGTTTTGACCTATCGGGTAATGCGGTATTTGTTAATCCTGCCGCTGAGCGCATGACAGGTTGGTGCGCTGAGGAACTATTAGGTAAAAAAATACACCAATATCATCACCATACTCATGCTGATGGCACACCTTATCCCGCTGATGAATGCCAAATTTACTGTACCATGTTTGACGGAAAGCGTCGTGAAGTTAAAAATGAAGTTTTTTGGCGTAAAGACGGTAGCTCATTTGCAGTAGAATACACCTCAACACCGGTTTATCAAAATGATAAGTTAATTGGTGCTGTAGCGGTATTTCGCGATATATCACTGCAACAGCAAACACAAAATGCACTGCAAGAGGCACTTACTCAAGTAAAGCACTTAAGTGAGCAGCTAAAAGATGAAAACAACTACTTAATTGCAGAGCTCAACGAAGACTGGCAAGACTCAGGGCTAGTTGGACAAAGCCATATATTCCAAACCATGTTAGATCAAATAAAACTGGTAAGTGAAACCGACAGCACAGTGCTTATACTTGGCGAAAATGGCACGGGTAAAGAGTTGGTAGCCCGTAACTTGTATAGGCTGAGCAAACGTAGCGAACAAGCTTTTATAAAAGTAAATTGCGCTGCATTTACCCCGAGCTTGCTAGAGTCGGAATTGTTTGGCCATGAAAAGGGCGCGTTTACAGGTGCCAATGAGCGTCGTAAAGGGCGCTTTGAACTTGCTGATAAAGGCACCTTGTTTTTAGATGAGATAGCAGAGCTTCCACTTGAGGCGCAAAGTAAATTACTGAGAGTCCTGCAAGAACAAGAGTTTGAACGCGTGGGTGGCAGCAACACGCTAAAAGTAAACATTAGAGTAATTGCAGCGACTAATCGCGACTTGTGGGAAATGGTACAAAAAGGCACGTTTAGAATTGATTTGTATTATCGGCTCAATGTATTTCCTATAAAAGTACCCGCCCTTAAAGATCGAAAAGAAGATATTCCTTATTTATGCGCTAATTTGATTGCGCAGCTAAATAAACGGCTCGGGAAAAACTTAAAAGGGCTAAGTAAAAAAGCAATTACGCAGCTGCAGGCTTACGATTGGCCAGGCAATATTAGAGAGCTGCAAAATGTACTTGAACGCGAAGCTATTTTATCTAATCAAGCGGTACTTCAGTTAAGTCAGCCTTTGCAAGCGGGTGGTGAAGTCGTTATTAATCCTTCACTTACGCTCGATGAAGCGCAAAAGCAGCATATAACCTCTGTTCTTGTGTTATCGCACTGGCAAATATCGGGTGATAAAGGAGCGGCAGTTAAATTGGGCTTACCTGAGAGTACACTACGCTCAAAAATGCGAAAGTTAGGGATTGCTAAAGATTCGTGATATATCGCGAAGTTCGTTTAATGTCGCGAATTTTATTTTATTGCTTTGAAATAAACCGTTTAATATCAATGATGTAAATAAATTTTCAGCTTGGTCTGAAAGTTGCAAATGCTTGCGTAATACCCGTCATTATGAAGCAAGTACTATGAAGTTTGATATTAAAGAAGAAGACATGATCATTAAGCCCTATAACACCGAAGGGCCAATTTATATCCGCGAGCAAAAAGGATTTTTTCAGCGCATACGCCGTAATTTAGGTTGGCTGCTAATGCTAACTTTTATTGCAATACCGTGGATCCAATATAACGGTCAACAAGCTGTGCTGCTTGATGTGGCAACGCAAACCTTTACTATTTTTGGTTTAACACTCCTTCCTCAAGATTTTATGATTTTAGCACTGCTATTTATGGTGGGGGCTTTTGCGTTATTTTTTGTAACTAACTGGCTTGGTCGGGTTTGGTGTGGATACACGTGCCCGCAAACAATATGGATGCTCATGTTTTCGTGGGTAGAGCAGCGCATAGAAGGCACTCGAAATCAGCGAATTAAATTAGATAAATCTCAGTGGACGCTAAGTACTTGGCGCAAAAAAATAACTAAGCACAGTGCGTGGATTATTATTTCAGTTTTAACCGCCACCTCGTTTATGGCGTATTTTATTCCAGCAAAAAGTTTGTATATGGAAATGCTTACATTTGAATGGTCAGGTATTACGAGCTTTTGGGTGTTTTTATTCGCTTTTTGCACTTACGGTAATGCAGGGTTTTTACGCGAAAAAATGTGCACTATTGCTTGCCCTTATTCTCGTTTTCAGGCTGTTATGTTTGATAAAGATACGTTGCTTGTAACCTATGATAGCACGCGCGGTGAAAGCCGAGGGCCACGTAAACGCAAAGCTGATCCAAAAGAGCTTAACTTAGGTGACTGTGTAGACTGTAACTTGTGTGTAGAGGTATGCCCTGCAGGAATAGACATTCGAAATGGCTTACAATATGAATGTATAAACTGTGGCTTATGTATTGATGCTTGCGACGATACCATGGAGAAATTTGGTTATCAAAAAGGCTTAATTAAATACGCCAGTGAAAAACAAATGGAAGGCAAAAAAACCAATCCATTTAGATTAAAACTAATAGGTTACGGCGCATTAACGGCTTTGTTAATAATTTCTATGTTTGCATGGATGCTGCAACGCACACCAATAGAAGCCTCAGTACTACGCGATAGGAACGCGCTTTATAGAGTGAACTACGAGGGCCTGGTAGAAAACCCTTATACACTTACTATTATTAATAAAACGCAGCAAGCACTGCATTACAGTGTTGCCATAGAGGGCTTGCCAGAAGCAACACTCTCAAGTCCAAGTTCTACACTTATACAGCCAGGTGCAATGAAAAGAGTCCCCGTTACTGTAACAGCCGATGGTTACAATATTGCGCACAAAGTGAGTAAGTTACAATTTGTAGTAACAGCGCAAGAAGATGCCAGCATTACTATAACCAAAGACAGCCAATTTTATAAAAATTAGTCCAGTAATAAGCTCTATATAAACAACGACTTGAGCTTTACCTAGCTCAAGTCATTGTTTAATTCATTTAAAATAAAATGCTTTGCCGATTCTAGATTATCAAAAAGACAATCTTTGAAAGAAACGTCTCTTTTGGCGTTTTGCATTATTCGTTGCATTTGGCTTATAGCAATAGGTGATGTAAGCACAAACGCGCTAATTAAACAGTTATTCTGCTGCATGCTGTGGCTTATGGCTACCATTTCTTGCTCGGCCTGTGGGGTTGCTGCTACAACGTTTGATGAGTCACTTATATAACCCCATTTCTCGCCTTTAAATGATTGAATGGTTTCAAAAATCGCTGTTTTAAAATTACTTAAAAGCTCAAGTTCTAGGTTTCCGCTAAATTGTGCAATAACTATATTATTTTCAAGCGATAAATTAACGTGTCCGTTTTTATTTTTGTATTCCATTAATACCTCCTAAATTAGCTTTTTATCTAAATTTAGTTTAGCAGCCAAGAGGGTACAAGCGGCTGCAAACTTATTAAAGTGCTTTAATATAGTTAAGGGCGCTTTTAATAACCGCTACTTGCGCCAAAATACATTCTTCATCTGTGGCTGTTGGACTATCAGGGTATACCTCTGTTGTGGTTACATAGGGTGCATCTGTAAAGCCCATACACAAACCTAAATCGCGTGCTGCGTAATTAATAACGCCAAATTGCTCTTGAGGGACGCCTATTAACTGGTTATTTTCATCACTCGGTGCAATGTGCGTGACCTTTGCTACATCTTCGATAATTACTTTTTGAAATTCAGGCTCAGGCTTATTGGTATCGGCCACTAAATAAAACCCATCAGGTATGTTCCAATTAGTGTTTGTTGTGCCTTCACGGGCAGCAAGTGCGGGTCTAAATTCACTGTTATCGCTGTCGGTTGTTTCGTGTAAATCAATATGAGCAACTAAGTCTACATTAAGTGATTTTACAAACGCCATAATAGCTGCTGACTCTTGGGCTGGGCTGCCTTCGTAAAATGAGCGGTTAGGATCAATAGCATCAGGGTTCCAGCGGTTTATAGTTTCATATCCCCAAGGGCTAATGCAGGGCGCAACAACAATATTAAACTGCTCTGAGTGTTGCATAGCGGATGTTTTAGCAAATCTAAGTGCGCCATGTACGCCACTGGTTTCGTAGCCATGTACACCACCTGTGATTAAAACAGTTGGTTTATTGGCATTAAAGTTAGGCGTTTTTAATATATATAATGGGTAAGTACCAGCGGCGTAATTAAGCTCGCCGTATTGCTCTATATCTAAGGTGCTTTTAAGGTCATTAATTAGCGTTACGACTTCGTTTTGGTAACTGCGTTTAATGTTTTGGCGTGCTAACCACTGGGCTTTATCGTTGTTATTCCATTTTTTGCCTGGTGTGCCAATAGGGTATGTGCTGTTAGTCATAATAAACCTTTATATCAACTGTTATTTGTTCTCCTATAAATAAGGAGGGCAATTACAATTGGTAAAATTACTTAATAAAGGCGTAGCTTAACGCTGAGTAAATTAGCGTGCAAATTAAAACGTTAAAGTCATATTTTTAATAGCGCGTGATTGCTGGGCTTTAATATAACTTTGGTTTGCGAACTCACCCGAAATACTACCTAGTCGTTCACGCTTTACACTAACTGTTAAACTACACGTTTTACTTTGATCTACTTGCGAGCTGCTAAACATATCTAAGCTTTGCAAATCTATTTCAAGGCGCGAAGTACTAAGCGCAAAAAGCATTGATTGTAAAAGTGTTTCATTATTATTGTTAGTGCAGCTACTGCTAAGTTCTACTTGACTAGTACTATTGGGATCAGTGCCATCTAACTGAACTGTAATGGGACTATTAATACTAAAAGTTTGGTTGTTACTCGGGGTTAAAATAATAAAATTTAAAGGTAGTTCCACACCTGAATTCGCATTTATGCCATCGTCTCGTTTAAATTTTATATCAAACTGTTGGTTATCATCAGTAGCATTTATATACGCTTGGTAATCAACGTCTAAAAAGTCGGTATCTTTTGTAAGTTCAATAGCAGTGTTATTAACAAAAGCTTGTAATGAGTCGCTATCGCTTAAAACAATGTTTGAGCCATTAGCATCTCCCGCATTTAGTTCTGCGTTAACACGCGTGCGGTTACCGTCAGAAACCAGCTCAAAACCTGCCCAAATTCCTTTTGTTTTTACTAAATTAGACTCTGTTTCTGATGTACAGGCGCATAATAATAAAATTAAAGCAGTTGTGGTAATGCACTTTTTAAGCATGTTAGCTCCTTTTAACCACTGAATTAGCTATAAGTAATTGTTTAATTGCGGGTATACCTAGTAAATATATTAAGTGTATTTGTGCATTGTTACACAACACGCTATTTGTAAATGTTTAAAATTGTTAATGGTTGTGAGTAAAATGATAATATTAAGTTTTAAAAGTCAGCCTGCTAAGAGGTTGCTCGATAAATGACTACTATTTAGCGTTAAATGTAATATAAAAGAGTATGTTACAATCAAGTCAAAGCATATCTTCATATTGAGTATTATGGCGCAGTATATTGCTACTCCAAGTTGGCTAGGCCGTTTTTTTACCCGTATTAAACACGTAACTATTGAACAAGAGCGCCTTGTTGTGCATTTTAGAAGTGCTCACGCACGGACATTTTTAATTAAAGACTTTTATAATTACTCAATACTTAAAAATCGTTTATTTAGCGCCAAAATTAATTTGTGCGATAGTAGCAATACATCAATTAGCTTTTTAAACAAAGCGCAAGCTAAGTCTTTAAATACCGCCCTTAACACGCAATTTTCAGCCATGCTTGAGCAAAAAGTAAATAACGCCAAGGCTTTGCTAAAGCGTTATGCTTTAGATGAGTTTTTACGTGATAGTTCCATAAAAATACTTAATAACGAGGTGTTTTTACTTGCTAAACAATACGCTCAAAGTACAAACACATGGCAACAACACTTATCGCCAAGCAGTATTAAATTTTTAAATATACTGAGCTCCACACCCAATACTCACGATGCAATCATACAGCTGCGCCATAAATATGAAAAAAAACAGCTAACTCTTAAAAATGACTTTTTTAATCAAGTAGAGTCAAATCCATTAACAACAGAGCAGCGCTTAGCGGTTATACGCGATAACGATAAAAACCTAGTATTAGCGGCAGCAGGCACAGGTAAAACATCTGTGATGGTAGCAAAATCGTTAGATTTAATAGCGTGTGATATTGCCAAGCCTGAGCAAATTTTGGTGCTGGCCTATAATAAAACAGCAGCAAATGAGCTTAAAGAGCGCTTTATTAAACGCGCCACGCATGCAAACTTGCATACCAAAGTACCCACTATTTTAACGTTTCATGCGCTTGGGCTTAAATTATTACAAAGTGCTAAAAAGCCAATCGAGTTGTCAAAATTTGCAACCGACCCAGTTCAATTAAATAGTTGGTTAACTGGGTGGGTAAGTAAAAAAATACAAACCGAGCCACAGTTTTTAAAAGCATTTGTAGATTTACTCCATGAGCCGATTGATATATTTAGCTTTAAAGATAATGCACAGTACGAGCGGTACGTACGCGATAACGAATACCGTAGCCTTGCGGGACATAAAGTAAAAAGTTATCAGGAAGTGCTTATTTCAAACTGGCTACATTTGAATTGCGTGGCGCACAGTTATGAGGTGAATTATCACTTTAATCAAGGCGCAGAGCTAAGTGGGCAATACCGACCAGACTTTTATATACCTCAATACGATATTTACTTAGAGCACTTTGGCATTGATAGGCAAGGGAGTACTCGTGCCGATATAGATAAAAAACACTATAACGAGCAAATTGCATTTAAGCGTAAGTTACATAAACAAAATGGCACCACTTTACTCGAAACCTTTCATTACAACTGGGTAGAAGGAAAGCTTGAGCAAACTCTCGCAAAGCAATTAAAGCAGCATAATGTTGAATTAGCACCTTTAAGTAACGACGAAATATTTCATACTTTAAATAACTCAGGACAGTTACAGCAAGGCATTGAGAAGTACATAAAATGCTTACAAGCTATTCGAGTGGAGCAACTAAGTAATAAGCAAATAGCGCAGCGCATCAAGCAAAGTGGTATTAAAAACTATCAACAATATGCAAACTTGTTAGTGCAAATTCACGACGCTTATATAAATGAACTAAGCACGCAAAATGCCATTGATTTTGACGACATGATTATTCAAGCAACAAAGGCGATAGTAAGCGGAGATTTTAATATTCCATGGAGCCACATTTTAGTTGATGAGTTTCAAGATATATCAAGTGCGCGTATGGGTTTTTTAAATGCCATATTAAAATATGGTAAAGGAATACGCTTTACTGCGGTAGGTGATGACTGGCAAGCAATTTATCGGTTCTCGGGTGGTAATTTAGCGCTTACTACACGCTTTAATGAATTAGTGGGCAGCCACTCACTTACTATGTTGCAAAAAACATTTAGATATAACAATAGTATTAGTGATGTAGCGGGGCGCTTTGTAATGCAAAACCCTGAGCAATATAAAAAGCAGATCAGCACACATACGCAAGTAACCACACCACAAGTTATTTTGTTAGACGATTTATACCAAGGCACTAAATCGATAGAAATAAAAGTACAGCAGAGCATAAGCACTATTCAAAAAAACGATGCATCAGCGAGCATTGCCATACTTAGTCGATACCGATACATGTTAAATAGCGTGCAGCAGCATTTAAAAGATAAAAAGCATACAAACCCTCTTTATTTTTGGACATTGCATAGCGCTAAGGGGCTTGAAGCCGATTACTGTATTATTATTGGTTTTGAACAAGGTAAATTAGGGTTTCCTAGCGATAATCAAAATAACTTGCTGGTGGAGTCGTTATTACCAGTGCAAGATGAATTCACTCACTCAGAAGAAAGGCGTTTGCTTTATGTAGGTATTACGCGCGCAAAACATAAAGCGTATTTAATTGCAGACCCTTATGCATGCTCAGCGTTTGTAAAAGAACTAGTAAATGACGATTATCCTATTCAAATCGACTCCACGTTGTTTAACAAGTCGCAACTAAAGCAAAGAGAGTGTAATACGTGCAGCGACGGATTAATTGTGCCAAAAACGGGTCAGTATGGTGATTATTATAGCTGTACTAATACGCAGATTTGCGAAACTAAACTACGAGTGTGTAAAAGCTGTAGTAGCCCATCGATTGATAAAAACACGTATTCACAATGTGTGAATACAGAGTGTAAAACGCAGCATCCAATTTGTGAAAAGTGTGGTCGCGAAATGCGTAAACGTAAATCTAAGCACGGTGAATTTTTAGGATGCAGTGGTTTCGCGCTTAAAGAAGATAACTGTAAAAACACTCGAAAAATGAATGTTTAACGGCTAACGAGCAGGTTTACATCTGTCTATTTTATAGAGCAATGTAAATAGAAATTATATTCATTTGATTGATTTTAACAAGTTATCAATGTCTAATAGAAGAATGATCTTTAACTGTTGTTTATTATGCATTTTTTCAATAGGTTCTTTTTATTAAACGATCACTATTCAGCCCCTGATCAGGTTGCTAATTGGCGAGTAAGTGCACTGCGCATTATTCTATCATTAGTAATGGTGTTATGTTTTGCTGTGGTGTGCCACACGTATGCAAGCGCTATTGAGTTTAACTTAATTTATATTGTTGTATTAACAAGCAGTTTTTTTGCGACTGTATGCGGTTTGCTTATAGCAAGTAAGCGTTTTTATCACTTCAGCGCTCATGTACTTTTAATAGCCATTGTAGCTGCTAGCGTGTCAATGAACTTATTTTTAACAGACCTAGAGCTTGCTAAAGTGGGCTCTATGTATATGTATTCCTGCCCAATAATCGCACTTATGCTACTTGGTTATAGAACAGCCCTTGCTTATGGCGTATTAAATATTGTACCGTTTTATATGATCATCAATAACGTTGATGTATCGGGCTTAACTGGCGTTGCTCAACAACTTCCCGATGCCAGCTTATACATTACAGGGCTAATATTCTTATTTTTTAACATTTGTATTCCCCTTGCTGTGGCACGCACAATTGTGGCTGCTAAGCGTTTAAACAAAACAATGATAAGCGCTAATACACACCTTAAAGATAAAAATGAGCTTTATCGAAGCCTGTTCACCGAATCAAATAAAGCCAAAATTATTGTTGACGAAAACCTTGTCATTACTGATTTTAATCAACACGCTATTGATATGTTTGGTATAAAAAAAGAATTAAAAGAAGAGTGCGTTAACCTTTCTCATTTATTTCCTACTTTAGTTTTTGACGCCCCTAATGCTCAAAATAAAATTGTGAAGTACAAAAAAAGCTATTTTAAAGCCTGCTACCAGCAAATAACAATGAGTACAAACTACCGTGTATACGACTTTTACGATTGCACGCAAGAGCAGCTCATTAAACAAAACTTATCAATGATGGAACAAGAAAATAAACGTTTACGCTTTAGAGACTCGCAAACAAAACTACCTAATAGAGAATGGTTTGAGCTGCAATGCGACAGATTAACAAGCAAATACCAAAAAGGTTTTTTTATCGTTGTTACCCAAAGTGCAAATAGTGAATACTTAAATTTAAAGCTCACTAAAGCCGACTCTCAAGCATTACTTATTAACGCGTACAAGCGTTTAAAGGCGATGCCAGATGGGCCTCTTTTGTGTGCTCATATAGGAGTAGGAAAGCTTGCTTTTATAATTGGCGCAAACTCGCAAAACGAGCTTGAAGATAAGCTATTAATGCAAATAAAAAATACATTAGATAAAACTTATAATGTGTTTGGCACTAAGTGTCAGCAATCATTTTTATTTGGTTTTGCAAAGTATCCTGATCACGGAAAAAACAGCACAACAGTACTTAGCAATGCGTGCGAAGCACTTAAAGTTGCAAACTGTAATATGCCTCTAAGTGGTTATAACGAAAAACAATCACAAGCTTTTATCGAAAAATACGAAATTTCGATGTTGCTAGACGAAGCGCTTCAGCAGGGCGATTTGTCGGTACACTATCAACCTAAAGTAGATGCAAAGGGTCAATGTATAGGGCTTGAAGCTTTAGCGCGTTGGAACAGTCCCATACTAGGTAATGTGTCGCCAGTGGTATTTATTCCTATTGCCGAAGAATACAGAATGGTCAGTCGATTAACCGATCTGATTATTCAAAAAGTCTGCGCTCAAATTGCCAATTGGACTAAGGCGGGTTTACCTAGTGTGCCGGTGGCAATAAATATATCTCTAATTGATTTTAGCCAAACCGATTTCATGTCAAAACTGGTTAAATACCTTGCCGACTTCAACGTAAAGCCACCTCAAATAGAGTTAGAACTGACTGAAACCTCTCTTGAGGCAAACCAAGCGCATTCGCTAAAGCTTATGCAAACACTGCAATCGTGGGGTTTTACTATTTCGGTTGATGATTTTGGAGTGGGGTATTCTAATATTGCACGCCTTGCCGATTACCCTATTAACAAACTTAAGTTAGATCGCTCATTAATCAGCCAAGTAACGAGCTCTACGCGTCAAAAAAGTTTAGTTAAAGCGGTGCACGTTATGTGTGAAGAGCTTGATATTAAGTGTGTAGCCGAAGGAGTAGAAACCCAAGAGCAAGTAGCAATAATGGCGCAAATGGGGTGTAAAGAATTTCAGGGCTTTTACTTTGCGAAACCAATGCCAGCCGAAAATTTGGCAGAGCATGTTAGCCGCCATGGCTTAGTGTTTAACCCCAAAGAGATGACGGCTCAACTTTAAATGTATAGTGGGTATTTTATTACCTAATTACAGAGCTGTTGGGCGTTTATAGTTATTTCGCACTGATGAATAACTCCTGCTCCCCAATGCTGTATATCTGATTGAGCGGTACAGCCTGCATCTTCAATTAAAGCCGTATTGGCATCACATAAAAGTAGCACTGCGTTATCATCTTGTACGTTCACGATAAGCGTGTATTCCCCAAAGGGTGCAAGTTTGCTTAAATCGTTATTAACAGCAGCTTTTAATAACTCATCAGTTGTTGAATAGGATGTTTCACTAAATTTTAATGTGCCATCAACGGCTGTAGCAATATCTTTTAATTGCGAGGCTAAGTCGGCCATCACTTCTGGATTGTTATTTTTTGAAGTGTAGCAACCGCTAAGTAATACTATGAGGCTTATACAAAGTAAGTGTTTCATTTTATTTGCTCCATACCGTCATCGTGTTGTGTTCATCGTAGCCTGTATCTAGGTTCCAATTTTTAATTGCACTGCAATCAGTATCTAAAAATACGGCATTGGCAATAACGGTTATGTAGTGCTGAATATTGCTAACGGCAAAGTCAAAAATATCGTTGTAATGCATAGGCTCGTGCGGCGTTTTTAGTTGTTCAATAAAAGTGGGGTCTACTTCGTTTGGGCGAGGATAAAACAAGCCTAAATCAGCAGCAACATGGCGTGCACAGGCAAATAATCGATAGCTTTCTTCAACATTATTTACTACAAGCTGAAAACCGTTATGCCATGAATTAAAGTTAGGAGCGTGTTGTGCAGCGTAGCTTGGGTGAACCGTCAATAAAGCATGTTGCCAAATTTTTGCAATATCGGTATCAAAATTATCGTCTTTGTTAGTACAAGATCCAATATTTTGCTGCACGCGGTCAGCATAACCTAACTCACCTAAATTTAAACGCTGCCAAATAAATGCGTCTTGGTTCATTTCGCAGGTACGGTGCGCCGTTTGATTTTGCTCATACGGGCCTACTTTTAATTCAACAACCGGATGCACCGTTATATCTGCAGCAACATGGGCCATATAACCGCATAACCAGGCAAAACACTTTTCAAATGCTTCACCTTCAAGTGTTTTACAGTATTCAATCATTGCTTTAAGTAAATCGCCTGTGTGCTCATAGTGCATTAGGTCGGCCCACGCATTTTGGCTAGGCTGCGCTACAGCTAAGTAAGGATAATCGGGGGCTACACAGCCTAGTTCAAGGTATGCTTGGCGTTGGCTTAAAATAAGCTTTGCTTTTTTAGGCATATCCATTTTAGCGAGTGACTTGGTTTGCGTTGCAATATTAACGGCAGTGATGTGCGCAAAAGCACCTGGCATTGTCATATCCTTATGATTTATTAATAAGGGTACAGATTAACATTGAGAGGGGGTTAAATAAAGCCAACTAAATGCAAGTATAGCGGGGTAAACACCTATTAAATTAGCTGCTCAACTAATTGGCCATTCTCGTATAATTTAGCATGTTGACGTTTATGTTCTTCAAATAGGTAAGCTCTTAGTTGCTCTTGACCGCTATGGATTTGCGTTATTTTAGCGGCTATACCTTGTGTGCTTTGCCTTACGGGTTCTATTTCCATCGAAATACTTTGTTTGTTAGGCAAAATAAATTCCATGTGCTGCGATTTATTTAAATGGTTACCTTTTTGGAGGGGTTTTAAAAACATCCCCGTGTTTGATATTGATTCAATTTTAAACCCTTGGCTTTTAATATTTAGCTCACTCCAGCGCCAACTGCGCAGTGTGCCTTGTGTGTCTATTACTTCGGGGGCGTTTAAAATAGGTTTGATTATACCGGCGCTATCAATTTTTAAGTCCAACGGAAACCATAACTGATAATGTGCAACCTCTGCGAGCAGAGTTAAATTAGCGCTACTAAGTAAGTGAGCAATATTGGCTGGTACTGAACTTTGTAATGTTAAAACGTGACTGTTGTGAGCATGTGACTTTGTATTAGGCTTAAATAACTCAGCAAAAAAATTTATCTCTTCATTAGAAAAGTCCATATTTCACCCCAGTTACATAAAATAATTCACCACCGTAATTTAAACAATGAAATTGGTCAATAAATGCTCCGTTTAAATTTGTTTAGATAATATTTACAAAGACAGAGGGGCAAACTAAACAATGTATTTAAATGCAGTGCGTAATCCTATCGTTTTTCAGAGACTTGAATTATTTAACATTTATAAAAATATATTTAGGCGCAAGTGGCTAGCTGTTAAACTACAACACATTAGTTTTATTATTTATATTAGAGTTTACATTATGATATGTGCATTTTTACGTGATCAACAGCCGAAGTTACTGGGTATGGTAGTGGCATTGTTCGGTGCAGGATTTTCAATAAATGCAGTGGCTCAAGAGCAAAGCCAAACTTTAATTTTAGTGGGGTCAGAGCTTACTACCTGTACTAGCGCCAAGCTTAATAATTGCCAAAAAGAGGCTGTTATTGATGGTAAGTCACATAATTTATATACACTTAGCAGCTCTCAAATAAAAAACATCGCGCAGCATTGGCCTAATAATAATGTTGAGGCAAAAACGGCTGTATTAAAAACACTTAAAGCCATACAAAGTAAATCGTCAAATAGCGTATCAAAAACTGATTTACTCTGGCAGTGGCGCGATATAAATAATCAGCAATTAGAAAGTCTAACTCAGCAAGAGTACAACTTTGTATTTGATATGCTAGAAGTACCGCTACTTAATAAAAACGGTGAGCGTTTAAAAGAGCAAGTAAATACCGATTTTAATAATGAGGTTGCGACTAATAATATTTTACAATTTGTGTCGGGCAGTTTAAAAGTTAATAACGCAAAACCAACCATGCTTGCTATTACGGCTTCGAGCCGCGACCCTTATGAGTCGGCAGATGTAGCGCAAAGTCTTTTGGCACAATCAAATATAAACACTCAATGGTTAGCACTAACGCCAGCGCTTGCTAAAGCGATTACGAGTAACTCGTGCGATGAATTACCAGCGCTTAGAAATACATTAATGAATGTGTATAACCGTGAAGTGATTTATCCCGATCGCACAAAGGCCGAATACGCTTTATGTAAAAATGGCACTAATGCACTTGTATCACTTATTAAAAATAGTACCGGTGTGATGTTTAATAGCGGTAATGCAGCATTAACTCATAAGGTATTATTTGATCAAAACAATAACCCATACCCGTGGACGCAAGCATTGCAAACTCGCCCAGTAATTGTAGGTGAAGGAGTGGGCGCAGCAATCCAAAGTAAAGTGACGGGTATGCTGACAAATACAACAAGCCTTGAGGCACTTCGTAAAAGTGAAAATAACACTAATGCTGGTGGGCTGGGCAGTTTTAACTTTGGTGTACTAGATACTCAATTTAGTGAACAAAACCGTACATTTAGGCTTGCAGCAGCGCTAAATAAAAACGAAGTGAAAAATACTAAAACAGAGATTCAACATGGATTTGGTATTGATGAAAATACAGCCTTAGTTGTTATTAAATCACCAGAAGGTAGCTTAATAACCGTAATAGGCAAAAGTGGTGTAGTGCATTTGGCTAACCAAGGTAAAGCCCAACCTGAGAGTAAGAGCTATAGCTATTCGTACTGGCCTGCAAGCAGTGTAATTGAAATTACCAATAATACGTTTACCTTAAGTGCACGCACAATAGATGAAGCGTTACCCGCTATACAAATACCTCCACTGCCAGTGCAGCGTTTTGGCTCAATTTTAACAAATTCAAAACTGCGTTCACTTACTCAAGCTATGTGTTTAAGCCAAGAGCAAAGTGCGGTAGCCCAACAAGACGAGTTTATAATTAGCCTTACAGCGACGAGTGACACACAGTATCATCGCATCAATGCAAAAGAGTTTGGTTGTGCGCTAAGCAATTTAGAGTTAGCTATAAAGTCGATTTAGTGACTAACCTGAGCCAAGGGTTTGAGTTTTTGGCTCTTCTCTATAAAATAGCCACCATAATGATTTAAAAGCCTTACTAAAAGAGTGTTAAAATGAATAAAGAAAATGATGTAATTTCTAGTCTAGCCGAATTAGAAAGCTTTTTATTAAATGTAGAAAACGGCGGTCTTGGCCTTAAGGGTGTTTCGGGCGTTGGTATGGCAACAAACAATAGTGATGGTAGTCGTTTTGTAGCCGTGTTTGACGATAATCAAAAATTACTTTTAGCGCGCGGTATTACAGAAGATGTATTCCAAACAGGGCAAGACATGGTACGTAATGGTGTAGGGCGCAAGCACTAGTACTTTAATAAAAAAGCGCTTAGAGCGCTTTTTTATTTTAATTTCAATAAATTGAAATTAAATGGCTTTATATAGATTCCACAAAGGCCACTTCAAGTTAATAACAATTAAATACAACCTCCCTCAAAAACCACAAAACTAGCCAGCTAAACTCAGTTTTATTAAGTGCGCTTAGATAAATAAGGTAGTGCTACGGATAAATTGTAGAATCAAAAAAGATGAATTTTGGCTATATTTTGAAGAGAAGTTTAACTTATTGATATAGAGGGAGTTTATACCAATTCGCTTAATTAAGTGATCTATTTTAGGATGGAAAAACGTGTTGATAGCTAGGCAAAAAATTCGCTATTTAGTTGTTCTAAATGAGAATTTTTTAACACAGGTAGCGACACGTTTAGCCCCGCAAAATGATTAAGTATTATTGCGGATTGGTATTAATGGTCGGTATGGAGAGATTCGAACTCTCGACCCCTGCCACCCCATGATGTGACGCTATATCGTGTTAAGTTATTGTAATTTATGAACTTAAAAGTGGTTTAACTGATTTTATACACAGTTAATTTTGCAATTTTTATCATTTTTACAATTCAATAAAATCAAGCGGTTAGGGCGCTTGTTACAAATCGAGTATTTAAGCTATCAATAAATATCAACATAAACAACCCATTAGAAAACCTTAATCAAAACCCTCACTTTCTTCACAAGACACTTTACCTTTCCAAAATTGCCAACTAGATTTATACTGTATAAATAATCAGTATTTTATTTGGGTGTGTGTATGTTTGTTATTCCTATTTATATTGAGGCGGGTATTACAGGTTTTGAATCGCCGGCTGCTCAATATAAAGAGCTGGGTTTAACTCTAGATGAGTTACTTATAGAACACCCAGATGCTACATTTATCGGGGTTGCATCAGGGGCGTCTATGCAGGAGTTAGGGATATTTGATGGTGATTTGTTAATAGTCGATCGTGCTTTAAATGTAAGTACAGGCGATGTAGTGGTTGCTACTTACAATGGCAGCTTTGTTTGTAAAGTAATTCATAAAGAAAAGCGTTTGTTGATGTCGGCCTCAGATGACTATGCGCCTGTGTATATATCACCAGAAGATGGCTTTTGCTTGGAAGGAGTGGTAACAAGGAGTATTAGGTTACATAAGCCTTGCGTTGAGTTCATCTCTTAATAGTTAATCAGCTAAGTTTCGTGCTTTTTTGGAGCCTTTTTGAAATTCTTTAATTAACTGTAAAGTCTCGATCTCATCATTGAAAAAGTCTGAAGGGATAATCACGGTTTTCACTAAATCACTAGGAGTGTTATGAACGTGGATTGCGAAGTGAAATTGCAAGTTTGGAAGATAAAAGACAAAGTGTTTAAAATCTGGCAAGTCATCCATAACGATTACTGTCGAACACATATCAAAGTCACCTTCTCTATTGTGAACCCTTACTGTCAGCATAAATTGACACTCGTTTTTATTTAGTAAATAGTTTCTAAATTTATCTATAATATTTTTATCAATATTGTATTCTTTTCTAACGAGCTCTCTGTAAATATATGATATTGCAAAGTACTCAAATATTGGCATTTTACCGTGAAGAGGATTGCTAATCAAAAATTCCTTGATGTCTGTCTCTGTAAAATTTGTAGATTCAAATGTCTTCAAAATCTCGTCATTCATTTGAGTATATACAAATATAGTCTTGTCTGTTGATGCATTTATTTCTTTAAAAATCTTTGAAAACTGATTTTCATTCATGCCTAATAATTGTTCGCAATGTGTGCAAAATAAACATTCTTTAAATTGCCTACTTGTTTTTTGCCATAGATTTAGATTTCCATCATATTGGGTGATGTCATTTCCTGTAGTTATGAGCATGTATTTATACACGAAGCGAGGAATAATATGGCTTTGTTGTAATTCACTTACTTGATTACAAAGTTTACATTTATTCATAGTAGGACCTAAAATTTTGTTATTGTTTGTTTAATCAGTACTATAACTATAAAAGTGCTAACTCTGCTAATCATTCTTTATTACTTTGAGTTCATATACCTTTACATGTATTAATCCGTCTTACACTTCGTTTTATCTTTTCAAGGTTGTCTGATAACACCCACAGCATGCCTGCTAGGGTGTCTTTATCCATTGCTTCAAAGTGATCTTCAATACATAGCGCGTTAATTGCGGCTTCTGCTTGGTAGATGCTTTTATCTAGTTCGTTTTTAAGTTGTAGCGCTTTGTTGTTTTGCATTTGGTATTTCCTGCTGTTTTCGTTGAGGAAAAGGTACAATTAATTTTATACGTTAAAAAGTGAAAAGATATACGTCCTATGGTACAAATTACGTCGTAAGATTCGTATTTGGATATTTTAGATTAAAAGGACGTAGTAAATGGAGCGAATAACCCCCGAAAACTTAAGAGAGTTACGTAAAAAATTAGGTTTATCGAGTCAACAAGCGGCAGATAGTGTTTATAAGAACCGGAGATTATGGCAAAGGTACGAGGCGCCGGTGACTGCTGGTAGCAGCTTGAACATACCGCCAGCAACACTTGAATTGTTTTGTTTGAAGCATGGATTACCTTACCCACCCAACAAGCAAGGTAAATTAGGAAAGTTAATTAGTTTTTATGGTGGCCAAGGAGGTGCTGGGCATACACTACTTACTATTGATATTTGTACCTTGTTAATGCAAGAAGGGTTTGAGGTTCTTATTGTTACTGGTAAACATGGGGCGAGTATTTATCGTAATCAGGCTACAGACTTAAACTTACCTTTTCCGCGTGTTAAAGAAATAGATGAGTATTTGCTACCCACTAAAAGCTCATTTGTTAATGCTATTAACGCAATGCATAACAATAGCAAAAATATAAAATCAGTTTTACCTAATTATGATTTCGTATTTTTAGATATATCTAAAGGTGCTTCACCTAGCTTTTTTGAAGAGCTACAACCTCATTTAATTATTGGGCCATCAAATTTAGGTGATGTACCAATGAGACAAATGCAGGCTTACCATAGCCTAATAGATTTAAAGCTAAATTTTAAAGAATCAGGTAATGATCATACTAAACTAGCGTTGCTGATGATGAATGTAGCGACTGATTATACTTTTAGCTTGAGTTATTATGGGCTTTTGGATTTTGAAGATGATGAGCTGATCCAAAAAGCAACAAATATGAATAATGAACTAACTAAAAGAAATAATTGGCTTATAAAAGAAAAAGCTAAAATGAGTGAGTGGTTTCATGATTTAAAAGTAGAACAAAAAGAGTCTCAATCTGAGCTCATTGAGCTGTTTAATAATTTGCACAAAGTTGGCATTACTTTAATGTGTAGTTATACCTCAAATACTTATAAAGCATACTCAAGAGGTTATGATAAAGGGTTTAGTATATTTAATAAGGCACCAAACTCACTGCCAGCTCATGAATTACGAAGTGTAAAAAATGAAATATTAAGAATATTGGGTGTTCCAAGTAGATAATAGGTAGCATGGCTGGTAAATTAAAATATTTTAGGAAACTCTATGTTTAATAAGCAATTATGGGCAAACGTGTCCAAACTACATTTTCTAGAGAGCTATCCCGCTTTACCATGCCCATACTGTAAAAGTATGAACCTTAACTTAGATACTGAAAGCTTTAGTGCTAGGAAATTATCTTGGCAAGCTAGAAAAGCCTATAAGGAGCAATTCAAAGACAATGAATTAATGGATTTTGCTACTAAGGAAGACAACAGTTTTTTAAAAATAGCCGCACTCATTCTCACTGTTGCTGATGGGGCTACTTACCAGCCCTCGCAATTTATTGCTTTTTTCAAGTGTGAAATGTGTAATGAAAATGTGTCATCTACTGGCTTAGCTAAAATACCAAATAGTGATACATCTGTTAGACAAATTAAAGTTGAAAGCTTCAACCCCCCTTTACCCTTGTTTCCATTGAGTGATACAACACCGAACTCAATAAATGAAGAGTTATTAAGTTCATTCAATCATTTTTTTTCTGACACTTGTTCTTCGGGTAATCGTTTAAGAAGGGCTGTTGAAAAACTATGTTTAGAGTTGGGTTATACACAAAAGAGAAATCTCTATGAAAACATTGAGGCTATGGCTGATGAATTTCCTCTAGAGGCACGCTGGCTTCAATCACTTCGGCTTGTAGGTAACGAAGCGACTCATGCTGATAAAATTACTGAAGATGACTTACTAGACTCATACAAAGTGTTTGAAGTGGTACTCGATATATTCAGGCGAAAACACATAGAACCTGAAATTGAAAAGGTAGCACTTCAATTACAAGATAAGTTCAAAAAACCGCACAAACAATTAAGTCTAAAGCCTTAAGTGTGGGTATTAATTACAGGTATTTTAATTTTATATTGAATGATCTTTGAATCCCACTATAAATTTTCGGGCTTTTAAGTTATTGCACTAATAGTTTTGCTGTTAGCACTTTTGATCATTATGTCATCTATTAGCTCTTGCTTTAGGTGTCAGAGTGTCTTAAATTTAGACAAATCATATTTTTAGTTGCAGGGACAGCATGGCTCGTAGAAAAAATAACTCTTCAGAATTCATAAATATGCTCTTCGAAATAACAGGCTATTTTTGGCAAGTTGGTGCATTAATTTCAATGCTTTTGTGGTTACTGACTGGTTATTTACTTAATTGGGGATATGGCCTCCATACTAAAGAACACACAACTGTAATTACTTCATTATTTGAGAAATTTTCCATCATTTTTTATATTCCATTTCTTTTAGCTTTATTCTTTGCTGTAGTGTTTTCATTTAAGTGTTATCAAACATTTAAGGCTCAAGACGCTTATTAAAATACTGTGCCAAATTAAATTTTTTGATAATTAAAATAATAAGGGCGTTAAATGCACCCAGATCAAAATCCAATGACAGGATTTAAAACCTTAGAAGCTGCTTTCTCTCAAGGCTTTAGAATGAGAAGAGTTTCATTTACGGAAGACATTCACTTTGTTAGGGATAAGGGACTCCTCAATGCACGTTATACATATGCACGTCTGAACGGCCTAAAAGTTCAACAAACAATAGTATTAGATGAAAATAAACCTCTCAATGGTTTACCTTGTTTTTGCTTATTTTATGGAACACTCGAAGATTTGAGGGGGCAAGGAAAAACAGTTGATTTTCTGAAACAAATACTAGTTCAATTTAAAAAAGATTTACCTAAAAAGTACAATGAGTTCTATATTGAAACACTCATTGAGACAGATAATAGTGCCTCGTTAGCGATTGCAAAAAAGCTGTTTGGTGAACCAAGCCATGATGGTGTAGATGAGCTGACAGGAATACCAACAAAAATATGGCAAACGAAGTTTACGAAATAGCTTGAAAGAGTCATATAAAAAATATTAAGGATACAGAATGAGCCTAACAGTAGGTGATCTTAAAAAGCAGCTGGCACACTATGACGATGATGTTGAAATAACATTCAATGGTCTAGATTTTTATCGCTTAAAAATGCGAGGTGAGAACTTAGTACAGATTGAATTTAACCAAACTGTATACAAAAATACCGAGACAGGTAAAGTTGAGGTTATTAATTAGAAGGAAGTCAAATGAGAAGAATAAATCAATTAGCTTATCAAGAAAAGTTCTTGATAAATGAAATCGAACAAAATGGACAACGTAAAGACAATATAATTATGATTCCCTATACTGATGAACCAGACATTGGTATTGATGATGTTATAAAGCAATTATCTGGGCAAAGGAAGATTGAATTTAAAGTTTTAGATTGTCAATTTGGAAAGAACCAGTCTTTGAGCATTGGCACTAAACACCCACACATATTAAAGCTTCAAGTAGAGCACATAAATGCTGAAAAAAATAACACTAAACAGGCGAGCACTTCTTTTAACATTACCAATTTAAATGGAACTAACATTCAACTTGGTGATGGAAACACCCAAAATTTTATAAATATAATTAAAGAGCTAGAGGATAAAATCGATAAAGCTCAAGCAACACCTCAAGAAAAAGAAGAGGCAAAAGGTTTGTTATGGCAGTTAATGGATAATAAGCTTGTAAATACAGTGGTGGGAACTTTAGCCTCCAATGCTATCAAAAGTGAATAATGACAGAACAAAAACGAATTGAGCAGTTAGAGCAAAAGGTTGAAATTTATAAAAGGTTATAGAAGAACTAAGAAATCAGATACCAGATATTCTTGAATCTTTTTATCAGGAAAAAATAAATCAATCATTAGGCAGGTGATAGCTGTAGCACTTTAGAACCCGCTTAATTAGCGGGTTTTTTATGGGCTTAGTATTTGTGTATCATTCGGCTAAGTTTTTCGTTTGCGGCTTTGGCTATTTCTAGTAGCTGGTAGGGCTGTATTTTAAAGCTTTCACGTATGACGTTGGGCAGTTTGTCGAACGATGTAACCATGTCTTCTATCGCCAGTGCATGTGTATGTGTGGTTTCGCCATCTTCTATGGTGAGTAATATGCGCTGGTAGTCCAGTGGTGCGGGTACTTTGGTGATGGCCAGTTGTTGTTGGGCGTCAAATGCGCGGATCACTTGTAAATGAAACTTAGGGCTTATCCACATGGCGTAGGCGTAAACCAGTTCTTTGCATACCCAAGTTCCTATACCACGCTTAGTTTCAACGGGGTTGTCCATATCTGGACAAGTTGAGATTTCGTTTATTAAATCTTTAGTTTGTTCAAGTCTCAGAAATTTGACTGGACGGTTTTTATCTAGGCCGCCACTTACTTGGTGTAAATCATTGATGGAATATAGCCCGTCATGTAAACGGATCTGTTTTGATAAGATGGATAGAGTAGTCATATTAAAACCTTTTTGTTGATGTTTTAAAAACATCACCTAAGGCTGCGAATCCTAGTGGTGATGCTCTGAGCAAGGTTCGCAGTATCGGTCAAAAAGGAATCCGACCAGCCCGAAGGCTGCCTCACCCAGAGCACCATAATGATGGCGCGACTAGGCACCGCTCACAAAAAAACACGCATAAGTGTATTGGCGTGTTGTGAGCGCCTTTTTGAACTTTCGAGCTGCGACCCTCGACACCAGATTTTGCTGGTGTGGGATAAGTATGGGCTGACTGTTATTTTTTGTCAATATCATGGTTTATTTTGCCTTTGCTGGTTTAGCTTAGGTTTACGGTCAAGTTCGGCACTTGCACCCATTCAATCTGCTTGCCGAATTCGGTGTAGACTTTAGTTGATTTGCTGTCTGAGTGGCCCATGCGGGTTTGTGGGTCCCAGCCTTGGGCTTTTATTAGCCGTGCTGATAGGCCGCGTATTTCGTGGTACGTTGGGCGTTCTTCTGGTTTTAGGTTGCTGTATAGGCCTAGCTGGTCGCGTACGTTTGAAAATTCACGGCTTATGTTTTTGCTTACTATTTGCGTGATGTGATTTACCAATGCACTGGTTGGGTTTGAGTTCTTTTTAGGGAGCTTGTGCACGACGTAGGGCGATACGGTGTTGTCGCGGCTGTTGTCGATAATGGCTTTTATTGTGTCGTTGATGGGTATGATCACGTGCGATGCTTCACTCTTATAGGTTTTTTGGCGGTGTATGGCTAGCTCGCCGTAAATTTTGCCATGTTGGTCTGTGAGTGGTTCTTTATACCAAATGCAACCACAGCGCCCTGGCTCTGCTTTTTTTAGTTTGTATTCTATGCGCGATACTTCGAGTACTGCGTGGGTGGTTTGCATGGTTAAGTCCATGGCTGTTTTTAGCCAGAGTGGGGCGGCTGCGCGTATTTTTTCAAATGCGTTTACGTCCAGGGCTTTGCGCTTTTTGGCTTCTTTTGGTTTTTTAATTTTAAGCGCTGCTGGGTTAGTGAGCATATGGCCTGTGTCTTTGGCGTAGTCGAATACCAGTTCAAGAAAACTTAATTTGCGGTTGTATACGTTGTTACTGGCGCTTTGGTGAAAGTGGTTCATGTAGTCGGTTACGTCGCTTAGGGTTATTTCTTCGCCTGGCATGGTGAAGTATGACTTAACGCGCTCTGCATCGTTTAACCACGTAGATACAACACTGGTGCCTGGCTGTTTATCGGCAGTCATGCGCTCAATTATTTTGTCTACTAAGCTGCTAAAGCTGGTTTTTGAGGCAGTGTCGTTTAATAGGTCGTCTAGTAATGAGCCGCCGCGTTTTATGCGGTTGTACTCGTTGGCTATGATGATTGCTTCGGTACGGTTTTGGCTAATAATTTTGCGCTTGCCGTTTACCAGTTTGAGTTGATAGCCGGCGTTTTTATCAAAGTATAAAAACGGCGGCAGATCTCGGTTTTTGTTAAGTCGTTTTCTTGGTGCCATTTTAGCTGTTCGCTGCTAGTTGCAATGCAATTTCTTTTGCTTTTGCATGCGTTCCTGGTTGTTGGTCTTCGTAAATATACACTTGTTGGCCTGGGCCTACCAATTCGCCTAGCACATAACCGGTTGCTACCCAGTCGCGGAGCGATTGATAACTTGGTAGTGAGTCGTTGTGAAAGTGTTTTTTTGCCCAGCAGCGGGCTTTCATTAATTTAGGCTTTTTCATAAGTCACCTTGCTATCATTTGGCTGTGTTTTTTTCATTGTGTGTTTACGTTTATAAAATTGGCGTATGCGAGCCCGTTGTTGGGCTATGCAATGGCGTTTAAATTTGTGCATTGGTGGTTAACTTTAATTGTTTGTAAATATCGCTTACGTATTTAGCTTGGTGCTTGGCATCGTCTAGCGCGTTATGTGGATTGCCTTTAAATTCGTTTGATTTTTTAGGGTCGATGCCTAGTACTCTGCGACCAATATCTACAACGGTGCGAACGTCGCGGTCGTTACTAAAATGCCATGTTTTGGTCATTTTTGTGGCGGTGTAGGCGTTGGTTAAAATGGTGTTGTCGAACGTAGCGCCGTTGCCCCATACAATGCGGTTTTTGTAACCTTCGATTTGGTATAACCAGTCATTAAGCTCGAGCAATGCGTCTTTTAATAACATGGTGTCTTTGCTGTTAAAAATAGCGCGGGCTTCATTGCTTTTTTTCATCCACCATTTTAGGGTTTCGCCGTCTACTGTGCCGTAGTTCATGGCGTCTTCTAGGTCGATGACTTGGTAAAATTCTGCTCCAATGTTGCCTGTAAGTGGGTTGAAAAATACGGCGCCAATAGAGACGATAACCGCGTTTGAGTGCTGGCCTATGGTTTCTAGATCTAGCATTACGTCGTTTAGTTCTGTGTTCATGTTGGTTCCTTACTGAAAGGTATGTGGTTTGCCATTAACATTAAGAGTTACTATTTCAGTTACTTTTTTTGTATGGGCATCGTCTGTATCGCAATTCCAGAGTAGGTTGTCATAAGTGAAATCGTCCATTTCATCATCTGGCCAATCGATATCTTGCTCAACTTCTACTAAGTACTTCACTTTTACTTTTGCCATTGTTATATCCTGCTATTCCCATGGGACTAAGCCCAGTTGTTTACGTTTGTCGTTCCACTTTTTAACTAGCTGGCAGGCTTCTTGTTGAAGCTTTTTATTAGTTAGTAAGCGGCTGATCTCTTCTGGCTTTTTTGCTTTAAAGCTGACTAAGGTTTCGAGCGTTGCTTGCTCAAAGCTGTTCATTAGTCGCTGCTGTTTGCTAATGCTTTTATGTCTTTCACGTCGGTTTGCCAGCCATTTGCTTTTGCTCGGCGTAGCCATTTACCGCAGTGCTCAAGTGTTTCTTTTTTAGGGCGTAAACCACCTTTGGGTGCTTCTACTAGTTCGGCTTCGTCGTCTTTGTTAAGCAGTATTAAACCGCCACGGCCGCTTTGATTTAAGTAGAGCAGAGGCGTTTGTTGTTCGTCGTGCCCTTCAACCATGCCACCAAGGTGATATGGGTAGGTTTGAATTATGTCGTTGTCGTTTCTATAAATTTGGTTTATTGCGGCTACATCTAGGCGGTTTTCAAGTTCAAGTATTTGCTCTTTTAACTGCGCGTTTTTTTTGCATTCGTCTTGGTATTTACGTTTTTGCTGCTCTGAAGCTAGGCGTTGGTTTTCAAGGCGGTCTTTGTAGCTTTTAACTTTTTCGCGTAGCTTTTTAGGTGTGCCGGCGACTTCTTTAAAGGCTGCAAGGGTGATGTTTGCATCTTGATTTTTGGTTAATGCCTGGTCGCGTTCACGGTTCGCTTGCGCCAGCTTTATTTGGGCGTTTTCTAGGTTTTTAAGCAATACCGCCGCGCCTTGTTCGTAGTCTTTGATTAATATGTTTAGTTTGTCGTTTTGCTCTTGCAGTTGGTCGGCTTCGGTAACCATTTGGTCAAACTCAGTTACTTCTTGGTTGTATGCTGAAACTAAGCTTTCAATTGCATTAACGACTGATAAAGGTTGGTTGCTCATGTTCATTATCCTGGTGTTGAAATAACTTCAATTCAGCCCACTCGTTGAGTGAGCTGTCAGAAATTACTGGTTAAAGCCATTGGTCTAGGTTTTGTTCAATGATTAGCAGTGCGATGAGTGCGATTACCCAGAGCATTGACGTTAGGTTTTTTTTGAATGATTTCATGCGGCCATTGCTGTTTTTAATGTGCGGGTGTTTTCTATTAGGCTTAAAAAGGCTTTGGTCACGCATAGGTCGCGTTTGGCGCTAGCGTTTAGAGCAATTGAGCCTATTAGTTTTTCTTTATGAGTGTTGACCAGGACGATTACACAGAACTTGGTACCCGATTCGTACAGGCGGAGTTCCTCACCCTGCATATGCTGGTTCATAAAGTGAATGCGTTGTTTTAGTTGGTTTATTACCAGTGCTGTAAATACGTTTAGCATGATTATTTGTCCTTTTTTCCTGTTGTGTTGGTTGGTTGCTTACGGCAACCAATCGGCTGGGCTAGTTGGGCAAGCGCGCGCCAGCAGGTTGTGAAACTATTGCCCTGAGTTACGCTGCGGTCGGTGGCTCAGGGTATGGGTTGTTGGCCGCTTTGATATTTGGAATTACCAGTTCAAAGGGGCTTGCCTTTTGGGCTTGTTTTAGCTTGTAAAGTAACGGGGGCGTGGCGGCGTTATTTCGGACTGTTGGGAATATAAATACTTTGGTCATTGCTATTCTCCTGTGCCGTTAGGCTGCTAGTAAGTTGTTTTGCAGTTCACGCAGGCGGCGTGCACGGGTTGTGCGAACTGTTCGGACTACCCGAATAGTTCTAAAGCTGCGTTCTAGGTCGTTATTTGCTGCGCTAATTAGGCAAAGTAATATGCAAACTGTGTAGCGCAATACGCCTTGCTTGATTGCTTGGTGTACCGTTTGGCGCATGGAATGGGTGTTAAATTTAAAACTGAGCTCGTTACATGCCTGGCGAACCGTGCACAGTTTTACGCCTAACTCATTGGCGATGCTTTTTTGTGGTAGGCCTTTAGCGACCAATAGCAAGGTGCGCGCTTGTTGAGTTGGTAGGCGTGAATATGGCTTGGCGTTAACATGCATGTCGTCAAGCTGGTATCCGGTTTCTGTGCGTAATGGGTTCATAGTACGATCTTACAATTTAAGTTGTTATTTAGAATACAACTTAAATTGTTTAAGTCAACATTAAATTACAATTTAAATTGTATTGTTGTTTAAGTGAGATTTTTGATGGGCATAAAAAAACCGCCGAAAGGCGGTTTGATTGAAATGGTTAATTATAAAAGTTATAACTACCTACTTAGCTACTACTCTGAAGGTCTTCGACAAGCTCTTCCTTGGTTGGAGACTCAAGTTTAATTCTTTGGTTTTTAAGTTCATCTAATAAATGTGTGTGAGTAATTTTGAACTCATTGAATATCTCAGCCCAGGAGCGAACATAGCATTTAATTCGTGACTCAACTCCAGACACAAGGCCTTTATGGCCTTTGCCGCGATTATCTTTGAGCCGTTGCCTTATGATGTAATCATCAGAGGAAACTTTATTTCCTACCAATATTATATCAAATGTCATATTAGGATCATTGAATGCAGTATGCTTATTAATAACTTCAGCGTACTTTTCTATCTGTCCTAAATGCTTCTGATTAAGCGCAACACTAGGTCGTTTTATCTCGATCACAGTACATCTGTAATGGGGACCAATTTCCTCTGAATATGAAACCATTCTTCTTGCTAGAAATAGGTCAGTTTGACAACGAATGTTTTTCACATTCAAATTGCTATCAACAAGATCCTCAATTTCTATAACATCTTTATTTGTTATCGCTCTTAATAGGCCTTCAGATGTTTTTTGAAAATCATCTTCCTCAGCACCAATTAGTTCATATTGAGGGCCAAACAACCAGAAGTTATTCTCGATGATCTTTTGTAAGTCTGGTGTCTCTTTTGTGTCTTTGGTAAACACTTCTATGAGATATTGCAGTTTATCAATTGTATCTGAGCGCTTTACTAAAACTTCTATCGTACTAATAATATGATCAAGCTTTGTTCGCTTGATTTGATTTGCAAGTACGTCTAACTTATCTTGAGGCAAATCTAGTACTCCCTCGAGAACTTCTAATAGACTATCATTCTCGTTGGATACTGTGATTTTGTCCAGTAAAGCTACAAGTATTTTTTTATGCTTATTGCTTTTCAGGCCGTTAAAAGTGTAGGGGTCAGCAACATGAATGCTTTTGATCAGGTTTTTCGTATGCTTGATTCTTAGTCTTTGTTCTTCTTCTTTTTCATGTTTATAAGTTGGAATAAAGCCTTTATTTTCAAAATCTTCTACAAGTTCATCTGCTTGCTCTATTATGAATTCATTATATAAACGTCTAGATTCATTCTGGATAAATGATTTCAGCTTTTTGAATGCCTCAGAATTCGGTGAGCTCTCATTGTCATCATAAAGTGATAAGGTACGGTTTGTTGATGTATTAAAATTATTAAACCAACTTGAAGTGATATAAGCGCTTAAATAAAAACCATTTTTGTAATTTAGTCCTGTTAGATCATTATAGACATAACGTATTTCGGAGTTGTAGTAGTAGTTATAGGACTTTTCTTTATTAGGTTTTTCGTCCCAAATAATTAAGCTTATAGAAAAATTATGGCCATCTATTTCTTTGTCAAAAGTGTGTAATCTATGCTTCGGGGGTTTGATATCAATAGAGTTAACTTTAATTGATAATTTATTATCGATAATAAGCTTCCAACCAAACTCTAGCGAGAATTCTTTGAGAAGCTGTTCAACTTTAGGGATCTTTTCAGCTTGTTTTTTAGTTATGTTTGTTAAAGATACGCAAGTACCTTTCTTATTTTTTAAAACATTTGAGTTTTGTTCACTGGCTGCTATAGGTGTAATTGAGTAATCAGGAATTTTTTGAGAGAATGCAGAGATTATTGCATGCTCATCATGGTGACAAGTAAACCAAGTTGCTTGAGTTGCAATTTTATGGAATGAAAAACGGCCCCTTCCTTGACTTCCTTTTTCATCAAAACTGTCTTTTAAAGATGAATCCCATTGATCAAAATTTGTATCAGGGTTTTGAAAGTCAATTCCATCACCATTATCAATAATATCTATTTTATCAACTGTTTGAAGCTCATCGTCATAGAAGTAAAGTTTAATGTTTACGTCGTTGGCTTTTGCATCAATACCATTCCAAACATACTCACTGACCACTTCGAAAGGTTTATGAGAGTTAAAACGTTTTATTATCGCTTTATTACTTATAGTAGCTGTTCTAGTTATGGTTTTAGCCATGTTTTCAATTCCTTTTTCTATAACTTCCAATAACAACACCACAAATGGTGGCATCAGGCAGCATTTCTATTATTGGGTTAGGCCAGTTTGGGTTGAGTGCTTTTAAGTATTTTTGAGAGCCATCAATAATAAGTTGTTTAAATGTAGCTTCTGTATTGCCATTTTGCCTAATAACAACGCACGAACCATTACGTGCTTCGACCTCTGGATCAACAAAGATTATTTCGCCATTGATAAAGTCGGGTGACATTGACTCGCCTTTTACTTCAAGCGAATAAGTATATTGACTGTGTTTTTCTGGGCATGGGTAAAATTCGTCAATATCATTTAAATGTATATCAGTCCAATGACCAGCTTGTACCCAGCTGATTAACGGAACACTAGGACTAAATTTTTTCATTTCTATAGTGTTGCTTTCACTGACACTCATACTACCACTGCCAGATTCTAACCAATCTGGTGATACATTTAGGAACCTTGCTATGGCGACAAGGTTTCTCGGCTTTAAGGTCTTACCCGAACATATGGCATGAATGGACTGCTGACTAGCACCTATAGCGCTAGCGACTTTTTCCTGAGTTATGTCTTTCATCTCCAAAACATAACTTAAACGCTTAGCTAATGTATTCATAATTATTAATTTTTATGGTTTTTCTCATTTTACAAGAAAATTTGTAACATAGAAAACAACTTAAATTGTTGTAAATTACAATTTAAGTTGTATGATGTTGGGAGTTAATTACAAAGTAGGTATCAAAATGACTACTCAACTAGCATTACAAAAAGCAATTGCTACCTTAGGTGGCCAAGTAAAGCTTGCCGATGCAATTCAAACTTCTCAACAAAACGTATCTAACTGGCTAAGAACCGGCAAGGTTGCGCCTGATAAAGTGATTCTTATTGAAAAAGTCACTGGTGTGTCTAGGCATGAACTGCGGCCTGATATTTATCCGCCTGAGGAAAGCAAACACGCTGCTTAGGTTGGTAGTTTTCATAGGGTTATTCCTGTGTTGTTGTACGGTTAACTTTAGTGCAATAACACAATAAGAAACAAACCTGCGTGATATATGTTTTTTTATACAGGTGATTTATGGGTAACAAAAAAAGCGAATGCATTGGTGTAGCAACATTTGAGATTAATGGCGTCACACACCAATTTGGTTTAACTAAAGATGATTTTGATATGTTTAGGCTAAGGAAACAAAAGCTCCAAGACAGTATTAAATCAATGACAAGCAGCTTGGAGCGTTTCAGCGAAGAGA
Source organism: Pseudoalteromonas sp. SR43-7 (assembly GCF_014163785.1). Classification (NCBI taxonomy): domain Bacteria; kingdom Pseudomonadati; phylum Pseudomonadota; class Gammaproteobacteria; order Alteromonadales; family Pseudoalteromonadaceae; genus Pseudoalteromonas; species Pseudoalteromonas sp. SR43-7. The sequence goes on along the minus strand of NZ_JACJDY010000009.1, from coordinate 109,682 downwards.
AGGTAAAGCTAGAAAGTCAGCTAGCTGTTATTCGCCAAACCTCCAGTACAGCAATTTAGTTTTAAGGATACTCAAAATGAGTGAAGCTGAACTATTAGAAAAGTTACGCAATATCGATCCTGTTGCTTTGGCTAATTTGTTAAACCCTAATCCTGGCAAACTACACGAACTTAGCGTTTTTGTGCCAAAACCTACTATGCAACAAAAGGTAAGGGCTGCTGCTTGGATTAGCGGTATGGGGATTCATCAGGCTGGTGTGGATACACAAGCCCGATTGATGTGGCCGCTAACGAAATTTAGTGAATTAGACGTTTCAAGAGAGGCTGCTAGAACTTTAGGGGGTGCTCTAGTTGCTCTCGTAGGAGCTCTGCCTCCTCAGCAGATTGAGCAGATTTGGATAGATCAAGGCGAGCGCCTGTCTTTTGTTGATGAATTTGCGTCACTTGATGATAAAAGCCGTTATCAGGCTGAATAACATCGCCAACGTTTACAGGCGTGGTTGATGTGTATGTTTTTGAGTTCATATCTCCCTCTTGGCAAAGGTAGTAAAGGCGATATTTATACATGGTTTTGCTTCCTTATTTTGGTTTGTTGGTTTGGTTACTGAACATACTAATTTAAGGAAGCGCTTTAATACAACACAGGAATAATAACAATGCAGCAAACGACTTTGCAGGATTTACATGATGCATTGCAGTACCTTGACCCCAATTGCTCACGTGATGAGTGGGTTAAGGTGGGCATGGGTATTAAAAATGAGTTTGGTGATGCGGGCTTTGATGCGTTTGATAGCTGGAGCGCGGGCAGTGAGCGCTATAAACCAAGTGATATAAAAAGTACGTGGCGTAGCATTAAAGCTGGCGGCGGTACTACGATTAAAACTGTTTTTAAAATGGCTATAGATAATGGCTTTACTGTAAGGCGTGAACCGATATCCCCAGAAGAGCAAGCCAGGCTAAAAAAAGAATTTGCACAACGTGCTAAAAAGCGCGAAGCGCAAGAGGCAGAAGATGAAGCCGCGCGCCAGCGTTGGCATGGGGTGGTTGCCGATTTTTCCAAAATACTTGTCGAACAATTTACTAAACCTGTTAGCTCTAATAAATATTTGGCTGCCAAGAAGGTGGCCAGTTTTGGTTTAAGCAGCTTTAAAAGTGCTGTGATAGTTATATTTAGGCCTAATTTTACGGCTGAGGCTGTGACAGGTGGTAAAGAAATTAAACAATTTTTTGCTGATTTGCCTGATAAGGAAACCCGCGATTTTAGTTTTTTACATTTTAAGCGTGGTGATTTAGTGATGCCGTTAATTGATATTGAAAAGGTGCTTTGGAATATTCAGGTTATTAATGAGCAGGGAACTAAGTTGTTTTTAAAGCATGGCCGTAAGGCTGGGTTGTTTCATTTTATTGGTAAGGCGAGCAGCTGTAATATTTTAGCGGTTTGTGAGGGTTATGCCACTGGGGCGAGTATTCATATGGCAACTAAGTGGCCTTGTGCGGTGGCGCTTGATGCGGGTAATTTGATGGCGGTGGCCACTGAGCTTAAACACAAGCTTGCAGATAAAACCTTTATATTTTGTGCTGATGACGATGCTAATACGAAGGGGAACCCGGGCTTAAGTATGGCTAATGATGCTGCAGCTGCGGTAGATGGTTTGGTAGCGATACCTGACTTTTCTGCTGTTGTGGATAAGGCGGCATAATGGCTAAGAGTAGTTTAAACGATTGGAATGATTTACACGTTAATGCAGGGCTTGATGAGGTTAAAGCACAGTTACTGAGTGTGGTCGATAAGCCTAGTGCTAATGATGGTAATAAGGAAAATAACCCGCCGCCGCAAAACGCTGACGCGCGACAGCGTTCAGTGGGGGATGAGCAGTGGCAGGCTAATTTCCAAAGAACGAATTCGGGTATGCCTCAGGCGAGTATTAGTAATACAAAGTTGGTGCTTGAAAATGACCCTGCTTTTGATGGTGTTTTGGGGTATTGCGACTTTAGTTACCGTATTATTAAACGTAAGAAACCGCCTTTTTTAAAGGGTAAGGTGGGTGAGTGGACCGACACTGACACTGAGCGCTTACGTATTTACCTTTCTGAAACCTATGGTTTTACACCTAGGGCCAATGATGTGCTGGGTGCTATTTTGGTTCATTCTGAAGAACATGCATTTCACCCTGTTAAAGATTATTTAAATACCGTTAAGTGGGATGGTACGCCACGCGTTGCTGTGTGGTTGCATAACTACTTGGGCGCTGAAGATACTGACTATGGGGCTATGGTTGGTACGTTTTTTTTGGTTTCGGCTGTGGCGCGGGTGATGTGCCCGCCAGTTAAGGTGGATTCGGTGTTAATACTTGAGGGTAATCAGGGTTTAGGTAAGTCGACCATGTGCAATAATTTATTTGGTGATTGGTTTACTGATACACCTATGGCCCTTGGTGAAAAAGATACGTTTCAGCAAATGCAGGGGATGTGGGGTATTGAGTTGGCTGAGCTAGATTCGTTCAATAAGGCTGAAAATACGAAGGCTAAACAGTTTTTTGGTTCTAAGGTTGATAGGTACCGCCCGAGTTATGGACGAATGGTGCAGGAGTTTCCGAGGCAGTGTGTGTTTGTGGGTACCACTAACCAAGATAGATATTTGAAAGATTCTACGGGTAACCGACGATACTGGCCTGTGATGTGTACCAATATATGCCAGGATGCGATTGCTCGTGATAGGGACCAGCTTTGGGCTGAGGCGTTGCATTTATTTAATGAAGGCATGCCGTGGTGGCCTACTGATGAATATAAGCATTTGTTTGAAGAACAGCAGGAAGATAGATTCGACTCTGATGTGTGGGAAGGGCTTATTTACGATTGGCTGCTTAAGAATATGCGGGGTGATTATTCGTTGGCCGATATTATGACTGAGGTGCTTGGTATGGATCCTCATGCTATGCGTCCGCCTGAGCAAAAGCGTGTTGGCCAGATTATGCATAGGCTCGGTTTTATTAAGAAGAAAAAGCGTGTTGATGGTAAACGCCCTGCGTTTTATGTGCCGCCAGAGGGGTTTTGGAATGCTAAGTAGGCTTTTTAGTATGACCATGACCAGTTGCGGTGACCGCTGTAAGGTACGTGGTTGTTGGTGTGGTCATGGTGGTCACGGTGGTCACGGTGTTTTCGCGCACACATACGCGCGCGGGTGCGAGCGGACACGCGTATTTTGTACTTTCTATTTATATGTTTGTTCTTGTGTATGTAAAAACACTATGACCAGTATGACCACTATGACCAATACAGTAATAGCAAGGGTTTCAGCGGTCACGGTAGGTGGTCACAGTAAAAGTAAGGGTGACCAAAGTGTTTTATTTAGTTTTTTGGCTTTAACGGGGAATGATGATGCAGTTAGTTACGACTATTGATGATTTGCTTAATGAATGGGGTGTTTGGTCTCAGGCTGGCTTAGGGCTCACTTTGGGCTCTGCGTCGAATGATGTGATTACCGCGATTGATGATGATATGGGTTTGTTGATAGACCAGGCGGTGGCGATGTTAGGCCAGTACGCACCAAAAACGAAAGTGGTGGTTATGATGAGCTACCGTTCTCAGTTGAGTACTAGGCAAATAGCTAAGAATTTAGATATTGGTGAAACCAAAGCTAGGCAGCTGCTGTTAAGTGGTTCTGCTTGGCTTGAGGGGCATTTGATGGCTAAGGGAGTTTTAATCAAAACTGCGGCATAAATAGTTTGCAATTGCGCGCGCAATAACTATACTAATTCAGGTAAGCTTAGCAAAGCTGCATCATAAAGCCCGAGGTTAACACCTTGGGTTTTTTTGTGTCTGCTGATTATCCTTACATCCTGTTGTTGTAACCCGCTTTGGTTTTGCCTTAGCGGGTTTTTTACGTTTGAGGCCTTAAATGAAAGTTAACAAATTATTAGCCGCTGGTGTTACGGGCGTGCTTGCCTTAACGGGTGTAATGGTTGCTGAATTTGAGGGTGAAGTAAGAACAGGTTATGTGGATCCTGTTGGTGTGGTTACGGCCTGCTTTGGTCATACCCAAACAGCTGAGCTTGGCAAGACTTATACTGAAAAAGAATGTTTAAATCTGTTTGCTATGGACTTAGGTGATCATAATGAGCAGTTATTAAGAGCAGTTAAGCACCCGCTTTCTATCAGTGAGCATGCGGCTTATTTGTCGTTTCACTATAACGTGGGCGCTGGGAACTTCCGTAGTAGTACGTTGCTTAAATACTTAAATAACGGTGAGCGTGTTAAGGCATGTAATGAATTATCACGCTGGGTTTATGCTGATGGCCGTAAGCTTGCTGGCTTAGTTAAGCGCCGAGAGCTAGAACGCCAACTATGTTTGAGTGAGCTAAATGATGCTTAGTTTAAATAAGGTTGTTTTTGCAGGCTTAGCTACGATGCTGGGTATTGCTGTAGTTAGATATGTAGGCCTTGAGTCTGACTTAACACAAGCGCTTGATGATAATAAACAGCTTAAAGCGTCAGTACAAAGTTATAAGAACCATGCTGAATATTTAACTATTACGTTGGCGGTTGCTGATCAGCAAAATAAGCAGCTGCTTAAAGAGCGTGACTTACTGGCTAAGCTAAGAGCTGATCACCAACAGCAGCTTACTTCTATTAAAACTCAACTCCAACACTCTACCTCGCAGCTTGATGCGTTAAGGCTTTCAACTAATGAGACAACTAAAACTTGGGCTAACGATTGCGTGCCTAGCGCTGTTATCGGCGTGTTCAAGTACGCCATCAGTGGAGCCTGCAGTAAAGACGATAGTGCAAACTAAGTATGAGTTTGTGCAGATGCCTAAAGAGTTTATACAACACTGTGGTATTGATGACCATATTGTTGGTGATAATGCATCACACAGTCAATACACGGCTTATTTAGAGTCGGTTATTGATATGTGTAATGAGCAATTGTTAAAAGCAAGAAGTTGGAACAATGCGAATAGAGACTAGTGATATAGCTATGCAAAAAGCAGTAAGTGCAACTACTTACAGTGCAAGCTTAGGCGCAGCAGCTGGAGGGATTTTAAGCTTGAACGAATGGGCGATATTACTGGGCATAGTGTTTGCTGCGTTAACCTTCTTTGTTAACTGGCGCTTTCAACACAAACGCAATGAACGTGAAGCGCGCAAGCATGAAGATGATAAAGAGTTTCATCGTGCTCGCATGGATGCGCTACAACAAAGCGACCAAGCACAACTGCTTTGCCAGGATAAGTTAAATGGCAACTAAGCCAGGCACTTGGTGCACTAAGTGCAAAGCTGTTCACAGAGGTGAACCATGCCCTAAGCGTGTACCGTTTGGCCGTAAGCGTAACGGGAACAAGCAATCAGGTAGAGGTGGCCGAGTGTGGCAGCGAACAAGAGAGTTTATATTTCATCGTGATAACTTCTTGTGTCAGATATGCAGAGCTAAAGGTGTTCTAACCTCTGTTGAGTTGCATGGTGCTTACCATGGCATATGTGATCACATTGTGCCTATCAGCCAAGGTGGTGACGATAAGATAGATAACCTTCAGACCATATGCCAAGCATGCGATAAAGAAAAAACAGCACTTGAGTCACGCCACAGCATTGACCCGGGGGTAGGCAAAGTTTAGCGCTACCTCACGTACACCGCCCCCTCAATTAGATTTTTATACGGGGCAGAATTGAAATGAAAAAACCCACTTAAAGAGATTATTTGGTAATTATGGCAGGTAGATATCCATCAGTTGCAGAGGACAGAACTAACAAGGTAGTTCCGTTCCCTAACTCTACTGAAAACAAGGAAATTAATGATAAGGACGCGAAAAAGATCGCGACCCAATCGCGTCCGCGTGGAATGTCAAAGCCAGAACAGCAGGTATGGAATAGTGATATACCTGAGTATGTAAAGATTAATCGCTTTAAGCCTCACTATATTCGGTTTTTTAAAGAGTACTGCATTGTAATTGCACGCATGGAAGCGGCTCTTACATACTTAGATGAAAACAATTGGAAGTATACAACTGAAGGCCGCAATGGCATTCAACATAAAACCCGGCCAGAGGTTAGCCAGTACAATGATGATTGGCGCAAACTGAATAGCTTGATAAATCAGATTGGTGGTAGCCCAGCAACAGACCAGCGGTTTAATAATTTACAGCCTGGTTTATTTGATGATGTGTACTGAGTTCATCTAAATGCAAAACCGTAGTAATTACCCAACGTTTCAACGTGATCACTTAGCTGATATCGAAAAGTATGCATCTGATGTATTAAGCGGTAAGCGACCGTCTAATAAATATGAGATGTTAGCTGTAGAACGTGAAAGCCATGACCTAGCAAGGGCTGGCAGTGAGGACTTCCCCTATTACTTTGATCCTGAAGCAGCCCTTAAAGTTATTTGGTTTTTAGAAACCTTCAGCCATGTAAAAGGCAAATGGGCTAGAGCGAAAGGGCATGAAGGCTTACTTAATTTAAGCGGCTGGCAAAAGTGGATAACAGCACAAGTTTACGGCTGGAAACATATAAAAACTCATCGCCGGCGCTTTCGTACAGCGTTTACTTTAGTACCGCGCAAGAATGGCAAATCTACTTGGGTTGCTCCCATTGGTTTGTACATGCTCGCGAATGATGATGAACCAGGCGCTGAAGTTTACTGCGGTGCGACTACACAAAAGCAAGCTAACGAGGTGTTTAACCCCGCTAAAAAGATGGCGTTAAAACAGCCTATATTTAGACGCCGCTTTAATATTGAATTGTTTGCTCAACAAATAGAAAAAACAACGGACGGCGGCAAGTTTGAACGCTTAATTGGTAATCCTGGCGATGGTGGTTCACCAAGTTGTTATTTATGTGATGAGTACCACGAACATGATGATGATGACCAACGCGATACTATGATCACCGGCATGGGTGCCCGAGAGCAGCCACTTGAATGGATCATATCAACAGCTGGTTCTAATTGGTTTGGGCCATGTGGTCAATTCCAAAAAGAGTGCCAAGAGATTCTTGAAGGAACCCGCACCGACGAAACCGTTTTCGCCATGATTTACACCATAGATAAAGATGACGACTGGCAAAGCGAAGAAGCACTGCGCAAGGCTAATCCTAATTTTGGTATATCGGTAGAGGTTGAGTTTCTATTAAATCAGCTTTCTAAAGCAAGGCAGTCAGCGCGTAAGCAAAACGCATTTAAAACTAAGCACCTTAATTTATGGGTGGGTGCTCGTGAGTCCTGGCTTAACCTTGAAGATTGGTTATCAGCTGCTGATAGAACTCTTACAATGGTACAATTTACTGGAGAAGAATGCACAAAAGGCGTCGACCTTTCAGAGTCAGACGACTTAACAGCCGATGTTACGTGCTTCACTCGCGAGATAAACGGCAAATTACATTACTACTTCTTTGCTAAAACCTATGTAACAGAAGCTAAAGCAAACGAAATAGACATTTATCGCGACTGGGTAGACCAAGGCCACTTAATTGAGTGCGAAGGTACCAGCATAGATTACGACGAAGTAGAGCGCGCTATCGAAACTGATAACGAAAACTACCAAGTAACCGGCTTATTTTACGACCCCGCAGGTGCGGCACCTATTGCACAGCGCGTACAAAACAGCACAGGCATAGAGCCAATTAAAGTGTCACAAAATTACACTAACTTTTCGCCGGCAATGCGTGAGTTTGAAAACTTACTCAGGCAAGGCCGTATACACCATAACGGTGATCCAGTTCTTACTTGGTGCCTTGGCAACGTAATAGCCAAAGAAACCATGGACGGCAAATATATCCGCCCAGTAAAAGAACATAAAGACAACAAAATAGATACCGCCGTCGCTAAGCTGCTGGCCTTCATCGGCTCATGGCAGCCAGAAGAAGACGATGGTTCTAATCAAGAGTTTTTGGAATTCTAATGTTTAAAATCCCGTTTTTAAGTCGCAATACTACAAAAACAGTGAGCAATACTGCAGATCAAAAAGATATTACAGTGCAGGATATAAATAGTTTATCGGATCTGTTTGGCGTCATGCCATCACTCGCTGGCCCTGCGGTAACGCCTAAAACATCAATGAAAGTGTCGATTGTATTTGCCTGTGTGCGCTTAATTGCCGGTGCAATTGCACAGATGCCCGTACATATTTATGAGCGCGGTGAAAATGGCGATAAAAACCGCCTTGCAAACCACACTTTAGCTAACCTTTTTAACTTACAACCAACACCTGTTTGGAGCGCAGCTGCATTTTGGGAGTTCATGGTTTCAAGTATGTTATTACATGGTGATGGTTATGCGGTGCTATTACGTGATCGCAATGGCGATATAGAAGAGATTTTACCAATCAGCCCTGTAGGTATGAACGTTGTTAACAACAACGGCCGGCTAAATTACTTTTTTACACTTGATGGAACCGCTCGCGGGTTTGACCAAGACGACATATTACACTTTCCGGGCTTTGGCTTTAACGGCCTTAAATCTATGTCTGTTATTCAGTGGGGCGCTTTCAACAGCATTGGCCTTGAGCTTGCCATGGAGCAACACAGCGGCGAGTTCTTTAAATCGGGTTCAACTCAGCGTGTGGCCGTTGTTAAGCAAGGCAAGTGGGACGAAACACAAAAAGAATCATTCAGAAACGCATGGGTTAAAGCATACGGTGGTATTGAAAACTCAAAATTTCCACTGGTGCTTGATAACAGCACAGATGTAAAACAACTTAGCGTATCAGCCAAGGACTCACAGCTGCTTGAATCACGCGAATTTCAAATTACCGATATAGCCCGCGCATTTGGTTTACCGAGCTTTATGGTAAACCAAGAGCAAAAATCAACATCGTGGGGCTCAGGTATTGGTGAAATTGGGCTATCGTTCTTGCGCTTTACGCTTGGGCCACACCTAAACCGCTTTGAACAAGAGATAAATCGCAAACTGTTTTTAAACAAACCCATGTTTGCCGAGTTTATAGCTGCAAATTTAATGCGCTTAACGCTCAAAGACAGAAACGAAGCCTACCGCCAAGCAATCGGTGGTTCACAAGGACCGGGCTGGATGAGCATAGACGAAGTTCGTAAGCTCGAAAACCTCCCCGAGTTTGGCGGTAAATACGCTTTACCATACGACCCAATTGCAAATAATCAACCAATGGAAAACGAATCATGAATAACAGCCGCAAATTAATGCAGTTAGTTAAAAATAACTGCCAAAACCGTGACCAAGTTGGTTATCAAGTAAAGCAGCAATCACCACTTGCCAACGCAGGCGAAAGCCGCCCAGCGTTTTTGATTTACGATGTAATTGATCCATGGTGGGGCGTATCAGCAGAAATGATAAAACGTGACCTACTTAGTATTACTGATGCAACCGACATTGATGTTTATATTAACAGCCCAGGCGGTGACGTATTTGAAGCAACAGCCATTTACTCGAGCTTAAAAGCACACTCTGCAAAAATACACGTGCACATTGACGGTATAGCAGCCAGTGCCGCAACGCGTATTGCATTAGCTGGCGATACTATTGAAATAGCTGATTCAGGTTTTTACATGATTCACTTCGCCTGGACGCTCGCGCTTGGTAATTCACAAGAGATACGCGACACCGCCGACATGCTTGATAAAGTCGACAACACAATAGTAAACGACTACGAAAAACGCACCGATGCTGGCGAAGAGCAAGTACGCACCTGGATGAAAAACGAAACATGGTTTACTGCACAGGAGGCATTAGAGCATGGATTTGTAGATAACATTATGCAAAATGGTACAAGCGATAAAGCCACCAATAAAGCGTGGGATTTAACGTCATATCAAAATGCACCAAAACCACCACAGGACAAATTCGAGCAGCGTGACCGGTTAAAACGATTCGCCAACATGCTGCTAACTACTGGCTAGCTCCGCTGGCAACACTATTTAAAGCACCTAAGGGTGCTTTTTTTGTACTTAAAATTGAGGAAATATAATTATGTCTATTCAGCAAAAGCGTGAGCAGCGAAAAGGTTTAGCTGTAACCCTAAATCAATTAGTAACTGATCACCCTAAAGACCAAGCTTGGGGCGATGACAAGCAAAAACAGTACGACGACCTTGTTAATAAAATAGATGCACTTGATGGTGACCTAGACCGCCAACAAAAAGTGCTCGACCTACAAGCTAAGTCAAAGCAAACCATTCAAGACCGCGCCGATAATAACGGTATTTCTACTGATGAAGCAGAGCACCAACTTCACCAAGAAAAAGCCGCATATGCATCGTGGTTACGCGGTGGTATGTCGGCACTCAATGAAAACGAACGAGCTGCTGTACAAGCGCGTATCGACAGCCCTAAAAATACTATGAGCACAGGGCAGGGTTCAGAAGGTGGCTATTTAACAGCTGACGAAATTGCACCAGGCATTTCACAAGCGCTTAAAGCGTATGGCGGTATGCGTGAGCTGGCAACCGTAGTACCAACGGCAACCGGCTCTACAATTCCATGGCCTACGGCTAACGCAACCGCTGAGCAAGGTGAGTGGTTAGCAGAAAATAGCACAGCAGATGATGAAGATACTTCATTTGGTGTTCGTAACATTGATACACACATGATCAGCTCTAAAGTGATTGCGGTACCGTTCCAATTACTGCAAGACACGCAGTTTGACCTTGAAGGTTACATTAATAGTCAAATTGGTATGCGCATTGGCCGTACCTCAGAAGATGCGTTTATTAATGGTACGGGTACATCAATGCCGCACGGTATTTTAGCAGATACCACAGCAGGTAAAGTAGGGGGTTCAGGTCAAATTGCTACCGTTACGTTTGATGATTTGGTTGATTTACAACACAGCGTAGACCCAGCATATCGCCGTAGCATGCAATGCGGTTATATGATGAACGACGCGACAATCAAAGTAGTAAAAAAACTTAAAGACCTACAAGGCCGCCCACTTTGGTTACCAGGTATGGAAGCCTCAGAGCCTAACACCATTTTAGGCAAACCGTATGCAACAAACCAACACATTCCAACCATGGCGGCTAACGCCAAGTCGGTTTTATTTGGTGATTTTTCTAAATACATTGTGCGTGATGTATCGCAAATGTTGTTCTTCCGTTTCACTGATAGCGCATATAGCCGTAAGGGCCAAGTTGGTTTCTTAGCGTTTATGCGTACCGGTGGCCGCTGTATTGATGTGGGTGGTGCTGTTAAGTACTACCAAAATGCAGCCGCTTAATTGATGCTCCAATTGCCCCTGTAAAGGGGCTTTTTTATTTAACTAAGGATTAAACCATGGCAGCTAAAAAGCAAGTTACTGCACGTGTACTGGTTGCATGTGTGATTGCTGATCAATCTTTTGAACCAAACGCACTTGTAAAAGGTGATGCCGAGTTACTTGAACCACTTATTAAAGTAGCCGAGTTATCAAGTGACAAAGCAGCGGTTGATTACTGCAGCAAAGAGCTAGAAGTTGAAGTTGTTGACCTTAATGCGACAGATGAAGACGCAGAAAGTGAAAGTGACGAAAATACTGACGGCAAAGAGTAACAACAATGAAAATGCTCCGAAAGTTAATACAGGCACCAAGCATAGAGCCAATCACAGCAGAAGAATTGGCATTGCATACATTTGCTGATGATGATCATCACGACTATTTGCAAAGTTTGGTACCCAGAGCGCGCAAACGTTTTGAACAACGTAGTGGCCGTTTGTTAGTAGAACAAACATGGCAGTTTGCTATGCAAAAGTTTTGCAAAGAAATACACCTGCCTTACGCGCCGCTTCGGAGCATAACATCAATTAAATACATTAATAACTTGGGCCAGCTCACTACTATTGACCCAAGCGAATACCGAGTAATAGAGCACGGCTTAACAGCAACTATTACCCCTAAATTAGGCGGCCAATGGCCAGCGGTTGGTTTTAAAGTGTCTGATGCAGTGCAAATTGAATGTGTATTTGGCCATGCTGCAATAGATGCTAATGCAATTGATGCAACCACCATGCTAGACCAGGATAAATACGACCTAGCCAAACAAGCCATTTTAGTTTTAGCTGCTGATTGGTTTCGTAACCGCGAAGACACCGCACCCGTCAAACTTTACGACATGCCAAATGCATTTAAGGCCATTGCTGACGAACTGGCGGTTGAACTGCTATGAAATCGCTCCCAGCTGCTAACTACAAGTGCAAAGCCAGCTTTGGTGAAGGCGTAAAGTCAAATGACGGCTATAACACAAACAGCCATGCGCATGAATTTTACCGCTGGGTAAACATACAAACAGGTGCAACAAAAGAGTTTGAACAAAGCGGTCAGCTAATAGGCGAAATAACCCACACAATTTCGTGCCGGTACAGCAATAAAATAACCCCAACACATCAAATTGTTTATAAGCAACGCGTGTTTGAAATCATTGGTACACCCGTTAATCAAGACTTTGCCAATATATCAACCATTATCGCGGTTAAGGAGATAACACATGCTTGATACAGGTATTGATATTTCTGGCCTTAAAGAAATGGAAAAAGCACTGCTAGAAATAGCCAAAGAAGTGGGTGCAAAAAAAGCCACCGGTATGATGACCAGCGCGATAAAACAAGGCGCCATTAAATATCAGCAAGGTATGCAGCGCAACGCACCCGAATCAGACATAGTTCGTAAGGTTAAAACCAAGCAAGGGCAAAAAGTAGAGATTCGTCCTGGCTTTTTAAGATCGCGCATTCAAGTAAAAGCCAGCACTAATCGGCAAGGGCGTGAAACCCGCCGCTTTGGTAAAGGGGTTGTATCGCTAGTACGTGTTGGTGTGTTTAAAGTGCCTTACATTGTGCAAGTTGAATACGGTACTAACAACCAGCAGGCAGACCCATTTATTCGCCAAGCATTCAAAAAGCGTACTAATCAAGCTGTTGTTGTCATAAACAGAAATTTAGCCAAGCGCATAAAGCTTGCTGAACGTCGCATTGCTAAAAAGAACAAACAAAAATGATAGAAAACAGCATACGCACAAAAGCACTCGCATCATCAGCGCTTAGCGCCTTAATTGGCAATAACCTGCATTTTACTGTTAACCATAACTCAGATGATAACTATGTATTGCTTAGTGTGATCACTGATGACACACCCATCGAAATTCACATGGAAGATAACCAAAGCGAAGCACTCATTCAATTTGATTGTTACAGCAAACTACCCGCTATGGCCAAAGCCATAGCCAAAGAGCTTGATAACATTTTTAACAAACAAGGCTTTGTTGATGATGACATAAACGTGCAACTTGCATTAAAGCAAGGTCGTATACCCGACTTTGAAACCGACTCGCATTTATACCGCGAGTCATACGAATATATTTTTAAATACCACACCATAAACAACGAGGTTTAAAATGCCAGTCACTCCAGTAACTACACCAGCCGCAGATACGGTTGATTCACATAAGTCTACACTGCAATTTTGTACTACAGGTGTAGGTGAAGTCGACGCTATTTTGCCAGGACTCGACATCATCCCACAAATTAACTCAGGCAAAGTGTACGAAGACGATACCGACATTGCCGCGGTTAGACGTTCATACAGTGAAAAATGCCTACCTGAAGACCAGGACTGGGAGCTTAGCTTTCGCCATAAGCCAGCCAATGTAGACCAAAAAGCATTTTGCGACATGGTAAAGGCCGGCACACCTATCAGCATTAAAGTAACTCGCGCCAGTGGAGAAGTACAAGATGTTGAGTTTTTACCACACGACTATTTTAGCGGTGAATCAGGTAAAGATTCTGGCAAGCAAATGTTTGCATGCATTGGCAAGCTTCAAGAAGTTGACTTTTCAACGCTAACAGCAGAATAGGAGGCTAAATGATTACAGCAGCCCAAATAATGGCGGGAAAATTACCGACTTCCTCCCGTGAATTTGACATTGAAGGCGTGGGTAAAATTGTATTACACCGACTGCCGGCAATGGATGAAGTAAAAGCCCGTGAGTTATTTAGCGATAAAGACGCTGACCCTAAAAAGCTAGAGAAAGTTGCGCAGCGCAATACTTACTACATGCTACATGGCAAGTTTGACGACAAAGAGGCCGCTAAACTGCCTAATCTTATTGATATGCAGCAACTAGGTATGATCCATACCACAGGTTTATTTTTCACTAACCTTGCTCAAGAGAACCTTGAGGCTATTGAAAAAAACTAAAACAGCAACCTGAGCTACAAGCGCTCTGCAACCTAGCAGATAGCTTGGGTTGCTCACTCTATGACCTTCATAAACGCTTATCAGCTGACGAACTGGAACTGCGCTTAGTCCACCAAGGCCTAAAAATGGGCCTAACATTCGACAGAAGCGAACAACGAAAAATTGAATATGAGCAAAAACGCCGCGAAGCCGAAGCGTTTTTAAATACCTGTCCTTGGCGTAAACAAAAGAGAAATTAACATGGCATCAATTGCAACGCTCACTATCGATTTAATCGGTAAAAGTGGCAAGCTAACTGCTGAGCTCAATAAAGCCAATAAAAAAACCTCATCGTGGGCTGATAAAACCCGCAAATTGGTAGGCGGTAGCGCTAGAGTTATGGCGGGGTTTGGTGCGGCAGGAGTTGCCGCGTATGCCTCTATTTATGCTAAAAACGCAGAGTTTATCGATCAACAAGCCAAAACAGCAGACCGACTAGGTATTACCACGCAGGCGTTAGGTGGTTTGCAGCATGCCGCTAATTTATATGGTGCTTCCAACGAAGAGCTAAATAAATCACTGCAAACCATGCAAAAAAACCTTGGCCAAGTGGGGCAAACAGGCACCGGTGAAGCTAAATATGCGCTTGATGGTTTGGGTTTATCTGTTCAAGAGTTACAAGGACTCGCACCTGAAGAGCAATTTAAAGTAATTGCCGACAAGCTAAAGGGCGTTGAAGACCAAAGCCAAAAGGTTTATGTAGCACAAACCTTAATGGGTAAGTCGGGCGCTAAGATGATCAACGTGATGGACGCTGGCGCTGATGGCATAACCGCCATGATGCAAGAAGCCGATGCTCTGGGTATGACGTTCGATCGCATCGATGCCGCTAAAGTCGAAATGGCAAACGATGCATTCGATAAAGCTCAAAAAACCACACACAGTTTTGGCCAAACACTAGCCATTGAAACAGCGCCTATTATTGGCGCTATTTCAGATATGTGGACCGAATCAGCAAAAGAAGCCGGTGGTTTTGGTTCTATTGCTCAGCAAGTAGTTACTAAAGTAGCCACAGGCATTGGTTTTTTAGGTGATATGGGCCGTGGTTTACAAGTTGTTTTTTTGCTTTTAAGGCAAGGTGTTGCTGAACTTGCAAATGTAGCAGTACAAAATTTTGCAAATATTGCCAGGGCAATAAATCCAGTACTTGAAGCTTTAGATATGGAGTCTTCAGGTTTAAAAGAGCTTGAATCATTTGGCGATTCATTTTCAGCTACAACTGACAAACTAGCTAAGGAACTAAGTGACTTATCTATGGCACCCATGCCATCAGAAAAAGTAAAAACGTGGATTGCTGATGTGCAAGACAAGTTTCAAGCCGCAGCCGAAGAGCAAGTAAACAACCCAAAAAAGAAAGACCTTAGTGATTTACTGGTAAACACGGACCCTAAAGCAGCGAATGAAAAAGCGCAAAAGCTAATTGAGTCAGCTCGTAGCCAATACCAACAAATATTTGATGCGCAATTAGCACAAGATGGCAAAGAAGTAGAGCTCGAGAACCGTCGTTTTGAGCGTAAACAGCAAGAAATGGAACGTGAATTTCAGTTACTGCGTGATAAAAACCTCATCACTACTGAGATAGAAGCAGAATACAACACAGCCAAAGAGCAAGCATTAGCCCAACATGAGCAAAATATAAGCCTTATTAAGCAAGAACAGCTTACTGCTCGGGAAGAAAAAGAACGCGAGCACCAAGACAAGCTAGCCGAAGGTGAAGCGCAGCGAAACCAAATGATGCAAGAAGGCTATAACGGCTTGCTTAATGTAATGGGTGGCTACTTTGACGGTATGGAAGGCAAAAACGCCAGCTATGCCAAGTCAGCTATGGCTATAGGCGAGACCATGCTTGATGAAGAAAAGCGAAATTCAATGCAAAGTATTTGGACTAATACTTATGACACCGCAATGAAAGCTTATGGTGCGCTCGCTGACATCCCCTATGTGGGGCCTGTTCTAGGTGCAGCTGCTGCAGGTGTCGTAATAGCAGCCGGCGGTCTTTATGCTGCAAAGGTGGGTGGTTTAGCCTCTTTTGATGGTGGTGGTTATACATGGGATGGTCCACGAAGCGGTGGTCTAGATGGCAAAGGCGGCCAGTTAGCCATGCTACATCCTCAAGAAACCGTTGTTGATCACACTAAAGGGCAAAGCCTTGGCTCTAGTGTCACTGTAAATTTGATTGAAGATGCTAACCGTGCAGGTTCACAAAGTCGAAGCCAGCTTAATGGCGAAGATGTCATAAACATATTTGTAAGTAATATCCGCCAAGGTGGCGATGCATCCTCTGCACTTGAAAATACCTATGGCTTACAACGGCAGGGAGTATAAACGTGCTAGTAAAATACCCAAAAGACTTAAAGCTCCCACTCGTTTCAACTCATAGCCTAGCGCAGCAATCAAACCTACTACGCACAGATATGCAAAGTGGCCGCGCTCGCCAGCGAAAGCGTTTTCAGTCGGTACCCACGACCATGGGCGCAACCTGGAAGTTAAATGAGTACCAAGCCCAAATACTCGAAGGCTTTGTAACCCACGGCACTAACGACGCGGTTAATTGGTTTTTAATGCCAATACGCACCCCTGAGGGGCTGATAGAGCACGAAGTGCGGTTTAAACAAAGCCCACTAGAAGCCTGCAGCTTTAATGGCGGATTTTGGAACTACAGCACAAATATCGAGATTAAAAAACGACAAGTGGTGAGTGAAGAGACAATGGTTAATCTAATACTCACTCCACTTACTGCAGAGACATTTGCAGTATCCGTAACTAATTCAATGAACAAATATTTGGAAAATTAAAATGGCGAATTATTTAACCCTAGTTGAGCAACTCAGCACAGCAGTAGATCAGTTAAGTGAAGTGTTGCAAGGTGATGAAAACACTACTGTCACTATCAACGGCCAACAGCAGCCAAGCGTACAGAAAAAAACATTGGATGAAGTTAACGCAAAAATTCAGCTGGTTTTAGATGCAGCTGCCGATATTGATGCGGTGAAATACGCCACTACCGCAGCTGGTATTGCCTCTGGATCAGAGTATTTTAGTGTAGTGAGTGAAAACGATGATACATACCTAGATTTATACCAAAATGAGTCAGGAACGGCTAAATTTAAAAAGAAATATCCCTCAATTGATGCGATAAGCAACCAGCTTTCTAAAGAAATAACAGGTGATTTGATAAGTGGATCATTGGTAAGCGCGCTTAATGGACAGCGCCAAAGCAATGAAAACTATAAAAGCACAGGATTTATTAAAGTAAGCCCCTTATCGACTTTTTTCTTTGAAGGTTATAACGAACTACATACCGGCTTGGCATTTTATGATGAAAACTACGTTTTTTTATCAGGTGTTAGGTCAGCCCGCAGCGGTTTATATATCGTACCAGAGGGGGCTTTATATTTAATAGCCACAACAGATTTAAGGGTGTTATCCACCTTAAAAATAAAAGTAACGCCTACAAACATAAGAAACTTAGAGGTGGAAGGTAAAAACGCAGAATTCTCACTAAAAAGCTTAATCTTCACTGAAGTTGACATTTTTTCAACGTACCCACTAACCGATGGTTACATTAGGGCCTCAGATGGTGAAGTTTTATCCTCAACTCTTTATAAAATTACACCATTTATAGCAATTAAAAACAACGCACTAATTGAATACACTGGAAGAACGTACACAACCGTTGCGGGCGTGGCTGTGTACGACAAAAACAAGGCTTTAATCGAAGCTTATGCGAATAAAGACGGAGATATAGCCGGCTTGCAAATATCAATAAATCAGCCCGATGCTGCATACATAAGAGTCTGTTCTTCAATTAACGCAAATAATGGTTATAAGGCATTTATTAACTTAATAAATATTGATAGTTATGTTGATAAAATAAATGAAATTACAGACACTATTGATTCAATTAATGTGGATATTACAAAAGAGTTCCCATTAATAGATGGTTATATAAGATCATCCGATGGCGCTTATGTAAGTGCAACAAACTACAAATCAACACCGTTAATAGCAGTAACAAACCATACTGAACTAATTTATACAGGGAAAGCAATACCGCCAACGTCAGCAATTACGTTTTATGATAGAGATTTGAATGTTTTATTTACTCAGACATTTTCCGATGTTGTTAACGAAAAAGTGAAAATAAACAATCCAAATGTTGCTTACATGCGAGCTTGTTGCGCCATATCATCTATAAATGAGTTTTCACTTAAAACAGCAAAATATAATATAACGGGTAGTTTACTTAGGGTTATAGATGAATCCGAAACAACTGAAGCTTACTTGCAAGGTGATGGTACGGTAAAAGGCTCTAGCCTTTATAGAATGAGTGATTTTATACCATTACCGCAAGGCACACCTACACTAAAATACACAGGAAGGATTGCAAGTCCCGCAATAGGGATTGCTGTTTATGATAAAGACTTTAATTATTTAACAAGCCAAATAACAGCTGATGGGAATTATAACGAGCAGAATGTAATTGTCTCAAATGCAGATGCTAAATACATTCGCGCCTGTAGCTCTATTAACTCGCCAGCCGCTTTTAAATTGGATTTATACGTAAACAATAATGAGAGCCCTAAACTTTTTAGTAAAGATATTGTCATTAGGCCAAGCACTCCCACCTCATTCTCAGTTTTACAAAAAGTAGGTGATGAATATTTAGAGCATACTTTTAAATATTTAGATCGACCTGAGTATACAGAAAGTGGCTGGTACTCTCCTTGGGTCAGGCATGCAGGCGTTGATATTGCTCAAGGCAACTTTAACTTCATTCATGTTGTCAGTAGGGATGGAGAATCAGGAAAGTATGTTGGTCTTGCACACGGTTGTGAAGTTTTTAAATGGATTCACTTTTTTGTTGATGGAAAGCCTTTTGACCCTAACGTGAATAAAGAAATTATGGAAGGTGATAGGTTTCACTTTGAATTTTTGGCTGATATATATGCCGCTGATTCAAGCAAGGGGGGGGGTGAGTTTACTTATGCTAAGGAGCCTTTAGAGTTATCCTCTATACATTATATGAACTGTGAAATAACAAAGTATGGTGTAAGAAGATACAATAAATTAGTTGTTAAGCGTGATAACACCGTTTTTAATCAACTTATGGGCGCCATGCAACAAACGAATCAGCCTCCCATGAATGGAATGCTAATCTATAACGCAGCCGAACCTTTTAGAGTCTATTTCCCTAACTCAAACGATGTGGCCGAACCACTTACAGAAAATGACAGAGTTGCAGGGAATGCCAATGCTGGTATTGATATGGTTAAGGCTACTGGTTCGAGTAATGGTTTTGATTATACAGTTGAAACAAAAATGTGGAATGCTGACTGCTCAAAAAGAAAAGATATAGGCCTTAGAAGTTGGACAGAAAGAACAAGCTCTAACAAAATGTATTTCATTCCTGAAATTGTTGAATACACAGAGAATACAATCGGAAGGCCAGCTACCATATTTAATGTTGATGATATTATAGAGTGCCATAGCGAGACCAAGTATGGCGTAAACAAAATATAGTTATGAAAGAGGCGCTATGTCCACAGTACTTCAAAAAATATACGCCAGTGCTCCAGTCAACGACCTACCAATACACACATTAGAACTACAAGCTGATTCTTTATGGCAACTTAGAATTTGCGATGGCTTTGATGATGTAATAGCTGGCATTGAAGGGGGCGAAATGGTCATTTTTTTAGCCAGCGGAATGGGGGTTTCACTCCCAGCCCGCGGGGTAAAAGGGCGGCAAGACTTACAATTTCAAATTGATAATGTCACTGGCGAAGCACTAACCAAAGTAAAGCAAGCAATTGATGCGGGTATTCCAATTAAGGTTATTTACCGTGTTTATACAGCGAGTAATTTAACAGAACCCGCTGAACCTGCAGTTGAAATGAAAGCGGTTGATGTTCAGGCCACAGCGCTAAGTTTAAATGTAGTGGCGTCATTTAATGATTTAGTAAATAAAGCTTGGCCTAAAAACCGTTACACACCATCCATTGCCCCAGGGCTCAAATACTTCAGTTAACTATGAAACACATAAATGATTATCTAAGCGTACCTTACGTTGATGGTGGTCGAGATATGGCAGGCCTTGATTGTTGGGGTCAGCCACGTCTTGTGCTGCACAATGTATTTGGTAAACCGCTGTTTAAGTCGTTTGGCCATGTAAGGGCCGATGACAAAGCCAAATTAACAAACGCCTATAGTAAGCTTGTTGATCAGTTTAAGCCTTGCCAACCAAAAGAGCAGGCGCTTGCTTGCGGCTTTAGAGGGCAAAATTTAATACATATGGGGTTATGCGTAGTTGTTGATGGGCAGTTGCAAATACTGCATACCTCACGGAAAAAAGGCCCGTCTATTGTAACAATCGCAGATTTTAAGCGGTTATTTTTTAAGGTTAAGTTTTATGAGTACACAGGTTGAAATGAAGATTTACCCTAACAAGCTTGATCTTGATTTATTCGAATCCTGTATCGGTTTCGTTGGTCAAACATTAGATGATTGGTTAAAGAAAAATGTGCCTGACTATTTTGAGTGTGAACAGCCCTTATTTAGTGTAACCATTAACGACCGTCATCTACTTCCTAGTAAATGGGCTGCTTATACTTTCAAAAGCAATGACGATATTAAGTTAATTGTTGAGGCTAAAGATCCTGCAACAATTGCTTATGCTGTGATTGCAATTGTAGCCGTAGGTTATGCAGTTTATACAGCCAACCAAATTCCCGATAACTATAACTCAACGACTCCTGACGGCAGTAGTATTTATGATGTAAATACTCAAGGTAACAAACCTCGTTTGATGGGCATCATTCCCGAAGCAGCTGGTCGTCACTTAATTTACCCAGATTACTTAACCATGCCGCGCCGCGAATACATTGATAACGAGCAGTGGCTTTATTTAATGTTAAGTGTCGGCAGTGGTGAGTATGAAATATTACCTGAAGAGGTGTTTATTGCCAATACACCGGTTAAAAGTTACACAGGTGATGTGTTTTATGAAATATTTGGTCCTGGTGACGATGTAAGTAGTCATGAAGCATATCGTAATGTTTATACCTCAAGTGAAGTAGGCTCAACATCAGGTAGTACGGGTATTGAGTTAAAAGGTAAAATAACCAGCACTGGCGGCGAAAATAACACATATAGCTACTCGTTTTCTGGTAAGCAGATAATTGCCTTTGAAGAAGAGTATGAACCAGAGATAGGTAATTTCAAACATAGAACGGCTTTACCTTTTGAAGAAGGCGAAATTGTTAAAATTCAATATGCTAACAATCCTGAAAACGATGGTTATTACGAAATAATTGATAAAAACACTCAAGGCAATGAGCTTAAAAAGCTAGATGGGCAATATCAAGAAGATACAACTTGGACAGGCTTTGTAACTGAATCTAACTCTTATGCAAAAGTATTTACTGAAGACGGGGGCGGCGATGGTGAGTTTAATGGACCATTCTTTGCTGTACCGGAGGGAGAAGTAACCGATCAATTATGGTTAGATTTTTCAATTCCTAGGGGATTGGGAGAGTTAGACGATGACGGTAATTTTCAAAATCGGTCAGTTAATATTTTAGTTGAGTATAGAGCCGAAGGTTCGCTTGAATGGCATCAAGCTCCAAATATTTTATTTTCAAATGCAACAAATGACCAATTAGGTGAAACAATACCAATAACCCTACCTGAAAAAATACGGCCTGAAGTCAGAGTAAAGCGCACAACACAAGCAAGTGATGATACCCGTATATATGATGATGTTTATTGGACAGCATTAAAAGCCGAGCTTGAAAGTGCAACAAAGTATGATGGCATGACAACCCTCGCAGTGAGAATACGTGGAACCAATAACTTAGCCGGATCAGCTGAAAACAAATTTAATCTTATTGCCACCCGTGTTTTACCAGTTTTTGAAAATGGCGTATGGAGTGAGCCAAGACCCACCACAGATATAGCTCCATTTTTTGCACATGTAGTAAAAAGTGCAGGGAATGCAGATAGTAAAATAGGTTTAGAGGCAATAGAAGCATTACACGCTATTTGGCATGAAAGGGGAGATGAGTTTAATGCAGTATTTGACAGCGAAAGCACTATGTTCGAAGTATTAAAGCGGGTGCTTGCTGTTGGTTTTGCCGAGCCAACCATCGACTATGGCCAAATCACCCCAGTTCGCGACCAAAAGCGAACTATTTATAAGCACATGTATCAGCCAGATAATTACATAGGCATGTTAAAGCGCTCTATAAAACTGATTGATGACGACGAACCCGATGGTATAGAAGTGGAATACTTCAGCCCAGTTACTTGGAAATCAGAAACTATCCTGTGTTTATTACCAGGTGACTTGGGGATTAATCCAGAAAAAGTAAGAGCATTTGGCATTACAAATCGAGACAAAGCTTATCAATATGGTATGCGCAAGCGCCGTACTCGTCGCTATCGCCGTACACGTTTTGACTTTAAAACAGAAATGGATGCTCTCAATTCACGCTATTTAGACTACTGTGCACTTGCCGACGATATACCAGGCTTTGAACAAACAGGTAGGGTTTTGTTAGTTAATGGCCGCTCAATATTTGTTGATGACGATGGCTTGGACTGGCAAACAGGCGAAGCGCATATATTAGCGATCAGAAAACCAGACGGTAAATTATCCGGCCCATACAACGCTACAAAAGGAAGTGCTAATAACGAAGTGATAATTGATGACGACCTAGATTTCACTCCAATATTTGACGGCTCAATAGAACCACCTTTGTACATGTTTGGTATCAACGAACGTTGGTGCAACGGTGTGTTGATTAGAGATATAAAACCATCATCCACCAACAAAGTAAGCGTAACCGCAGAGCTAGATGATGACAGAGTTTATTTAGATGACGACAGCTTAGCGCCTGCAGCTTAAACTAGTTACATAAACTAACTAAGGGGATTTTAGATGCAAAAGCATTTATTAAAGTCCCCAATATAACAAGGGAAACTCCAGTGGCCTCTTCAAGAGCGGATTTGTAAAGTTTTTCACGGTAGGCTTTGTTTGCAATCTCATCTTCAGGTAATGGAGTACACTCAGCCCCATTACTTGATGCTATTGCTAACGAAATAGTACTTTTTAGATTTTTAAGAAAGCTATTTTTTATAGTAAGGATCAAGCCAAGTACTGAAACTAAAGATCCGCAAATTGAAATATAAGAATATTCTTGATAGTAACAATCAACCATATAGCTCATTGTTATCAGAATAAAAGACAGCCAAAGTACTCTTTCAACGTGTGCAACTGGCCAAAGAACCTTGTGTAGATACTTTAGTCGCTTTGGCATGTCATTAATTAAACTTTCCTTGTTTACAACATTATCCATTTTAAATCCTTCATTTAGTTACTCAGTCTTTTCTTTATAATCACATAAATCTTAAATAATACAACTTCCACACTTAGGCTGTTTCGCCCTACACATAAAGCGACCATGTGGAATAAACCAATGATGTAGATTAAAAATAAATTTTTGTAAATAAAATACCGCGAGTTAGCGGCTTTCTTTTTTCTTATCCCATCTACTGAACATGCCGTTAAGGATAATGGCAATACCTAACCCTATTAAAAAACCTATGATGTTACCGTAAATGGTTAGCACAGCGATTAGCGCTATTAAAAATAACGCTACAATAATTTTTAGAACTCCTGACATCGTTTCTCCCTAAATATTTATTATTATCTAATCACGAACATCGTAATATGCGAATTCAATTTTAGCTACTGCTGAATCTTTATTTGAACTGGCGAATAAATATTTCTTATGCTTGAGAGTGTGTTCTGGAAGGCAAGTAAAAACAAATAATACAAATATAATACAAATATAGTACAAATGAGCTTTTAAAAGTTACATTTCAATTTAGTGTAAGAGCAGGATATTAAAGGGGAAATAATGGTCGGTATGGAGAGATTCGAACTCTCGACCCCTGCCACCCCATGACAGTGCGCTACCAAGCTGCGCTACATACCGACGTTGTTTGCAATAGTACGTGTATTTTTTAAAAAATCAATAAGCGATTGTTTGTTTGGGTGTTTATTACGCAAGAGGCCTAAAAAGGCGCCCTTGCGGTGTATTAATTAGCTAGTCTTTATTTAACCACTTTTTGATCGAGTCATACATCTCATCTCGTATTAATGGCTGAGCTTTTTTGTTAGGGTGTAAACTATCGTTTTGCATTAGCTCAGGTTGGCCGGCAATATCGAGCATAAAAAAGTTCATTAAACGCGCATTTGTTTCTTCGCTAACGCGCGAAAAAGTGTCAGTAAACATTTTACTGTAACGCGGGCCGTAATTAGGGGGAATGTAAATCTCCATTAAGGCGGTCATGGCATTAGCTGCTTGGCTTTTTTGAATAAGAGACGTTAAGTTAGTTTGCATTTTTTTGACTGGAAAACCACGTAAACCGTCATTAGCACCTAGCTCAATAAGTACATGAGTGGGTTCGTATTGCTCAAGCAATGCATCTAAACGGCGTAGGGCTCCACCAGATGTTTCGCCACTAATACTGGCGTTGATAAGTTCAATGTCGGCTTGTTCGTCATCGTATTTATCTTGTAACAATTTTACCCAGCCTTCTTCTTGTTGAAGTCCGTAGGCTGCGCTTAAACTGTCACCGAGTATTAAAATCGTGTTGTCGGCTGCTGCGCTCAGCGGTTTGATAACTAAAAATAAAATGAATACTAAACGAAGGATTGAATGAGTCATATGTCAGCGCTTTCTCAATTAAATATAATTCAGGTTAATGGTTTGTCTAAAATAGTCTCTACCTTTGAAGGTGAGCTGCCCATCCTCAGCGACATCAGCTTTAATGTCAAGCATGGCGAGTCTGTTGCTATAGTTGGCACGTCGGGCTCAGGTAAATCTACGTTACTCAGTTTATTAGCGGGGCTGGATACCGCAAGCAGCGGTGAAATATTTTTAGATGGCGAGCCATTACACAATTTAGATGAAGAAGAGCGTGCTGCACTGCGCGCGGCTAAAATTGGATTTGTGTTTCAATCGTTTATGTTAGTACAAAGCTTAACGGCACTTGAAAACGTTATGCTACCAGCAGAGCTCGCTGGTGAAAGTGATGCAAAAGAGCAAGCAATTGCTTTGCTTGAAAAAGTAGGCTTGAGCCATCGAATTGATCATTACCCGTCGCAACTCTCTGGCGGTGAACAGCAGCGTGTTGCTATTGCGCGAGCATTTATTGGTACACCTAAAATACTATTTGCTGATGAGCCTTCGGCTAATTTAGACAGCAAAAACGGTAAAATGATTGAATCCTTATTATTTGATTTAAACACGCAACACGGCACCACGCTTATTTTGGTGACTCACGATGAAGGGCTTGCACAAAAATGTGAGCACATTATTCAAATAGAAGCGGGTTTACTGGTAAAAAGCCAAGTAGAGGACGTTGCTAATGTGGGTTAAGTTAGCGCTTAAATTATTTTCGCGAGAATTTCGCCGTGGTGAGCTCACGGTTATAAGCGCAGCTATCGCTCTTGCTGTGTTAACCGTGCTTACACTGTCGATGGTTACTGAGCGAATAGGGCAAAGTATTGCGCAAAAAAGCAGTGCTTTTATTGCTGCAGACCGTGTACTTGCAAGCGACCATGTTCTGGACACCGCTTTTATTACTCAAGCTCAGAGCCAAAATTTAAAAACGGCGCAAATGGTGTATTTCGACACTATGTTGTTTGCCGATGATGAAATGCAGTTTAGCTCAGTAAAAGCGGCATCTAATGCGTACCCGTTAAAAGGGCAGTTAAAAGTTAAAGATACCCTAACCGGTGAAACTAAGGTTGCTAATAGCGGACCAACGCCTGGTAATGTGTGGCTAAGTGAGTCGGTATTTTACAGTTTAAATATTGATATAGGCGCGCAAGTAGAGCTTGGCGCTGCATTATTTAATGTTTCAAAAGTTATTGTAGAAGAGCCCGATGCGCCATTTAATGTATTTTCGAGCAGCCGCCGCGTGCTTATCAATATTGACGATGTGGCAAAAACCGAAGTTGTGCAGCCGGGTAGTCGTGTTTATTACCGCCAACTTTATGCAGGTAGTGAGGCCGACATAAATAGCTTTTACGAGTGGCTTAAACCACAAATGAAAGAAAACCAACAATGGTATGGCGTTAAAGACCGCCAATCACCCATTTCAAACAGCTTAAACCGCGCTGAGAGCTTTTTATTACTAGCTGGTTTACTGGGCATTATTTTGGCAGCAGTGGCTATAGCTGTTTCAGCAAAACGTTATTGTGAACGCCAATACGACCCAGTAGCGATGATGAAAACGCTCGGCGGTAGCCGCTCAATGATCCGCAAAATATACATGCTTCATTTATTGCTTGTATGTGCAATGGCGGTAAGTATAGGGCTGTTAATTGGTTATGGCTTGCAAGAAATAGCAACAAGTTACTTATCAAAAAGTATGGGCACAGAGTTACCTTTAGGTGGCTTTAAACCTTGGCTGGTGGCTATAAGCACTGGCGTAATTTGTGCTGTTATGTTTTCTATCAAACCGTTATTTGATTTATTTGATATTCCGCCGCTTAGAGTTCTGCGCCGTAACTTAGGCGACAAGTTGGCTGTAAGTCGTGTGCATTTAGGTATGAGTGCGCTAACTGTGTTTTTATTAATGTGGTTATTTAGTAACAACATAAAAATAACGCTTATTTTGTTTATATCAACACTTGCGCTAATTGGTGTGCTGTTTTTAGTATCTAAATTAATATTTGGTGGTGGTCGAAAACTAGGATTAAAGCCAGGTAACAGTTGGTCGCTTGCAATTGCATCCATTCAAAAGCGTGCAAATGTGAACGCGGTACAGTTAATTAGTTTTTCGTTAGCGATTAAATTACTGCTGTTTTTAGTGGTACTTAAAAACGACATGATATCTGATTGGCAGTCGCAACTACCAAACGATGCGCCAAATGCGTTTTTAGTTAATATTACTCAAAATGAGCTTGAGCCAATTAATGAATATTTAGCTCAAAAAGATATTCAGGTATCAGAGTTTTATCCAACTATTCGTGGGCGCGTAAATGCGGTAAACGGCGAGTTGGTAGCACGTTCTGTATCGCTGCAAGACAACGAGAAAAAAGACGAAGAAGCACGTGCAGGTATTGGCCGCGAGCTAAACCTTACATGGCTTAAAGATGTGCCTGACCAAAATGAAGTAACACAAGGCACGTGGTTTGGTGAAAATGCGATGGCTGAAGCCTCAGTAGAGGAGTCGATGCTTGAGCGTTTAGATGTTGAGATAGGCGATACGCTTACATTTTTAATTGGTTCGCAGTCGTTCGACGCTAAAATCACCAGTGTGCGCAAAGTTAATTGGGCCACGCTTAAACCTAACTTTTTTATTATTTTAAGCCCAGATGTACTTGCAGATTTTCCGGCAACGTATATTTCGTCGGTACGTATAAACCCAGATCAAAAGCGTGATTTTAGCCAGTTATTGCGTACTTACCCTACTATTACAGCGATTGATATTGATAACTTTGTTAAGCAAATACAAACAACTATTTCGCAAGTATCACTCGCCATTGGCTTTGTACTGGCAATTGTTGTGCTGTGTGGCGCGCTTGTACTTATATCGCAAGTGCAAGCTAGTTTAGGTGAGCGCATGCAAGAAATTGTAATACTTCGAACGCTAGGCGCTAAAAGCCGATTAATTAAAAACGCGACCCTGTATGAGTTTTTATTACTCGGCGGTTTAGCTGGTTTAGTGGCTGCATTTTTTAGTGATATAGCGCTTTTAATTGTGCAGCAACAAATGTTTGATTTAGCAGGTAAGTTACACCCACATATATGGATTATTGGTCCGGTAGCTGGTGGCGTATTTGTGGCTGGTTTAGGTTATTTAATGATTGCCCGAACACTTAAACAAAACACCCAAGGATTAGTGCGTGCCCTAGGGTAAGCTTAAACTAACATACTCCTGTAAATGCCCACCTAGTACGTGGGCATTTTTGTTTTTCTTTGTACTGGTAATTTATACAGTGCTCTGGCATTATTAGCGTAATTTAAAAATAATAACAATGGAGCGCTGTTTGGCCATCATTTTAGGGATCGATCCTGGTTCACGTTTGACCGGATATGGTGTTGTTGCCCATCAAGGTTCTAAATTTACATACTTAGGCAGTGGCTGTATTAAGTTAGCCGATCATCCTTTTCCGGTTAGGCTTAAAATGATCTACCAAGGCATTACACAGCTTATTGAGCAGTTTTCGCCAGAAACCTTTGCCATTGAAAAAGTATTTATGGCGCACAACCCCGATTCAGCTTTAAAACTAGGCCAAGCTAGAGGTGCTGCGATTGTTGGCGCTGCAATGGCCGACTTACCCGTATTTGAATACTCAGCTAGGCAAATTAAGCAAGCAGTAGTAGGCAACGGTGGCGCAGATAAAACACAAGTGCAACACATGGTAAAAAATATTTTAAAACTACCCGGTACGCCACAGGCCGATGCAGCTGATGCACTCGCTATTGCGATTTGCCACGCCCACTCAGAACAAAATTTAATTAAACTAGCGGGCAGCGCAAGCAAAACCGTTAGAGGACGTTTAAGGAAATAATTATGATAGGCCGCTTAAATGGTATTTTAGTCGAAAAACAGCCACCAGAAATATTACTCGAAGTAAGTGGTGTAGGTTACGAAGTACAAATGCCGATGACCTGTTTTTACGATTTACCAAAAATTGGTGAAAATGCGATTGTTTACACTCACTTTGTAGTGCGTGAAGATGCTCAGCTATTATTTGGTTTTAATAATAAAGTTGAACGTGCCTTGTTTAGAGAGCTATTAAAAGCAAATGGCGTAGGGCCAAAACTTGGCTTAGCTATTTTATCGGGCATGTCGGCAAAACAATTTGTAAGTTGTGTAAATAACGAAGACTCAACATCGCTTGTTAAATTACCCGGTGTAGGTAAAAAAACAGCGGAGCGTTTAGTACTCGAAATGAAAGACAGACTAAAAGATTGGGGTAATGATTTATTTACACCATTTAGCGATAGCGCAGTAATAGAGCCAATGAGCGATGCGACAATTGCTAATAATGCAGCGGATGATGCCGTATCGGCACTGCTTGCATTAGGTTATAAATTGCCACAAGCTCAAAAAGCAGTAAAATCGATAAGTAAACCCGATATGTCTACTGAGGTTCTTATTAGAGAATCTTTAAAATCTATGTTGTGAGTAACCCATGATTGAAGCGGATCGCTTAATTGATGCGACTGAAAAAACAAATGAAGATTCTATAGATCGTGCAATAAGGCCAAAACTTTTAGCCGACTATAGAGGCCAGCCTCATGTTAAGCAGCAAATGGAAATTTTTATTGAAGCTGCGCGAACCCGTGGTGAAGCGCTCGATCATTTATTAATATTTGGCCCACCTGGGCTTGGTAAAACCACGCTTGCAAATATTGTCGCCAATGAATTACACGTAAGTATTAAAACAACATCAGGCCCTGTACTTGAAAAAGCAGGTGATTTAGCCGCACTACTTACCAATTTAGAAGAAGGCGATGTACTGTTTATTGATGAAATACACAGATTAAGCCCACAAGTTGAAGAAATACTCTATCCCGCAATGGAAGACTACCAGCTTGATATAATGATTGGTGAAGGCCCAGCTGCGCGTTCTATTAAATTAGACTTACCTGCATTTACACTTATTGGTGCAACCACACGAGCAGGCTCACTTACATCGCCACTGCGTGACCGTTTTGGAATTGTGCAGCGATTAGAGTTTTATTCTGTAGAAGATTTATCGCACATAGTAGGGCGCTCTGCACATTACCTTGATTTAGAGATGTGTGATGATGGTGCAACCGAAATTGCTCAGCGCTCGCGTGGCACCCCACGTATTGCAAACCGCTTATTGCGCCGTGTACGCGATTACACTCAAGTAAAATCTGACGGTACAGTAAACGCCGATGTAGCTAAGCAAGCCCTTGATATGATTGACGTAGATAAAAGTGGTTTTGATTATATGGACCGCAAATATTTACTCGCCATAATCGAAAAATTTATGGGCGGCCCTGTCGGGCTCGACAATGTAGCGGCTGCTATTGGCGAAGAGCGCGAAACAATAGAAGATGTAATAGAGCCATTTTTAATCCAGCAAGGATTTATTCAACGTACACCACGTGGGCGCATAGTGTCTGACAGTGCATACCATCACTTTGGTTTACTTCCTAAAAAAGACTAGCCTATATACTTTACTTGCTGTGGTTTATTGCGCAGCAGGTAATTGTCTCAGTATCCCTTTGTTTCAAATTATTATACCCAAAACCTCAACACACTGTTGCAAATGTTATTTCAAAATACAAATACGCTTTATAGTTAACTGTTAATTCACAGGGCGTTAAGACTCGCGAGGCTATCCTGCGTACCATTCAAACTAGTAAGCGAATTACTTATTGTAAATTAGGTAGGGCAATTATTAGTTTATAAATAAAATATGTAGCGCGCTAAATTGCAGGCAAAAAAAAGCCCGCAAAAAATGCGGGCAAACAACAAGTTGAAGGAAGTAATCCAGGGGAACTACGTTTTACTAAATTTGGTTTTATCCAGAAAGAGTAAAACAATGTAATACGATAAAATATCCTATTACTAAGAACTTGGCTTAATGAAACTATCTCATTCAGTGCGCTAGCTCGGTATGGGAGAATAATACGTAAGTTTACTTTTTTGTTCAAACTAGAAAATTTGTATTTTCAGATTAGAAAAACTAATTTAGTGAATTTTATTGTTGTTTGAATCTTGTGCGTTAATTAATCGTTAAATTTATAAGTTTATGAAATTTATAACTTAAGTAATTTATTTCGTTATAGCTCGGTATTAGTTTTACTATTACGTGCAGGTGAGGCTTATAGGTTTTGAGTGTTTATGCTCTTATTTTGAATAAACGGCGCATTTTATGACGTTTCATGTATATATTTACGCATATTTATAGTTAGCGAGTTTGTTTAAAAGTTTAAATAAAATACTGAGGCAAAGGGAAATGCCAACTAAAGCTGTTTTTTAACGTTTTTTGTTGCCTATTCATAGCAATACCGTTGTCAGCTTGAAATGGACTAGATACACTAGATGCAACTTTTGGCCGTGTAAACGGTCATATTTACACAAATTAACCAATTTGCCGTATTTTGAAATTATTTAGGAGTTTAACGTGGGATCAGGGCTTAATTTTTTAGATCTAATTTTAGAAGCAAGTTTGCTTGTTCAATTAGTAATGTTAGGGCTAGTTGCCATGTCTGTAATGTCGTGGACAATTATATTTCAACGTAAAAAAGCAATATCGGATGCGCTAATAAATGCTAAGAAATTTGAGCAAAAGTTTTGGTCGGGTATTGATTTAAGCAAATTATATAACGAGATATCGTCACGCAGCGGTCAGTCTCAAGGCATTGAAGCTTTGTTTACTTCGGGCTTTAAAGAGTTTGCTCGTCATAAAAAGAATACATTTCAAAGTGCGAGTATTGTTATGGAAGGAACGCACCGCTCTATGCGTGTTGCGCTTTCTCGTGAAATTGAGAAAATGGAATCTAGTCTATCGTTTTTAGCAACAGTAGGTTCTATAAGTCCGTACATCGGTTTGTTTGGTACAGTGTGGGGTATAATGAATGCCTTTATTGCACTAGGTGAAGTTAAGCAAGCTACATTACAAATGGTAGCACCAGGTATTGCAGAGGCACTTATTGCGACTGCTATGGGTTTATTTGCGGCGATCCCTGCTGTTATTGCTTATAACCGTTTTTCAAACAGTGTTGAAAAGCTTGAGTCTCACTATATTAACTTTATGGAAGAGTTTGCTAATATTTTACACCGTCAAGCAGCTACACAAATAGAGGCACAAGCGAATGTATCAGCGTAAAAAGCGCCGTCCGGTCGCAGAGATTAATGTAGTACCTTACATTGATGTAATGTTGGTACTACTTATAATATTTATGGCTACAGCACCGCTTATTACGCATGGTGTAAAAGTTGATTTACCTAAAATGGAAGAGTCTGATTTAGTTGATACTAAAGATACTCCGCCTATTATTGCCTCAATAGATGCACAAGGTAAATATTACGTGAGTGTAGGTACTGATCCAGAAGAGCCTATGGAAGCACTTGATGTAGCGGCGGTTATAAAATTACAGCTAATGAAAAACCCTGACGTGCCGGTAATGATTAAAGGCTCGGGTAAGGTGTCGTATCAAGAAGTATTATTACTAATGGATTTTTTGAAAAATGCAGGCGTACCATCAGTAGGATTAATGACTGAATCCTTTGAGGGTAAGTAGCTGTATGAATAGTTCAGTAGTAAAATCAATAGTACTTCATTTAGGGATTGGTGGATTTTTGTATGCTTCTGCAAATATTCATCCGCCAACACCTAAAGTAATGGAAGTAACGCTTAATTCGGCTATACCTACGCCAGATAAAGCGGTATCAGCCGTTACAGTTGATCAAAAACAAGTTGAGCAAAAAATTGCTGAACTTCAAAAGAAAGAAAAAGATAAAAAAAGTGCTGAAGATAAACGTATCCGTGATTTAGAACGCAGAGCGGCCAATGCACGCAAGCAACGTGAATCAGAAGCACGTAATATTAAAAAGCTAGAGCAAGAGCGTAAAGCTAAAGAGAAAGAAAAAGCGCAAGCCGAGGCAGAAGCTAAAAAAGCACGTGCCATTGAGCAAAAAGAGCGTGCTAAAGCTAAGCAAGCCGAAAAGCAAAAGCAAGAAGCTGAAAACGCAGCAAAAGCAGCAGCTGACAAACGCAAAGCTGAAGAAGAAGCGCTTAAAAAAGCAGAAGCTGAGCGCAAAAAGCGTGAAGAGGAAGCAAAAGAGCGTGCTGCTGAGGCCGAACGTAAACGCCAGCAAGCAATGCAAGAGCAAATGTTACAAGAGCAACTTGCCAAAGAGCAGGCTGCCCGTAGTAAAATACGTCAGCAACAAGTGGTGAGCGAAGTTGATAAGTAC
Organism: Pseudoalteromonas sp. SR43-7; assembly: GCF_014163785.1. Taxonomy (NCBI): domain Bacteria; kingdom Pseudomonadati; phylum Pseudomonadota; class Gammaproteobacteria; order Alteromonadales; family Pseudoalteromonadaceae; genus Pseudoalteromonas; species Pseudoalteromonas sp. SR43-7. The sequence continues at coordinate 76,523 of NZ_JACJDY010000009.1, read as the reverse complement.
CGTGCATTAATTATGGCGCGTATTCAGCAAAACTTACTGATTGATGAAAAAATGAAAAACCAACAGTGCCGAGTTAATATTCGTTTGGGCTTTAATGGTTTAGTAACGCAAGTTAAATCATTAGGTGGCGACAAGTTAGTATGTGAAGCTGCATTAAGAGCAGTGCGCATGGCTGACACATTACCGGTATCTAAAGATAAAGACGTATTCGAAAAACTTAAGAATATTAATTTAACAATCAAGCCAGAATTTTAAAGGAATGATATGTTCAACAAAATAAAAATAGCCTGTTTAGTTTTACTGTTTGGGTTTACGGGTGTTGCTAATGCAGCGCTTGAAATTGTAATAACAGAAGGTGTAGACGGTGCAAGGCCTATTGCCATTGTACCTTTTAAATACCAAGGTGTTGGTCCAATTCCTGAAAAGCTAAGTGGTGTTATTGCTGCCGATTTAATGCGCAGTGGTAAGTTTAAACCTGTTGATGTGGCGCAAATGCCGCAACAGCCAAGTAAAGATGGCGAAATTGATTATGCGTCTTGGGTTAATAAAGGTGTTGAAGCTGTTCTTGTTGGTGAGGTTGAACAACAAACTGATGGGCGTTATTTAGTTCGTTATGAGTTAGTTGATGTGATTCGCGGCCAAATTACCGGTGGCAATACGCAAATGATGAGTAACGGTAAGTTAGTTAAAAGCCAAGATCATATTTTAGAAGCGCGTGAAAGTGTTATTGGCGAGAGTGGTTTTCGCCGTTACTCTCATCGAATCAGTGATGTTATTTATGAAAAGCTAACGGGTGAAAAGGGCGCGTTTTTAACTAAAATTGCATATGTAATAGTACGTGATAACGAGCCTAAACCTTATCAGCTAGTCGTTGCTGATTACGATGGTTTTAACGAACAGGTGTTACTTCGTTCAAAAGAACCATTAATGTCGCCAGCATGGTCACCGAATGGTACTAAACTAGCGTATGTAACGTTTGAAAACCGTCAAAGCCAAATTTACATTCAAGATATATACACAGGTAAGCGTGAAATAATAGCAAGCTACCGTGGTATTAATGGTGCACCGCAGTTTTCGCCAGATGGTAAAAAGCTATTATTAGTGCTTTCTAAGGATAAGACGGGTGCGACAGAAGTTTACATGCTTGACCTTGCTACACGTAAAGAAACACGCTTAACAAATCATCGTAGCATAGATACTGAGCCATCTTGGTACCCTAATGGCCAAGATATTGTGTTTACATCTGAAAGGGGTGGTAATGCTCAGATTTATAAGTTAAATTTAAAAACAGGTAGGTCACAACGACTCACCTTTGATGGTGATATGAACCTTGCTGGTTCTATAACACCAGATGGAAAAGAATTAGTGATGGTTAACCGTACCAACGGGCAGTACCATCTTGCTAAGAAAGAGCTGGCTACAGGTGCGTTTCAAGTATTAACGAGAACACGCCTAGATGAATCACCGAGCATAGCGCCAAATGGTTCGATGATTATATACAGCACGCTCCATAATAATAAACAGGTACTTGCGCTAGTATCGATGGACGGCCGCTTTAAAGCACGGTTACCTGTGCTAGACGGACAAGTAAAGGCACCAGCTTGGTCGCCATACTTACAGTAATATTACTGGTTTACTCAAAATAGGAATCTACTCAATGCAACTTAACAAAATACTTAAAGGCCTGCTAATTGCTGTGCCAGTAATGACATTAGCCGCTTGTAGCTCATCTTCTGATATTGATGAAGGTGCTGCAAACCAATCAAATCAAGGCGTTGTTGAGCAATCAACTAACACTGATACAGTTGAAGTAGCTACAATCTCTCCTGAGCAACTAGCAGAAGAGCAACTTCGTCAAAAGTACGAAGCACTTCGTCAAGAGCAAGTAATTTACTTTGACTTTGATAAAGCGACTGTTGAAGGTAAGTACGCTGATTTACTTCGTGCACATGCTGAGTTTTTAGTTCAAAACCCATCAGTTAAAGTACTAATTGAAGGCCACGCAGATGAGCGCGGTACTCCAGAGTACAACATTGCACTAGGTGAGCACCGTGGCCAAGCAGTTGAAAAATACCTATTAAGCTTAGGTGTTTCAGCTAGCCAAATGTCAGTGGTAAGCTACGGTGAAGAGAAGCCAATGGTTAAATCTCGCACTGAATCAGCTTTCGCTAAAAACCGCCGTGCGGTACTAGTTTACTAAGATAAGAGATATTATGAAGCCGAAAATTATTTTGGCAGCCATGATATTGAGCGGGAGCACCCAGTTAATGGCTGCTCCCGCTCCTGTTTCAGAAGCTGCAAGTTCACAATCAAGTATTGAGAAGCGATTAGCGTCGCTTGAGAATATGATGCAGTCGCGTAATTTTTTACAAGTAGAGTTACAGCAACAACTTAACTTGTTACAAGACGAAGTAAGTCAAATTCGCGGTGTAACTGAAGAGCAAAGCTACAAACTTGAAAAAGTACTGCAGCGTCAGCGTGAGTTGTATCAAGAGATTGAAAACCGCGTGAGCCAGGCTTATACACAGCCAACAGCAGCTCCAGTAGTCGATCAGGCGCAGCCAAACGATGCACAGAGCTACAGCAGTGACTTATCTGAAAATGAAGCGTACGAGCGTGCTGTTGCGTTAATAATGAAAGATAAACGTTATGATCAAGCGATTCCTGAATTTCAAACGTTTTTGACTACCTATCCAAACTCTGTATATGCGTCTAACGCGCATTATTGGTTAGGGCAGTTGCTTACTATTAAAAATGATGGCGTAAAAGCGGTGGAGCATTTTAAAGTGGTTGTTAACGAATTTCCAAATTCTAATAAACGTCCAGATGCAATGCTAAAGTTAGGCACACTTTTACAAGATCAAGGTTCAGCGGCGCAAGCACAAAAAATATTGAGCGATCTTATCAATCAATACCCAAGTACTACCGCTGCAAAACTAGCAACTGATCGTTTGGGAAACTAAAGTTCACCAGCGATTAAATTTCTAGTTAAGGCGAGCAAACTACATGGAAACTCTCGAAGAATCTTGGATTTGCATGTAGTTTGAGCACAAACGGTTTAATTTTGTGCATCTAGACATAAAAACTTAAAAAAAGAGACAATTTCGGTTGCACTCATTTTATAAATAAGTATTATAAGCGCCCGCAGCAAACGAATGGTTACCCCACTCGAAATGCGACAAAAAGAGCGGGTTATTAGCTCAGTTGGTAGAGCAGTTGACTTTTAATCAATTGGTCGATGGTTCAAATCCATCATAACCCACCATTCTTTGAATGGTCTTTTATCGGCGGATTTACGTACAATACTAAGTTGTTATAAAACGCAACGTCAGAGCGGGTCA
>NZ_JACJDY010000009.1:0-73082 GCF_014163785.1 Pseudoalteromonas sp. SR43-7 | reverse complement strand
TTAGCTCAGTTGGTAGAGCAGTTGACTTTTAATCAATTGGTCGATGGTTCAAATCCATCATGACCCACCATTCTTTATTCCTTGTGAATACGGTTTGGCATCAATCGGCGGATTTACGTAAGCTTTAACTTAGTAATAAGTTAGCAACTGGAATGGGTTATTAGCTCAGTTGGTAGAGCAGTTGACTTTTAATCAATTGGTCGATGGTTCAAATCCATCATAACCCACCATTCTTTATTCCTTGTGAATAATGACTGGTTCCAATCGGCGGATTTACGCAAAGTAGTAAGTTGCATTTAAACGTAACAATATAGCGGGTCATTAGCTCAGTTGGTAGAGCAGTTGACTTTTAATCAATTGGTCGATGGTTCAAATCCATCATGACCCACCATTCTTTATTCCTTGTGAATACGGTTTGGCATCAATCGGCGGATTTACGTAAGCTTCATTCATAATTGAATAAGTGCATAGAACGGGTTATTAGCTCAGTTGGTAGAGCAGTTGACTTTTAATCAATTGGTCGATGGTTCAAATCCATCATAACCCACCATTCTATGAAAAGTTATATAAGAGCGGGTCATTAGCTCAGTTGGTAGAGCAGTTGACTTTTAATCAATTGGTCGATGGTTCAAATCCATCATGACCCACCATTCTTTATTCCTTATGAATAGTGTTTGGCATCAATCGGCGGATATACGTAAGCTTCATTCATAATTGAATAAGCGCATAGATTGGGTTATTAGCTCAGTTGGTAGAGCAGTTGACTTTTAATCAATTGGTCGATGGTTCAAATCCATCATAACCCACCATTCTATGACAGTTTAATCGGCGGATTTACGCAAGCTTTTTACAAAGCAGATTTATATTAGAGCGGGTCATTAGCTCAGTTGGTAGAGCAGTTGACTTTTAATCAATTGGTCGATGGTTCAAATCCATCATGACCCACCACTCTCTAATACTTTCCTTTATATTCTTTTTTAATTTCCCACTTTATTTTTTATAAACAGCCTTACTAGTTCGCTGTTATTTGCTTTCATATTCTCGTATAATTCGCCCTAATTAATGCACTGTAGATAAGTGGTCGAGAACATGAGTCTAGCTCAAACTATTATGCCTGAAGGTTATATTTTTCCCCCTAAGCCAGCACCGTTAACACAAGACGAGCAAGGCGAATATAAAGCGCGTATAAAACAATTACTAAAAGATAAAAATGCAGTACTTGTTGCCCATTATTATACCGATCCTGAAATTCAAGCACTTGCTGAAGAAACCGGCGGCTGCGTTGCCGACTCGCTAGAAATGGCGCGTTTTGGCGCACGTCACGATGCAGATATGATTATTGTTGCGGGCGTAAAATTTATGGGCGAAACAGCCAAAATTTTAACGCCAAATAAAACGGTTGTTATGCCAACGCTTGAAGCAACATGTTCGTTAGATATTGGCTGCCCGATAGACGAGTTCTCTGCGTTTTGCGATCAGCACCCTGATCGTAAAGTAGTTGTATATGCAAACACCTCTACGGCTGTTAAAGCACGTGCAGATTGGATTGTAACTTCATCCTGTGCACTTGAAATAGTAGAGCACCTCGATGAGCAAGGCGAAAAAATCATTTGGGGCCCAGATAAGCATCTTGGTAGTTATATTCAAAAAAATACCGGTGCTGATATGCTTATGTGGAATGGCGCATGTATTGTACATGACGAGTTTAAAACAAAAGCACTCAAAGACATGAAAGCGCTACACCCAGATGCAGGCGTTTTAGTTCATCCTGAGTCACCAGCAGAAATAGTTGCTCTTGCCGATTCGGTTGGATCTACGAGCCAATTGATCAAAGCAGCGCAAACAATGGACAACAAAAAGTTTATTGTAGCAACTGATCGCGGCATCTTTTATAAAATGCAGCAACTATGTCCAGATAAAGAGTTTTTTGCGGCTCCTACTGCAGGTGAGGGCGCTTCATGTAAAAGTTGCGCACATTGCCCTTGGATGGCAATGAATGGCTTAAAAGCGATTGAAGAAGCCCTCATAAGTCCTAAAGGCAAAGAAGTATTCGTTGATATGGATTTACGCGAAGGCGCTCTTAAATCCTTAAATCGCATGCTTGAGTTTACTGCGAGCATGGCTAAGTAACTTTTAGAGTATAAATTAAAAACGGTTAAGTCTTAGATTTAGCCGTTTTTTTGTGCCTATAGGTAAGTGTTGCTTGATTAGTAAGCATTTAAAGGCCCAAATTTAAAAATGCCTTGCACCTTAAGGGTCTATTTCATACTATAGCGCGCTGTTGCATTACACAATTGCAGCACCGTGGAGGGATGGCTGAGTGGCTGAAGGCGCACGCCTGGAAAGTGTGTTTAGGTTTATCCCTAACGAGGGTTCGAATCCCTCTCCCTCCACCATTATTCTTAGAGCCCAGTTATTAATATCGAAAGGTAACAATAACTGGGTTTTTTAATGCCCTCAGAATGACTAATTATTTACTAAGCAAAGTGTCGATAACATGCCGACAAGTTCATGTTTTTCGATTGGTTTTGAAACGTAACCATCAAATAGCTGCCTGTATATTTCTTTTTGTTCTGTAAAAACATTAGCAGTTAATGCAATAACAATTTGTTCGCTATTAAGCGCCTTAATTTTTTTACATGCCTGAAGACCATCCATTTTTGGCATTTGAATGTCCATAAAAATAATGTCTGGTTTGTGTAACTCGTATAATGAAATCGCTTCTAAACCATTGTTGGCAATAATAATGGTGGCTTTAGTTGGTTCAAGCATCGCAGCTGCAACAAGCTGATTTATTTTATTATCTTCAGCTAATAAAATAATTTTTCCAGATAGGTCAGGAAGCTCAATATTTTTGGTTGTTAATGTGCTGTCATCCACCTGCGCTTGTTTTAATGGTAAGTAGACATAAAACTGACTCCCTGAACCTAACTGGCTTGTTACTTTAATTTCGCCATTCATAAGGCCTATTAATGATTTAGTGATGGGTAAGCCAAGGCCCGTACCACCATATTCACGCGTGGTTGATTGCTCAGCTTGTTCAAAGCGCTCAAACAATCGATCAATTGCTTGCTCAGAGATTCCAATTCCGGTGTCTGATATACAACAACATATTTTTTTTTCGTCGGTTAGCCTAAACGTTACTGTAACGCCACCTTGAGATGTAAACTTAATCGCGTTAGATATTAAGTTTAAAAATACCTGTCTGAGTCTAACTGGGTCGCCCACCCAATGCTTGTGCTCAATATCAATCACAAATTTAAGGTAAATGTTTTTATCTGTTGCTTGCACACCTAAGTCTGACTCTAAGTGATGAATAAGTTCAAAAAAATCAAAAGGCTTATTCTCTAATGAAAGCTTGCCGGCCTCTATTTTAGAAAAATCAAGAATATCGTTAATAATGGTGGTGAGTGCTCGAGTTGAATACAGTGATTTTTTTAAATACTCTTTTGATTTTTCATTAAGCGGTTGTTCTTGTAATAGTTGTAATGTGCCAAGTATACCGTTCATCGGGGTTCGTATTTCGTGGCTCATATTTGCTAAAAATTCAGACTTTGCTTGCGATGCTTGCTCAGCAAGTTCTTTTGAGTGACCAAGGGCTTGCTCGTGGCCAATTTGTTCTGTTAAATCGTAAGCAATACCTAAGTAGCCAACGGTGTCTCCTTCGTTATTTAACAACGAAGTGACACTTAAATTAACTTGTATTTGCTCGCCTGTAGAAGAAATGTATGTCCATTGATTAATATCTGGCTCTGTTGCTGTTGCTTTTAAGATAAATACTTCAAAACCAGGGGTGACAGGTTTATTTAATTCAGCACTAAGTAGTTTAGCCTTTTTTATAATTTCTTCTTTTAAATGAAATATGCCAGGGTTTTTAATGCCAATAACATCTTGCGCTTTGTAGCCTAATAACTTTTCAGAGGCGGGATTAAATAGAGTGATTAAGCCGTTTGTGTCGGTCGCAATAATTGAATAACTAGCACTGTTTAAAATACTTTGTTGGAGCATGCTCATATCGGCTATTTCTTGCGTACGTTGTTTAACTTCGCTTTCTAGTTTTAAATTTGCTTGCTGCAATGCGAGTTTATTTTTTTTAGCCTGAAGTGTTTTTCTCTTAATTCTTTGGTTTCTTCTAAAAATAAACAATTGCATTAAAAAAACTACAAACATACAGCCAATAGTGGCGAAAGAGCCATTAACAATGGCTTGATACCGACTAGGGAGATGAAGGTTATAAATAAAGGCGTCTGAGGCATCAATGGTAATTTTCCACGTTCTACCCATTAATTTTATAATTTTAGTTAATTGATAATCGTTAGTTCTGCTTTTTATGCCATAACTAAAAAAATCAGTCTCAGTATCGTTATTTATATCACTTATCGTTAGTTGATTTTCATCAAGGTGTGAAAGTGAGTCTAAAATTTTATCAATTAACAACGGCGAATATGCCCAACCTAAAAGCTCATTAAGGCGCTGTTTTTTATTATCAGAAATAGTAATGGTTTTATATATTGGCACTAATATTAAAAAGCCTTGTTGTGAGAGTTTATTCGCTTGTACTAAAGTCAGTGGCGCCGTTAATTGGGTTGTATTATTTATGGCAGCATTTAGTGCTGCCTGTTTGCGCATGCTCTCAGATCCAATATCTAATCCAATTGCTTGTAAGTTTTTTTGCTCAGGAAAAATATATTGAATTATAAAATGCTCATCACTAGTCGCTACGAGTGTATTCAAATTAAATGTCTGATCGGGTCTATCGTTTTTTGCATCATTCAAAAATTTATTTAATTGCTCAACGCCAACTTTTTTTATATAGCCAATACCATTAGCTCCAGGGAATTCTTTAGCGTAGTTACGGCTCCCAGAGTAGTTAGTTATGGCTTGATAGTTTAAGTTATTTGCACCTATCCCATGTACAAAGCCCTTTAAACCAAATAGCCCATATTGATACAAATCGAGCCTACTGTTAATACCTGTAGAAAGCGATGATAGGCGGTTATCAAGCGCATTGTTTATTTTATTTTTTATGGCTTCTTGGTGTTTAATATGAGCAAAGTAGGTAAGTATAATGCCCGCAACTAATAAAATGACGTGAGGAAGCAGTGAGATTAATAACCCTTTATTAACCGGTCGTGCTTGAATCATTAATTAATCCTTTTTCATGAGTCGCAGTAAGTGTGTTTCTATTTTAATAACGTGATAAATATAGCACCTATTATTCAAGACACAACTTTGTTATTAATTGGAATGTATATATTTTATAGAGGTTTAGAGTAGGGGGAGTCAAAAAAGTTGATTTTAAGCCTCAAGATAAAATTAAAATACATATAAATATAATAATTTATAAATTCTGCATCACTTTATAGATACCAACAAAAGTAGTAGCAAAAGGCGCTGGTTTTTGTGCCTATTGATTTTTAGAAGAAATCAGCTGCTCATAACTTTACTTAGGTAAGTTTAAATCAAGTAAAATTTAATTAATATTATGAGGCTTTTTTAAATAAAATTAGCGACTTAGATACGAGTGAGCAAGAGGTAATCTTTACCAATTTTTACAATTCATCCGAAATAAAACAAACTCTTACTATTTTATAATATAAAAATTAAAACATTATAAATTTATATTGTTCTATATTTATTAGCATGAAAGAAAGGTAATTACTTGAAATGTAATTACCTTATGACATGTTTGCCGTGTAGGTCAAAAAGCATACACATCCCTATGTGCTGCACAGTAAAAACTTAAAAAACAAGGTAACGGAGATAACTATGGCTCACCGAGTATCTAAATTACTTGCGGCAACAGGCGCAGTATTAACATGCATTTCTATTCCTTCGTATGCTGCTGTTAATGGGCTGACAGTACAAGATGAATTTAATATAAAACTTAGATCAATTTATTTCGACCGTGACTACGATAACGACGCAAGTGACGATTCAACTTTTGCTCAAGGTATAGAGCTCAATTACACATCAGGTTATATAAATGATTTATTGAGTGTGGGTGTATCGACTTACACCGTAATGAATATTAACTCTACAGGTTCAGCCGCAGGTAATATTTTACCAGCAGGTAATGAGAGTGGTGGAGTAGACGATAGCTTTTCTAAATTTGGTCAATATTTTTTAGATTTTAAATTGGGCAAAAACGGTCACGTTAAAGTAGGTGGGCAAAAAACCAAAAGCATGCTTTTAAAAAGCTCAGGCAGCCGTGCTATTCCTAATACTTTTAGAGGCGTTTTTGGCGATTACAAAATTGGCAACACTAAATTATATGGTTACGTATACGATAAATGGAGTCGTCGACATGATGAAAGATGGGAAGACTTTTCTACCGATCAATCGGCACCTGGCGCCATTAGCGTAATTTGGGGCGTAGGTGCTACGCATAAAAAAGACGACATAACATTAGAGGCTGAATATTTAAATTCCCACAATTATCTAAATAAAATGGGATTAAAAATCAGTTACGACATTAAACTTGAGCAAAGTAAGTTAACCCTTTCAACTGGTATATTTACCTCACAAGATGATGGCGATTTATTTGTGACAGGTGCAGAGGGCGGTGATTTAGATGATGAGGATGCACCTGATGCTTTAACAGGTTTAACTAAAAGTGAAAACGATGGATTTGCCTATTACTTAGATGCTGATTGGAAAAAAGATATTTGGAGTGTAGGTGCGGCATTTACTAAGGTAAGTGATGCTTGGATTGAAGATAACTTTAGTGGCGATCATGGTACAAACCCATTTCCAACTCGCTCATTGATTGGTGCCGATTTAACAAATCAAAACGAGGCAACGTGGCAGGCACGTTTTGGCATTGATTTAAAAGCAGTATCGCCAGGTTTAACAACAAAGTTTTACTACACAAGCGGTAGCGATGCTGAAAACTCTGCGCTGGGTAAGTTAGCTGGCACAGCTGATGAAAAATATTGGGCTGTAGATACGCGCTATAAAGTTGAGAAAATAAAAGGCTTAAGTTTGCGCTGGTTATTTGTAGATTATACAACCGAAAAATCAGGCAGCGTTGATGGTGTTAAAGGCGACAGAGCCGACCACCGAGTTTATGTAGATTACACTATTAAATTTTAAAATAACGTTTAATAAGCCAATGCAAATTTATACATTGGTTTTATTTCCTTTATTAATTACCACTATGATAAAACTAACAAATAGATAATAAAAATAAAGCTAATATATGTTTTCTCTTCAACAGTGGCAATCGCAGGGCCAATTCACTCATATTTCTGGCCATCAAATATTTACAAAAATAGCTGGTGATATAACTAAGCCTGCGCTGCTTTTAATACATGGCTTTCCAAGTGCTAGCTGGGATTGGGAAGGTATGTGGCAAACGCTTAGTGAACATTATTTTGTAATTACGCTCGATATGCTAGGTTTTGGTTTGTCAGATAAACCAATAAACGCTACTTATAAAATTACCGAACAAGCCGACTTATATACCCAATTTTTAAAAACGTTAAATATTAATGACGTACATATTTTAGCTCATGACTATGGCGATACAGTGGCTCAAGAGTTATTAGCAAGGCAAGTGGTTAGACAAAGTGACTTTAAAATAAACAGCGTGTGTTTTTTAAATGGTGGGTTATTTCCTGAGGTGCATAAACCATTATTTATACAAAAGCTTTTACTTTCAAAGCTAGGTTGGATAGTGCCAAAATTAATGAATAAACAAAAATTTGCCAATAATTTAGTGACTATTTTTAGTAAAAGTACACCGCCTTCAAAACAAGTGGTAGACACACTTTGGGAGTTGCTAATTTATAAAGATGGTTTAGCCGTTATGCCTAAACTCATTAGTTATATAAAGCAGAGGCAGCAAAACCGAGAACGTTGGGTTGGTGCCATCATAAACAGCAATATACCACTTACGTTTATAGCAGGCGCAGAAGATCCTATCTCTGGTAAGCACATGATTGAACATTATAAAAAGCTTATTCCCAATGCGCGCGTACAAGAGTTTGTAGAGCTTGGGCATTATCCGCAAGTAGAAAATCCAGATGCTATTACGCAGGCTTATTTGGATTTTAGAAATTGCCAATAAAAACGCGGCACTAAATTAAGTGCCGCGTTTATAAATTAATAACTCTGAGTATTTAGGCTTTGAACCTTAATATTTTTTCTTCGGTGCTTTTAATTGTTTTTCAAACTCGTCTGAAAACAATATCGTGCCGTCGTCTTCCTCTGTAGGGAAGGCTGCAATAAGTAGGTCATCTTCTTCAAGGCCTGGTGTCCAGCGACTAAACCAGTCAGCAAGTGGAATTGCTTTAGCGCTGCAGCCAGCCCATTCGCCAGTTGCCCATGCTTCTGCAAATTCGCGAGTTGGCCAAACTGGCACACAGTCGTCATCTTCGTTGGCAAGCATAACGCAGCCATCATCGTCGTTTAAAATCCATACTTGTTTAAATTGTTGTACGGTTTCGAACATATAGGCTAGGCGTTTTTTTGCCCCAAGCCCTAAAATTACAGCTTGTTCTTCGCTTAAATTTGGCGTTGTCATAATTAGCTCACTCTTAATTACTATATCTAAATTATATGCACACAAGTATATCGAGTTATATGACAGAGTGTTGAAAAGTTGCTATTTAATTTCAGCAATGCAGATCTAATTTGTATATTGAACAGTATAAGTCACAACTAATTTGAGCGATCATTCAAAATAAGCTTGAATGTTTGTAAAAAGGCCACATTGTAGTAAGCATATACTTAATGAAGGATTGAAAAATGACTACTGATCTACTTGCTCCGTTTAAACTAAATAATACGATTGAGCTTAAAAACCGCGTACTTATGGCACCATTAACGCGTTGTATGGCTGACGATAACTTAGTGCCAACACAAAATATGGTTGAATATTATGCTCGCCGTGCCGAAACCGGTTTAATTATTAGCGAAGCAACTATTATTCGTCCAGATGCGCAAGGTTACCCAAATACACCTGGTTTATTTACCAGTGAGCAAATTCAAGGTTGGAAAAAAGTAACTGATGCAGTGCACGCTAATGGCGGCAAAATGTTTGCACAGCTTTGGCATGTTGGCCGTGTTGCACATCCTCACTTTTTTGATGGCGATGTACTGGCACCATCGGCAATTGGCGTTGAAGGCTCTGTACCTCGTATGCGTGAGCTTACATACATCACACCAAAAGCAGCGACTATAGATGACATTAAGGGCCTAGTAGCTGATTACGCAAAAGCGGCAGAAAATGCGATTGAAGCGGGTTTTGACGGGGTAGAAATTCACGGTGCTAACGGGTATTTGATTGACCAGTTTTTACATTACGCTGCAAATACACGCAGCGACGAATACGGTCAAACGCCTGAAAATATGTCGCGTTTTGCACTAGAAGTAACCGATGCAGTTATCGCCGCTGTAGGTAATGAGCGTACTGCTTTACGTGTTACACCGGGTGCTTATTTTAATATGAGCGAAGATAGCCGTGATAAAGCGGTATTCGATTACTTATTACCAGAGCTTGAGAAGAGAGATTTAGCATACTTACACGGCGGTATTTTTGACGACAGTACAACGTTTGAATCGCTTGAAGGTAAAACGACGTCTGAATTTTTACGTGCAGGCTACAAAGGTACATTAGTAGGCGTAGGCAGCTATACTTTTGAGTCAGCAAAAGAGGCAATTAACGATGCTAAGTTTGATTTAATCGCTATTGGTCGTCCACTTATCGCAAACCCAGATTACATTAGCAAAATTGCAAACGGTGAAGAGTTAGTACCTTACAGCGATGAAATGCTAGCTGAATTGAAGTAACAGCTAAATATTATATTTAGTTATTAAGGCACCCAAAGTTAAATCTTTGAGTGTCTTTTTTTGTACATATTCCCGCCATAAATCTTCCATATTTGTTTAACCTTTATGTAAATAAAGTTCATCCTCGTTGTCATGTTTAAAATCCATACTGTGCTCGTTTTCATATTTCATAATTAAAACTAAACGGGACAACAATGTACGCTTTAAAAAACAAATCGCTATTGAGCATGGCAGTTGCTATGGCGGTATCAACATCTACTTATGCTAACGACAACACCATAGAAGAAGTAACCGTGGTTGCTAAACCAACGAGCTACGCTAACAATGTTATTGAGCCTGCAATGCTTGAGCAACAAAGTTCGGTATCGAGCATATTATCGGTTATTGATAATTTACCAGGGATTAGCATAAACGAAGGTGATGCATTTGGTGGCGACGATTGGTCTACTACAATCACTATGCGTGGTTTTAGTATTGATGGAAACCAACAACAATTAGGTATGACCGTTGATGGCATTCCCAATGGTGGCTCTAATTACGGCGGTGGTGCTAAAGCTAACCGTTACTTGGAGAGTGAAAATTTAGCAACAGTAGAAGTAGGTCAAGGTACGTCTGATATTAAGTCGGCTTCACTTGAAGCACTAGGCGGGACATTTAACTTTGTAAGTAAAGACCCAAGCCTTGAAAAAGGCACTACCTTTGCTTATACATCAGGCAGTCACGATGCCACGCGTTATTATATTAAACACGAAACAGGCACTGTTTTTAATAACACACAAGCGTACGTAAGTTACTCGCAAACAGATACAAGCCGCTGGATTGGTTCAGGCAGTAATGGGGGCAAAGACAACCAACACGCTGAGCTTAAGTTTGTATCTAATTTTGACGATTTAACGCTCACTGGTCGTTTATCTTACGATGATGTAAGCGAGACAAACTATAACAGCGTAAGCCTTGAGCAGTTTGAACAAACACCCGATTGGGATCAGCTAACATGGAATTGGACGGGAGTTCCGCACTTTGACCAAATGTTTGCAGAAGGTTGGGGAACGCTTCGTGAAAATACCTTAGGCTATTTAAAATTTGAATACGCGATTTCAGCAACTTCATTATTAACTGTTAGCCCTTATTATCATAAAAATTCAGGTCGCGGCGATTGGATCCCACCTTATTTAACAACGCCTGTTGATGAAAATGGCGACCCAACAACCGAGGGTGGCACTAATGCAGGCTCTTATGGTTTTGCTGATAGTGAAGGCAACCCGCTTGCACCCAATGCCGATTGTACGCAAAGTTTGAGCTGGCCATGGGAGTCGGGTCCTGGTTTAAATCCTGCGTGTTACGATGCAACAGCAACGCCGGTTATGTCTTACCGCCATACGCATTACAACAAAGATCGTTTAGGTGTAACGGCAAATTACCAAGCTACATTTGGTGATCACGATATAGAAGCGGGCTTTTGGTATGAGCAAAGTGAGCGTGATGAATCGCGTGATTGGCACAAAGTAATTGACGCGCGTATTTATCATCACTTTGATAGCACGCCTTACTGGACACAATACAAAAACACTTTTGATACCGATACATTCAAATGGTACTTACAAGACTCGATTAATTTTGGTGACTTAACATTAAATATTGGTGCAAAACAGTATTTAGTTGAATTACAAAAGTATGACCACTTTGCTAACGAAAGATCAGATAAAGTAGATAGCGACTCAGACGTGTTATTTAGCGGTGGCGTATTGTATCAACTAAATAACAGCACAGAATTATTTGCTAGTTACAGCGAGAATTTTTCAGCAATAAAAGACGGTGTGCTTGAGCGAGATAGCTCAACACTTACAAACATAGAGCCAGAAACTGCCGACAACATCGACTTTGGTGTACGTTACCAAGCCGACAGATTAACCCTTACAGCAACGGCTTACAGTGTTAAGTTTGATAACCGCATTACCTTTATTGCCCCTGGTAGTGGCACAGACGGCATTGATTACACCATTGGTACAAATGGCTCGTACGTAAATGTAGGGGGGATTGACTCAAATGGGCTTGAGCTTGCAGCAAGCTATATGTTAACACCAAGCTGGAGTGTGTACTCGTCGTATACAAATAGCAGTTCTGAGTATTCATCCGATGATCCAAATGCATACGATTCACAGGGTGTAATATTAAGAGATGAAAGTGGTAATGAGGTAGCACCGAGCTTTAGAAAAGGCGACAGCATAATAGATTCATCAGAAGATTTATTTGTGGTATCTACCGATTACTTTAGCGATGGCTTTCGTGTTGGTTTATCCGCTAAATACACCGGTGAGCGCTTAGGTGCATGGCAAGACGAAGACACTCGCACCCGTAATAAAGTAGACGGCTACACCGTACTTGATTTTAATGCAGGTTATTCAACTGACGTAGATGCAGGTCCGTTTAAAGCCATTGACGTATCGTTTGTTGTTTATAACGTTACTGACAAAAGCTACTTAGCAGGTGGTACTGGTAACGGCGCTACTTATTACATTGGCGCGCCTCGCACCGCAGCAGTTACATTTACCGCTGACTTTTAATTAGGTTTTAGTAATTGAATTAATATAAAGCCCATCATTGATGGGCTTTATTATATGAAAGGGCGCAAACGCGATGAAAACAATTATAAAAGTAACACTATTTAGCTTAAGTGTATTAGCGAGCAACTTTGCAACAGCAGCGCAAAATGTAGTGCTGGTAACGCTTGATGGAGTACGCTGGCAAGAAGTATTTTATGGGGCTGATAATAGCTTAATTAATAATACTGATTTTGTTAAAAAGCCAGAGCAATTAAATACGCAATTTTGGGCAAAAACAGCGAATGAGCGCCAGCAATTATTAATGCCTTTTTTAACTCAAGTAGTGGCTAAAAAAGGGATTATAATTGGCGATAGAGCTAACGGCTCTACTATGTCGGTAAGTAACCCGTGGTATTTTTCATACCCTGGTTATAACGAAATACTCACCGGTGAAGTTGACGAAAATATAAATAGTAATAACAAAGTGCTCAACCCAAATAAAACTATTTTAGAGCGTTTAGATAAGTTACCTGAGTTTAAAAGTAGCACAGCCTTATTTGGCAGTTGGGATGTATTTCCATACATTGTAAATACTAAGCGCAGTAACGTGTATGTAAATGCAGGTTTTATGTCAATTGAAGAGAATTTATTCACAGATGCGCCACTGTTAAATGCGCTACAAAACGAAATCCCCAGTCCTTGGTATAACGTACGACTAGACAGTTTTACATACCGCTTTGCTAAAGCGTATATGTTGGCTAAAAAGCCTAAGTTGTTAGTGATAAGTTTAGGCGAAACCGATGACTTTGCGCATGATGGTCATTACGATCAATACCTTAAATCGGCAAGGCAAAGTGACGCGTTTATAAAAGACTTATGGGCAACCATTCAAACTACAGCGGGTTATAAAAATAACACCACACTAATTATTACTACTGATCACGGCCGTGGCAATAATGCCAACGATTGGCAACATCACAGCTCTAAACGTGCACTTGCTGAGCTAGAGTTAGGTGAAAATACCTACCCAGAAGGAATTGTCGGCTCTGAACATATTTGGCTTGCGGCCATTGGCCCCGCAATAAAAGGTAGTGGCTTAATTAAAACTAAAAATGAGCTTAAACAAGCGCAAATAGCGGCGACCGTTTTAAAGGCGCTTGGGCAAAACCCAAATGAAATAAATTCAAATATGGCGCCTGCTATTAGCGAGATTTTAAAATGAAGAACCTATTAAAACCATTAACCCTATTTGCCTTGGTGTTGAGTTTGGTTATTAGTACAGGTGTTACTGCCGCGCCATCTAAAATTCTATTTGGTTCGTGTGGGCATCAAGATAAAAAGATACCCATATTTAATGCAATTAACAAAGAGAAAGGCGATTTGTTTATATTTTTGGGTGACAATATCTACGGCGATACCAACGATATGGATGTACTTGCCGATAAGTACCAACGTTTAGGGGCAAAGCCTGGTTTTAAAACGTTAAAAGCGCAAACGCCTATTATTGCTATGTGGGATGACCACGATTATGGCCAAAACGATGCAGGTAAAGAGTATCCGCATAAAGAGCAATCACGCCAAATTATGCTTAATTTTTGGGGTGAGCCTGCAAACTCAGCGCGTCGCACTCGCTCTGATGGAATTTATACCTCGTACATGTATGGTGAAAATGAGCAAACCATACAAGTAATAATGCCTGATTTACGTTGGAACCGTGATGCGTTAAACCATGTAGGTGAGCTTGAATACTACACTAAACGTAAGTTAAATAACCAAGGCCCGTATAGTCCTAGTGAAGTGAAGGGCGCATCAATGCTAGGTGAAGCCCAGTGGCAATGGCTTGAACAAGAGCTTAAAAAGCCTGCTGCAATTAAATTGATTGCCTCAAGCTTACAGCTTTCACCCGATTTTACAGGTTGGGAGTCATGGGCAAACTTTCCTGAAGATAGAAATCGTTTATTTGCATTGATTAAAAAGCATAAAGTAAATGGGGTCGTGATCATCAGCGGCGATACGCACTGGGGTGAAATATCAAAGTATCAGCAAAACCTTGATTACCCATTAATTGAGATGACCAGCTCAGGCTTAACTGAAAAATGGAAAGACGTAAGCCCTAACAAGCACCGAGTAGGGAATTATACTCATAACGTAAATTACGGTGATTTAAGCATAGACTGGCAGCAAACTGATCCCACTATTTCACTTAAATTAAAAGGCATTGATGGCCAAGTAATAATGCAAAGTGACTTTAGTTTATCAAGTATTAGCCCTTATAAATAACATTACTCTATAAACAAAAACGCACAGTGATCAAAATTAATGCTGTGCGTTTAAATTACTTGCTAACTCTCTGATTTATTAATATCAATTACCTGTTTGCGCTACCCCTAATATTGAAAATATCTTACACTGGTTTTATCTCAAGCAAGGTCAGTGTTATATGCTAAATATTATTCAATCAAACCGGATGGAAGCCCTGCAAGCGCAGTTCCACCAGCTGTTAAAAATAAACCCATTGCAAAGCCCGTTCGACAAAGAAGTGGTGCTAGTGCAATCGCCGGGTATGTCGCAGTGGTTAAAAATAGGTTTGAGCGAAAACTTAGGGGTCGCAGCGCAGGTAGATTTTCCGCTGCCGTCGAGCTTTATTTGGCAGTTGTATCAGCAATTACTGCCAAATGTCCCTAAAGAGTCGGCATTTAATAAGCCCAACCTTGCTTGGAAACTGTTTGCAATTTTACCAAACTGTATTGATGAGCCATTATATTTGCCGCTAAAAACCTATTTAGAGGGCGATATTGACGGGCAAAAAACCTTTGCGCTATGTGAAAAAATAGCCGACGTGTACGACCAATATTTAATGTACCGACCACACTGGATAGCCACATGGGATAGCGGCAAAGATGAGCTTGATGACGTAGATGTAGCCATTGCCCCATGGCAACCTGATTTATGGCGACGCATTGTAAAACTAAGCCAAGAGCTTGGGCAAAGCCAATTTCATCGCGCTAACATGCAAGGGCAATTACTTGCAGCACTTGAGACCATGGATAATAGCATACTGCCACAACGCATTAGTTTATTTGGTATATCGGCGATTGCCAGCTCCCAGCTTGAGGTGTTTGAAGCACTGAGTAAAAAAACAGAGGTTATATTATTCTTTTTTAACCCAAGTGAGCACTACTGGGGCGATATCATAGATGAAAAAACAGCAGCTAAAATAAGCGCTAAATACGCCAAAATGCCGCTGGTGGAAGCGCAACAAAAAAAACAAACCAATCCAGATGAAGAATACTACTTTATTGGTAATCCGTTGTTATCGTCGTGGGGTAAATTAGGCCGCGACTATTTTGAACAACTTGTACAGTTAGATGCCCGTTGGATTGATGGTTTTATTGATGTGTTTGACGACACCTTACTAGGGCAAGTACAAAGCGAGATTTATCAGCTTGCGTTTAAAGGCGAATCGCTGACCGATAACAAAGAGTGGTTTATAAACGACGAAGGTAAGTTACCAATCAGCGCAACCGACACCAGTATTACGCTCAGCGATTGCCATACACCGCTCAGAGAAGTTGAGCGCTTGCACGACTACTTACTTAACTTATTTAATCAAAACCCAACGCTTACTCCCAAAGACATAATTGTCATGATGCCCGATGTAGGCACTTACAGCCCTTATATTGAAGCTGTATTTGGCGGGGCGCAAGGCAGCCGTTTTATTCCGTACGCATTAGCCGATTTAGCCATAGAGCAAGAAAAGCCCGTGCTTAGTTCATTTGCGAGTTTAGCTAACTTACCGTTTTCGCGCTTTGGTGTGTCGGATATTCTCGATTTATTACAAGTGACGCAAATAGCCGAAAAGTTTGGGCTTGAAGCGCACGAATACGAGCAAATTCAATATTGGCTTGAACGTGTAGGGGTAAAATGGGGTATAAACGCAGCGCATAAAAGCAGCTTTGATTTACCCGCTATCGATTTAAATACCTGGCAACATGGGCTCAACCGTTTACTGCTTGGTATAGCCATGCGCGACGAACAATGCCCGTTTAACGGTATTTACAGCGCTGATGAAGTAGAAGGCATGGCGCTTGATACACTTAACAAGCTCGTACATTTTATTGATGTACTGCAAAGCTTTAAAGAGCAGCTAACGCCCGATGATACGCTCACTAATAAAGCGCATATTTTAAGCGAGCTATTAAACGCCATATACGAAAGTGAAAGCGACGACAGCTGGGATTTATTAGTACTTCAAAACGTGCTCGAAGAGTTACAAAAACACCACGACAACGGCGATTACAGTAAAGCAGTTTCGCAGCGTATTGTTAGTTACTTAGTTAAACAAGGCATTCAAGAAAAAGGCGTAGGGCAGCGGTTTTTGGTTGGGCAAGTAAACTTTTGTACGCTTATGCCCATGCGCGCCGTACCATTTAAAGTGGTATGCATGCTGGGCTTAAACGATGCTGACTACCCGCGTAACGTACAGCCTATTGGTTTTGACTTAGTGCCTTATTCTAAAAAGCAAAAAGGTGACCGATCACGTAAATTAGATGACCGCTACTTATTTTTAGAAGCGCTACTGAGTGCCCGCGACAACTTATACATGAGTTACATTGGTCGCTCGTGTTTTGATAACCAACCGCGCATGCCATCAACCCTTGTAAGCGAGCTGTTAGAATATATTGGGCGTAGTTTTGTATTAAGCGAAAAGAGTGAAAAAACGCTGCCCGCATGTCTAATTAATCAGCAGCATTTACAGCCCTTTAATAGCCATTACTATTTAGCCGATGAGCAAGCAAATACTGTGCTGAGCAACCACAGTTACAATCCAATTTGGCTGCCAAGTGAGTCAATTAAAGCAGAGCCAGTTATTGCGCTTGATGTGACTGTGCCAGATCAGCTAGATCTTGATGTGTTTATTAGAAGTGTGTGCAGCGCACAAGAGAGCTTTTATCAACAAACATTGGGCTTACGCCTGCCACAATTTAACGAAGTAGCAAAAGACGAAGAACCCTTTAGCCTAGATGCGCTGCGCCGTTATTTTTACCTTGATGAAATACTTAAAGCCAATATAAACGAGCAACCCCTAAGTACCGAGCAAATACTGCAGCGGGGTGAGTTACCTCAAGCCAATGTAGGCAGTCTCATATTTGAGAGTATGGAGCACCGAGTTGACGCGCTTGCAGGGCAAGTAAAAGAGCACATTAAAGGCGGGAAAAGTGAGCCAATAGAAGTTTTGCTTACCATTGAAGGCACTAAAATAGAGGGCTGGCTCAATCATGTGTATTTGCAAAAACAAGTGTTTTACCGCAGTGCGAGTATTAAAGCGAAAGATTTAATTAAAGGCTTTATTTATCACCTCGCAGCGCAAAGTATGGATCAACAAGTAGAAACATTGTTACTTGGGCTTGATAAGCAAATTACCTTTGCGCCAATTAATAAAGCTGATGCCGATGCATTGTTACTTGATTGGTTTGAGTTATACAAAGCGCTGCGCGCGGAGCCTGTGCCGTTCTTTCCGGTAAGTGGTTATGAATACGTTAAAAGCGGCGGCGATATAACAAAAGCAATGAGCAAATTTAGCCCGCAATACATAGGGCGAGGCGAGGGCGAAAATCCGTATATTCGCTTAACGGTGCAATCGCTAAATGACTGCCAAGAAGAATTTATAAAATGGAGTGATAAATTGCTCACGCCTTTATTTGAACACGCAAAGGAGAGTGACCATGCAAGCACTTAATCCTCTTACTATGCCGCTCATTGGTCAAAGTTTAATAGAAGCCAGTGCGGGTACCGGCAAAACCTATACGATTACGGGGCTGTATTTACGTTACTTACTAGGTATGCAAATAGAAGGTGAGTTAAGTACGCCGCTCAGTGTTGAGCAAATTTTGGTTGTAACCTTTACCGACGCCGCCACCCAAGAAATTAAAGACCGCGTACGCAGCCGAATTATTGCTGCGCGCGACGCATTGCTTGGGCAAGACCCAAACGACGAACTCATTGAAGGCGTAATTGCCAAAATTGATGATAAGCACCGCGCGTTTGATTTGCTCGATGCAGCTGCTAAATCAATGGACGAAGCCGCTATTTTTACTATTCATGGCTTTTGTCAGCGGATGCTAAAACAACATGCGTTTGAGTCGGGAGTGGCGTTTAATCTCGAATTTATTTTAGATGAGCGCGACATATTACTTGAAACCATTAAAGATTTTTGGCGTGCGTTTGTATACCCACTTAATAAAGAACGCACCGATGCTATTTTAGATGTATTTGCCGCACCAGAGTCTTTATTCGCTCAAGTGGCGAGCATTTTAAACAAAGCTAATGCACACATTACACCACAAATAAATTTAGATGATGTATGGAAAGCCCGTGACGAGTACATAACCCGTGTGCCTGCATTTAAAAAAGCGGTGTTAGAGCAAGAGTTTATCGGTGCTATTAAAAGCTCGGGTTTAAGCGGGTCTAAAACGCCAGCACGAAAAGGCAGCCTTGGTGCGCTTGAAGCATTTTGTTTAGGCGGCGATTTGTTTTTTGAATTTGGCACTAGCAAGTATTCGTTTGAAGTGTGGAGTACAGAAAACTTAAGCGATGTGAGCAATTATAAAAAAAATCAGCCATTATTTGTGCATCCATTACTGAGTCAGTTTGACGAGCTTGCCGCCCTTAACAACACCATAAACCAAGGGCTAAAAATAGCGGTTGTACAACATGCAGCACGCTGGGTAAAAGCCGCAATAGTTAAGCGCAAGCAAGAGCAAAGCGTTATCACCCCAGATGACTTATTGACCAATTTACACAGTGCGCTTAATAACGAGCAAGGCGACGTACTAGCGCAAAAAATTGCGCAGTTGTTCCCGGTTGCCATGATTGATGAATTCCAAGATACCGATCCGATTCAGTACGGTATTTTTAGTAAAATTTATGGGCAACAAAATACCACGCTTGCCATGATAGGCGACCCTAAACAAGCTATTTATGGCTTTAGGGGCGCAGATATTTTTACCTATATTGGCGCAAAAGAAGCTGTACAGACTGATCAGCAATTTACGCTGGGTACTAACTTTCGCTCAAGCACCGATATAGTCAATAGCGTTAATAGTTTATTTGGCAAACACGCTAACAGCTTTATTTATAACGACGCCATCCCCTTTAACGCAGTAGCTGCTAAAGGTAAAAAAGCGGAAGACTCTTTTTTAATTGATGGCAAACCCACGACCGCATTCGAATTTAATGTATTTGTGGATGAAGCCGCAGACGAAAAAAACAAACCAACCAACAAAGGTGTAGGGCAAGCACATTTAGCCACTCACTTTGCTAATAAAATAGTGATCCTGCTTGAAAAAGCAAAACAAGGGGATGCGTGTATTGGCAGTACCCCTGTCAGCGCTGCCGATATTTGTATATTAGTGCGCGACCGTGTTGAAGCGCAAATAATGAAAAAAGCGCTAGGTGATGCCAAAATTTCCAGCGTGTATTTATCGCGCGAGAGCGTTTTTAGCCAAGAGCTTAGCCATCACCTACTTAACTTTTTAACAGCGCTGCATGGACAATATGATGAGTCATTGCTGCGCGGTGTTTTAGCTGGTCCGCTATTTTGTTTAAGTTATAACGAAATACATGCACTCGCTGATGATGAAAATAAATGGCAAGACTACTTAAACTTTTTTGCACAACTTAGCCACATTTGGAACAAGCAAGGCGCTATGGCAATGCTTGAGCGCTTAATGAGCCATAACCAACTTAGCGCTAAATGGCAAGGGTTAGGATATAACGTTGAGCGTTGGCTGACGGACTTTAGGCACTTGGGCGAAATACTTCAGCAAAAACAAATAGAGCTTGAAGGCACGCTGCGTTTACTGCGATGGTTTGCACAAAAGGTAAGCCAACAAGACGGTGAAACAGTACAGGTACGCCTAGAAAGTGACGCCAACTTAGTTAAAATTGTCACTATGCATGCCTCAAAAGGGCTTGAATACCCTTTGGTATTTATGCCGTTTGCCAGTGGCTATCGCGAAACAAAAGAAGCGCTTTATCATAATAATGGCAAGCTAGTTTACGATTTAAGTAAAGACGAAGATGCCCTTCAAAAAGCAGAACAAGAACGCCTAGCTGAAGATTTACGCCTGCTTTATGTAGCACTTACTCGCGCCGTACATTTTTGTGCGCTTGGTGTTTATAACATAGGGCAAGGACAAAGTAGCCGCTTGGCTATGCAAAGTAGTGCACTTGGGCATGTTTTATTTGCAGGGCTTGAACTTGCCAGTAGCCAAACATGGCGCACGCATTTAAGTGAGTTTTGCGACGCTAACAGCGCGATGAGCTATCAGCAATTTACCTCACAAACATTATTAGAGCAGGGAACACTTTGTTTTAATAACAGTGAAAGTGCGCAGCAAACGTTAAGTGTTAATAAAGTAACAGCAAATATTGAACGTAACTGGCGAGCAACCAGCTTTAGTGCGTTGAGCTTTAAAAAGCACAGCGACCAATTAGCCCCAGGGCGAAGTGATGAAGATCACGAAAAAGACGAGTTTGCAGTGCAAGAGGACGAACTACCATCACCTTATAGTTTTCCTAAAGGGGCAAAGCCTGGTAGCTGTTTACACGAAATATTTGAACAAATAGATTTTACTAGCCCAATAGTTCACCCAACTAATACCGAGCAAAACTTATCTGAAGTAGTTAAGCGCAGCCTTGAAAAGTACCACATAGGTGATCAATGGCGAGAAGTGGCTGAAAAGTGGGTACTTGATGTTCTTGCGTGCCCCCTAGATAACAGTTCTTTAGAAAAAAGCCTTCTTTCATTGGGTGTGCTTACACCCAGAGATTGCCTAGTCGAAATGGAATTTAATTTACCTCTTGAGAGCTTAAGTGCACCAAAGCTAAACGAAATGCTGGTTAAACATTTTGGTTTTACACAAAGTAAGCTTGAATTTTCGCACGTAAAGGGCTTGTTAAAAGGCTTTGTCGATTTAATATTTTGCTACCAAGGCAAATATTATATTTTAGATTATAAGTCTAATTATTTAGGTAGCACGCCAGCTGATTACGAGAGCGACATGCTTGAGCAAGCGATGAGCAGTCATCAGTATCATTTACAGTATTTAATCTACACGGTAGCGCTGCATCGTTTATTAAAACAACGTATAGCTGATTACTCAATAGAAACCCATTTAGGCGGCGTGTATTACACGTTTTTACGTGGGATGCCGGCAGGGCAAGGCGTGTACTTTAAAAAGCTAACTGAAGAACAAGTGATTATTTTAGATGGCTTATTTAGCCAAGGAGCCATGCTATGAGCGATTTAAATGAGCAACCTGGCTTGTTTGACGATATAGACGAGACACTTAATAATGAAGCCGTAGAGCCTCTTACTTCAAAAAATGTAGCACAAGATGTCCCATTAGAGGACATTGTGTTAAATAATACTATTATCGAAGTCCCGTTACTTGAATATTTATTAGCGCAAAATAGACTACGTGTGGTTGATGTTAAACTCGCTGAATTACTGTGTGCTAATGACATTGAGCAAACACATAATGAGCTGTTTTATATTATTTTATTACTGTGCTTATCGCAGCAAAGTCAGCATAGCTGCCTAACTTTAAATGAGGTTGACTGG
This sequence comes from Pseudoalteromonas sp. SR43-7, assembly GCF_014163785.1. Classification (NCBI taxonomy): domain Bacteria; kingdom Pseudomonadati; phylum Pseudomonadota; class Gammaproteobacteria; order Alteromonadales; family Pseudoalteromonadaceae; genus Pseudoalteromonas; species Pseudoalteromonas sp. SR43-7. The sequence goes on along the minus strand of NZ_JACJDY010000009.1, from coordinate 51,116 downwards.
AGCAATCCTTTTAACTTGCGCAAAAGCGACTTTAATAAACTAGATGGCAATGTACCCAGTACGCTAAGCCCGTTTAGTGATGACTTTAATGTACATACAGCGCTCAGTTATTTACAAAACCATGAAAGCGTGGGCGAGAGTAAACCACTGCAACTGTTTAAAGAGCGACTTTATTTTGCGCGCCTTGCCGGTTATGAGCAAACACTCGCTGACAGATTATTAAGTATGAGCGAGCGAAAGCTCAATATTAATAATGAAATATTGGCAGAACTTTTAAATACCTATTTTCCTGCTGATTCTGCAATTGAAACTGATTGGCAAAAAGTGGCGTGTGCGATTGCTGCCACCAAAGGCTTTAGCGTGATCACGGGTGGTCCAGGTACCGGTAAAACTACCACAGTGACTAAGTTGTTGGCTATTTTGCAGTCACTTTATAAAACCGCGCCGCTTAGCATTAAGCTGGTGGCACCGACAGGTAAAGCCGCTGCACGTTTAAGTGAGTCTATTTTAGGCGCTAAAAATAAGCTCACAACGATTCCTGATGATATAAAAACGCTGATACCGCAAAACGCTCAAACTATTCATCGCTTATTAGGCGTAAAACCGTTTACTAATAAATTCAGACATAACAAAAGCAATCCACTGCATTTAGATGTGCTGATTATTGACGAAGCCAGTATGGTCGATTTATCGCTGATGGCTAAATTAATAGAAGCACTGCCTGCGCATGCGAGATTAATACTCCTAGGTGACAAAGACCAGCTTGCCTCGGTAGATACTGGCAGCGTAATGAGCGATTTATGCCAAGGTTTAACACTTGGGCAAACGCCACGCTACTCGCAAGCACGTTGTGATGAGCTAAATAGCTTATGTTTTAATAATGAGCCTAAGCTCGTAGCGCAAAGCGTGAGTGAATTTATACTCGCAGATTGCGTTGCCTTTTTACAGCACAGTTATCGATTTGATGCACAAAGCGGCATTGGTCAACTCGCACTTGCGGTAAACACAAATAACACCGGTATTTTAAATTACGTTGAGCAAGAAAGTACCGAAGGGCGTTTTAACGATGTAATTTTAGATTACGACTTTGTAGCGAAACCAATTGAAAAGCTTGTTAAAAGTGCAGCAAGTCATTATGCAAAATACCTTAACTTAATTGCCCAAGGTGCAGATGTTGCTCAGGTGCATGCTGCTTTTGCTAGTTATCAGCTTTTAGCTGCGGTACGAGAGGGCGATTACGGCGTGCATAGCTTAAATCAGCGAATAGAGCGCGTATTGCAACAGCAAGGTTTAATAACAGTTAGCCCTAATACTCATCATTATACAGGCATGCCCATTATGGTGAGCCAAAACGATTACCAGCTTAAGTTATTTAACGGCGATATTGGTATTTTAATGCCCGATGAAAGCAATCAGCTCAAAGCCATATTTATTGACGAGCAAGGTAATCAACGAGCATTTTCGCCAGCACGACTCCCTGCACACGATAAAGTATACGTAATGACTATTCATAAATCACAAGGTTCAGAGTTTAGTTACACCGCTATGGTACTGCCACCGCTAAAACAAGCGCGCATGGGTATTAACAGGCAATTAGTGTATACGGGAATAACCCGCGCTAAAAATAAGTTTGAGCTGGTGGCTGACAAAAAAGTACTGCAACTAGCAATGAATAAAAGCGTATCAAGAGCATCTGGTTTATATGAAAGGTTACAATTTTAAGCTTAATTTGAATTTTTTATTAATAATTTAGCTTCAAACTGCTTGTTATTTATCGCGTTATTATAAATGTCTTCTATACTAAAGTTAATTTTATATTGAATGTATTCGGGCGTGTTGATCTTTGGTGGGTGAATTTGCAGTAGTGTGTTTGGTTTTTAGGCAAGGCAGAGCCTATGTAGTGTGGTATTTCCCATAAATAGGCGATAACGTAGTATAAATACCAAACATACGCTGCCCTTTGGGTTCTTTCTAGGGACGATTAACTCTTTGTTGCCTACATGGATGTAGGTAAGGGGCGTGAGCAGGACGCGGAAGCTTTGCTCGGTTTTTACTTATTCTTACATGGATGTAAGCCATTAGAATAACGCAGGAGCAGTTATCGAGCCCACTAGGTTACAAACCTCGCGCCGTGATTTAATCGCCCCTAGATTGAACAAATTTCAATCCACAAAGGTCAACACGCCCAATTAAGGATATTAATGTTTTTTTCTAAAAATAAGCAAAATGAAATAGCCTCTTTAAAAGCAGAACTCTATCCGTTACAACAAGTGTGGGAAGGGCTTTACCGAGAGATGTTAGTACTGAACATTCTCTACGATGGCAGAATTTCGCACGCCAATGATAGGTTTTTAGAAAACTTAGGCTACAACGAAGACGATCTTACTAATAACTCTTTTGATGATTTTATTACTGAGTCATCTCGTCAATCTGTCGAATTTAAAAGCCTACAGCAAGCTATAAAAAAAGAAGGACATTGGGGCGGTGCATTACAAATTGCGCGCGGTGATGGTAAAGCTGAATGGTTACGTTTAATAGTACATCCTGTAAAAGGGGAGCAAGATCAGTTGCTCTATTTTTCTATATTCGGGAGTGTGCTTACAAAAACAATTACGGCTTCCCGCGAGCAAAGCGACACTATCAAAGCGATATATCGCTCTATGGCAGTAATTGAATTTGATTTAGAAGGCCATGTTTTAAAAGCAAATGAGCAGTTTTTATCAGCAATGGGTTATCAAGAAAGTGAATTAATAGGAAAACACCATCGCACATTTTGTGAAGCTTCAGAGTATAATTCCCAAGAGTATCAACAGTTTTGGGCTAAATTAAGAGAAGGACAGTTTATAGCGGAGCGCTTTAAGCGTGTTGATAAATACGGCAATGTTGTATGGTTAGAAGCGTCATATAACCCAATCTCAAATGACGCGAATGAGCTTTATAAAGTAATGAAGTTTGCAACAGTTATTACAGAGCAAGTAAATCAAGAAATTGCGATATCTAAGGCTGCCGAAATTGCTTATAGCACCTCAACCCAAACGGATAAAAAAGCAGAGCAAGGCGCGAGCGTTATACAAGATACGGTTGCAGTAATGACCGAGCTGGCTATTAACATGGAGCAAGCGGCAAGTGAAATTTCAGCGCTTGATCAGCAGTCGCAACAAATATCGAGTATTGTACAAAGTATTAGTAGTATTGCAGAGCAAACCAATTTGTTAGCATTAAATGCCGCAATTGAAGCGGCTAGAGCTGGCGAGCAAGGTCGAGGCTTTGCTGTGGTTGCAGACGAGGTTCGACTGCTTGCATCTCGTACATCAAAAGCAACAGAAGAAATAGTAGAAGTAGTACAGCGTAACCAATCACAAACCCAAAATACGGTGGCTGTAATAGAAAAAGGTAAAGAAAAAGCAGAGCAAGGTTTAGCACTATCTAAAGAGTCGGGTGATGTGATGCAGGAAATTCAGCAAGGCGCACAAGAAGTTGTAAATGCGATTGGGCAATTTACCAGTGAACTCAAAGCTAACGGCTAGATTAGTTACGTCCTTATTCTAAAGCGGGCACCTTTACCGGTACCCGCTCAACCTAACCCCCCTCAATATTACTCTCGAAACATCCCTGATAATTTTAAATTTAACAACTATTCTTTATTAACCCATTAAATAACAAGTAATAAGTTTCTTCATCTCTATAAATGATAATAAATTGTTGCATTTTTGTTCTTTGTTCCTAATACTGATGAACGCCAAGGCTGACAAGCCCTAGTATGAATACCTTAAATGATAATAAAATATTACGTACACAACATTAAGGAATTGTATGAACAACACTAAGCGCACACACACATTAATTAAACCAAGTCACCTAATTGGTGCTGGGCTTGCTATGCTAATGAGCTTTTCTGCTGCGAGTAAAGACTACAAAATTATATTAATTCACGGGTTACAAACTTCGCAAATAACCAATAAGTCGGGTAGTGATGTAATTAATGACGGTGAAACATATTGGCAATCGTACTGGAATAATCGTGCAGATGAGCGAATTGATTGGCCTGCTTATGAGCGAATTGAAGGTAAAATTGCTACCGATTGGGTGTGGCCAAAGTTAAAGCAAATTTCACGCTCTAATTTATGCAGTGATGGCTGTGTATTTGTAACACATTCAACAGGCGACTTAGTTGCACGCCATATTATTGATAACCAAGAAAACTGGTTAGAAAACGCAGGCTTACAGCCGCTTAATATTGTTGCGACGTTTGATTTAGCAGGCGCGGGCGGTGGAAGTGAGCTGGCTGATGTAGCAGTTAGTGCTTTAACTGGCGCATCATGGAACTTTGCGGTCGATGCAGCACTCAAATGGTGGCTAGGGAGCGATGTAACCGAAGCTGTTGGTGTATTACACGATTTAAAAGTGAATAATGCCCGTAAAATATCGCCATTTCCTGATGCACGTACACCTAGATTACGCTTTGTGGCAGATGGTAATGCGTATTTAGGTTTAACAGGTGGATTTTTAAAAGGTAATGATGATTCGGTTGTAGCATCGCACTCTTCATGTGGTGCAAGTTCGGCTGGCTCGTTTGGAAGTTGTAGCAGCAGTATTGATACAGATGGCCATTTAAAATCGCAAGGTGATGCTGTTAGTAGCTTTATGCCAAATCATTATCCAATGATGATGAGTGACAGTTATAGCCATAACGAAATACATAACGCGCAGCGTAAAGGTAATGTCACAATAGCCATGAATAACGTAAATGTTGAAGGTAATAACGTAGGGTTTAATACGTTTGATAAAACTACAGGTAGTTGGTTTTGGAAAAAACAATATCGTTATATTAGGGATTCAAATAATTTAAGTGCATCAGCACTTATTTATAATGTGATTCCATAACATAGAAGGCGTGTAGTTATACCAATCTGCATAAATCTTTGATCAATTTAACGAATTAAATTCCACTATAACGTCGTTAAAAATTTTTTATTTACGACTGCATGGATGCAGGAGGTAGAGCAATGCAGGGAGCAATTGCCGAGAACAACTAGATACAAAAATTTTTGCCTAGTTCTAGCGTAATTTTCTTGACGTTAAATAGACCCATATATAAGCAGATTGGTATTAAAAACTATACGCCTTATAAAAGATTGAAATATAAAAATGAAAAAATTTTATGTCGTTGCTTTAATTATTAGCACTATTTTATTCTCGCTATGGTTTACTGGTAAAAATGATGCTCATAAAGTTGCTGAGCCAATAAAACCACAGATTAAACACAGCGCGAACGCACCTGACTTATCGCCTGTAAAAGTGATCCCTATAGATGTGCCTAAAGCTAAAAAACCACAATCAAAAAAGCAAATTGCGTTTAATGAAGACCTAACAAAAGCAGCGCAGCAAGTGGTGATGCAATACGAAAGTGCACTTAAGTTTCCTCCTTATTCTCAACCTTTAAGTCCTTTAGATGAAGATCGATTAAAGCCAAATCAGTTTTATCCTGTGTCGAGCCCCATAGGTGAAAGCGGCGATGCTTTAACGGTAAGCCTCAAACAATATCGTTTTGTATATCCAGAAGAAATAACAATAAAGGTAAGCGCTCAAGGGCTTGGTAAAGTGGTCATTGAACTTGCAAATACTGATACAAAGGAAGTATTAAATACCCATACGGGCAATGCGCGTGAAGGTGAGGCAATTATTACATTTAAAGAAGATGAAGATTACCCTCGTAGTTTGCAAGTGTATGTGCAGGGCGATGTTGACGGCAAAAAAGTACCCGTAGTTGCGCAAATTCAATATATGCCGCCAAGTGCTACTTTGACAGGTTTTGAAATAGCTTATGCTCAAAATGAAAACATGATTATGCCAGCTAATTTAACGGTGATAAAAAGTGGTTTGTATCGTGTTAGGGCGAATTTATATAGTGGTGATACACCACTTGCTCATTTGGTATCTAAGGAACGCTTAACACAAGGGAGCCAAACCGTAGACTTAAAAGCTCATTGGTCAGTATTACCTAAGGGCGTTACCGATATGCGCTTAAGTGACTTTGTAATAGAAAGAATGTCGCCAAGCCCAGGTGAGCGTAACAGCTTTGGGAATAGTGAAATAAGCCATTTTGATATAAACGATTTCTCGTACGACAGTTTACAGCAGTTGCCGTATCAGACTAATGCACAAGAAAAGTTAAGTTTAGAGTTTTTACAAGGCCTAGCTGAGAGTTAAAAAGACAACGTAAGGCTGAATTGGTAAATTTAAGGGGGTTGTACATAAATACAACCCCCTTAAATTTGTTAGCCTAGATATGTTAGCTTAAATTTATAGTAACTACACTTGGCGCTTCTTGTTCATCAAGCTCATTAGTAACAGGCACTTTAGGAATGTCTGGCTTATCAAGAGCTATATCGCCACCATCAATGACTTCACCGGTTTGTAAGTTTTTAAAATCAAACAAATCAGCATCAGCTAAGTGTGAAGGCACGACGTTTTGCATTGCTGTAAAAATACTCTCAATACGGCCTGGGTGCTCAGCATCCCATTTAGCGAGCATTGCTTTTGTATGTTTACGCTGTAGGTTTTCTTGCGAACCACATAGGTTACACGGAATAATTGGATAACCTTGTGCAAATGCGTATTGGCTTATATCGCTTTCTTTGCAGTATGCAAGTGGGCGAATAACCATATGCTCGCCGTTATCACTCATTAATTTAGCCGGCATACTTTTTAGTTTTCCACCGTAAAACATATTTAAAAACAACGTTTCAATCATGTCGTCACGATGGTGGCCAAGGGCTATTTTAGTTGCGCCTAACTCATTTGCTGTGCGGTATAAAATACCACGACGCAGTCGTGAGCAAAGTGAACAGGTTGTTTTACCTTCAGGAATAATGTCAGTAACAATGCTGTAGGTATCTTCTTCTACAATTTTGTATTCTACATTTAATTTATCAAGATACTGGGGTAAAACGTGCTCAGGAAACCCTGGTTGTTTTTGATCTAGGTTTACAACAACGAGATCAAACTTTATAGGTGCTACACGTTTTAAATGTTGAAGCATTTCAAGCATTGTGTAGCTGTCTTTGCCACCTGATAAACACACCATTATACGGTCACCTTCTTCAATCATATTGAAGTCCATAACGGCTTGACCAGTTTGGCGACGTAAACGCTTTTGTAGCTTATTTAAGTTAAATTGAGCTTTAGCTTGATCTGAGTGTGACAATTACGCCCCCTAGTAAAACAATACAGCAAAGTTATTTGCTAAAAATAAAGGGGCGTATTATACCCAAACCACCTGAATATGCGAGTTTAGGATGTAATTAAACACGGTATTTTTAGCAAGTAATATCCAGTTTGTTACTTGCTAAATTTTTAATTAATCTAGTTTCTTTGCCATCGGGCTTACGTAACCATCGGGCTTAAGTGCTAGTACATCGCAGTCAAGGCTATCAATTACATGCTCTGCTGTATTACCTACTAAAGCGGCACTTAAGCCTGTACGACCAACGGTACCAATAACAACTAATTCGCTATTTAACCGCTTAGCTACATCAGGGATTACATCCTCTGGTAGGCCTTCTTCAATAAAACATTGCTCTTGGCTTAAATTAAACTCAGCAGCAAGTGCATTGGTTGATTCAATGTGGTGTTTTTTAACTGATTCGTTATAAAGTCCAGGGTTAAACTCAGGAATTTCAATTGCTATATTTATGGGCGTTGCAGGATAAGCATTAACTAAATTAAGTTTTGCGTTGGCAAGTTCACATAAAAATTGTGCGTCTTTAATTACCCGTTTATTAAGTGCTACATGTTCTTCGTTTTCACTAACCGCATTCACAGCAGCTAAAATATTACCGTTTTCTGGCCATGCCATTTCTTTAACAAACAACACCGGGGCAGGGCATTTTCGTACTAAATGCCAGTCGGTAGGGGTGAAAATAACGGATTTAAGTGCACCATGTTGATGTGTGCCTTTAATTACTAAATCGTACTTTTGATCAATTACAGTATCGATTATGGCTTCATAAGGACGGTTATGCCAAACCACTTGGGTGTCAATATTTATATCTTTGTAAGGTGAAACCAAATCTTTAAGCCATAGCTGGCGATCTTTTAGTACGGCATCACGCATTGCTTCGCGTTCATCGCCAGATAGCATCGTTGTCATTTCATAAGAGAAGTCGTAAACCGTCATAAAGGCGGTAATACTTGCGCCAGATTTTTTGGCTAAGTCTATTGAACGTGATAAACCGTGTTGCTCGTCTTTGGTAGGGTCAATAACCGCAATAATGCGTTTAATAGTGTTCATATGCTACTCCATTTGCCTAACGGGTGTACAATTAGTGTAACGCAAATATAAAACAGTTAAAGGGGTAGCATATAAATTGTTGTTCTAAATCAAACTATTTAATTTAGCGAGGCTTAACGATTGCTGCCGTTTTAGCTAAGGCATCATTATCTAAAATTGTAATAAATTTACCTTCTACTTTTATTAAGTCGGCTTTTTGAAAACGGCTTAATAAACGGCTAATGGTCTCTACGGTAAGGCCTAAGTAGTTACCTATTTCACCGCGAGTCATGGTAAATCTAAATTCTTTGCGTGAAAAACCACGTTCACCAAAACGCTCTGACAGGTTATAAATAAAACTAGCTAAGCGTTCTTCTGCTGATTTTTTATTGAGTAATAACAGCATTTCTTGATCGTATGTAATTTCGCTGCTCATCAAGCGCATTATTTGTTGACGAAGTTTTGGTAATTTACCAGCAAGTTCGTCAAGGGTATCGAATGGTATTTCGCACACCATTGACGTTTCAAGTGCTTGTGAAAAACTCTGGTGCGCCATTTTGCTTATCGCGTCAAAGCCTACTAAGTCACCCGCTAAATGAAACCCGGTTATTTGCTCATCACCTTGCTCTGATAATGTGTACGATTTAAATGAGCCAGAGCGTACAGCATAAATCGCCTGTAAAGGTGCGCCTGATTCAAATAGATAATCGCCTTTATGGAGTGGTTTTTTTCGCTCAATAATTTCGTCTAGCTTATCCATTTCTTGGCCATTGAGAGAAAATGGCAAGCACAATTGACTAATACTGCAGTTATTACAGCTAATAGCACAATTACCTTTAGCGCGACTTTGAGAGAAATCCATAATTTAATCCGTTTAAATTTTTATACACACGACTGCAAAATAACCATAAAAGGTTAATACTGCGAATAGGTTATTGTATCAGCTTGTCAGTTGCAATTATCAATAAGTAGATACCATACCAGATTATAACACTGCCCAATACAATTCGGGTCCAAGGGTGGTTAATAATACTATTTAGTTTTTGTGCGGTAACGCCTAACGTGATCATTGCGGGGAAAGTACCCAAAGCAAAACAAAGCATCACTAAAGCACCGTCTAGGGCACTTGGGCTAGTCATCGCCCATGTAAGTGCTGAGTAAACAAGTCCACATGGAAGCCATCCCCACAAAGCACCGTAACCTAGGGCTTTAAATGGTGAGTTAATAGGCATTAAGTATTTATTTAGCTTAACAATGTGTTGCCACACTAAGGTTTTACCAATTTTTTCTAACCATTGCAACGTAGGGCCTAAGCGCATTATATACACGCCGACAAGGAGCATAAAAATAGCTGCAATGAATGAAAGTGCTAAAGAAAAAGATGTGTTTTGCCTAGCAAATTGGCTGCTAATACCAGCAACAAGTGCACCTGCTGCCATGTAGCTCAGTGCACGTCCGGTATTATAGGCAAATGAATAGGTGAATGCTTTGCGTTTATCACTTGCCAGTTGTAATGAGCTTGCAATACCGCCGCACATGGCAATGCAATGACCGCTACCTATTAGCCCCATTAAAAATGCGCTGGTGTAAAGAGGGTCAATCATTACTTTTGTTATGTTGCTCTTTGTCGTCTTCAAACAAAATACTATGACCTTGCTTATTTAAATCAGAAAACTGCTCACTTTTTACGGCCCAAAAGAAAACGCCTATAGCAATAATGACAAACAAAATGGCAATGGGGATCAAAATGTAAATTATGCTCATAACTTTAATAGCCTTAGTGAATTACTAATCACAATAATTGAGCTGGCAGACATGCCAATAACAGCCATCCACGGAGCGACTAAGCCCAGCGCTGCCAATGGTAATATGGATGCATTATACAATAAAGACAGTGCAAGGTTTTGCTTAATAATTCGTCTGGTTTGTTTTGCCACATTGAGTAAATGATCAATTGAAGCTAAATCGCTATTAAGGAGCACTACATCGGCGCTATTTTTTGATATGTCAGCACCGGTTTCCATAGCAATAGATAAATGTGCACTGGCAAATACAGGGCTGTCGTTTACGCCATCGCCGACCATTGCAACTACTTCGTTTTGTGACGCCCATTGTTCAACAGCTGTTTGTTTATCTTGTGGCGAACACCCAGATTGCACACTTTCAAGGTTAAGTTGTTTAGCTACTTTTTGCCCAGCATCTGACGCGTCACCGGTTAACATATGACACGTTAAGTTTTGCGATTGAAGTGAGTCTATAAGCTTTTTAGCATCGTTTTTTACTTTATCAATAAAGTAAAAACGTGCAACAACCTGCTTATTTATATACAAGCTTGCTTGTGCATTTGATTTTTTGCTATCAAACCAACCACTTTTACCAATTGCATAATGATTAGTTGCATCTTGTGCGCTAATTCCCAGACCTGGATGCACTTCAACGTTATTAAGATTGTGGTGAGCAGGAGTAATTTCATCAAATGCGCTGGCTATAGGGTGCTCAGAATAACGCTCTAACATAGCTGCCATATCTAGCACTTGCGCTTTTGTGTATTGCTTATCGAGTATATCTACTTCATCTAGGCTAAATTTACCTTGAGTAAGTGTGCCTGTTTTATCAAAGGCAAATAACGTAATTTGTGAGAGTGTTTCGAGCACATGCGCTTGTTTTATTAATACGCCTTTACGGGTCAAGGTTGCAACCGCGCATGTAAGTGCGGTTGGTATGGCTAAACTCAGGGCACATGGGCAGGTAGCAACTAAAACCGAAATGGTGATCCAAAATGCGTGTTCAGGGTCAATTTGGTACCAGCCAATAGCTGTAAGTGAAGCAAATATAAGCAGGCACGCTATAAACCATTGCGCAACTTTATCTGTAATTTCAACCAGTTTAGGGCGTTTAGTTAATGCGTTGTGTTGCAAGCGGATAATTTGATTTAAAAGCGTATTTTGGCCAATTTTATTGATTTTTATTTCAATAACACCGTCATGGTTAACGCAACCGGCGTAGACATTGTGGCCGATAAATTTTGTAACGGGTTGGTGTTCGCCCGTCATCATTGATTCATCAACCGTAGTTTTACCCTTTATAAGTTCGCCGTCGGCAGGGATTGTTTCACCCGCTTTAATGAGTACTACGTCATTAAGTTTTAGTTTTTTGGCTGCAATTATAAGTTCTTCACCACTTTCGTTAATGGTGCGGGCTGTTAATGGCAATAATTTTTGTAAGTTGGCAGTAAATTCGCTCGCTTTTAAACGCGCTCTAAATTCAAGGTACTTACCTAATAAAAGTAAAAAGGTAAACATGCACACAGACTCAAAATATACTTCGCCGACTTGCATAAATGTGGCGTAACAACTTGCGCCAAACGCACCAAAAATAGCCAGCGATACCGGTAAATCCATATTGAGCTGTTTTGCTTTTAAGCCATTTATGGCGTTGGTTAAAAAGGGCAGTGCGCTATATAAAATAACCGGAGAGGCAAGTACTAAGCTGATCCATCTAAAATACTGCTCAAAATTGCTGTCCATCCCGGAGAACATGCCAAAGTACATGGCAAACGCAAACATCATAACTTGCATGGTCATTAAGCCTGCAACACCTAAGCGGCGAATATAGGCTTTGGCAGTTTGTTGCTTTTGTTGAGCTTCAATATCTGATTGAAATGGGTAGGCTTTATAACCAATTTTGGCAAGTGCGGTAATAATTTCACTCAATGGGGTGTTGGTTTTATCCCATTGGATCATCGCGCGGTTGGTGGATGTATTTACATCAACCCGTTTTACAGTCTTTAAGTTTAAGAGTTGTTTTTCGATAAGCCATGCACACGCTGCGCAGGTTATACCTTCAACACTCAACAATACCTCTGAGATATTGTCGTTAGTAGCTATAAATTCGTCTTGAATATCTTCGTTGTCATAACTTTTTATAAATGCGAGTTGCTCAGGTATCAGTTGCTCAACCTTGCCTGCGCGAACAGTTCGGTATTTATAATAATCAGTCATACCTTGATCAACAATATTTTGCGCAACTGCTTGGCAGCCAATGCAACACATTGGCTGGGCTATATCGTCAATTATAACGTTTGCGCTAAATCCGTTTGGCACACTTTCAAGGCAATGAAAGCAAGAGTGAGACATAGTGATGATTACTTATAGTTAGGAGTAACTAAAACGGTTTCAGCCGTCGGTAGAACAATGTTTTCTTTTAGTTTCCAGCTGCCATCAATTGGCTCAATAAATACAGAATATGCACCTGGCGTATACTTATCAAGTAATTCAGTAAATTCTTGATTGGCATTAGGTGTAAGTGTGGCCTCAAAGTCATGCGCTTTAATAGTCCGGTGGTAAAACGAAAGTTTTAAAACATGTACGTTGCTACTGTCACCTTTTGTAAACTTAAAGCTTACACGCTCGTTGGTAACATTTAATTCGCCATGTAAGTAAAGTGCTTTTGCTTTTTCAAACTTAGTCAGTTCTAAGTTTATTGCTTTGCCTTTTTTGTAGTAGTCGTCAACAACCATATCTGGGCCGTTACCTATTGCCGTAATAAATAAGCTAATACAGCCAATAATGGCAACTAACGGAAAAAAGATTAAAAACCAAGGCCAAAAATTTTTATACCACGGAGTAGGTTGCATAGTGTCTCTAAAATTAGTTTAGGAAGCGTTATTTTATAGGAATTATACGTAAAAGACTAAAAAAAAGCCTCCGACTGGAGGCTTTTTTGATCTGGATTAATCTATTGAATTAAATAAATTAATTTATAAACATTTTATTAACCGCGTGCTTATTTATCTTGCGATAAACTGTAAACGTAGGCTGTTAATAAGTGAATCTTATCTTCACCTAAAATGTCTTTCCAAGCAGGCATTACACCAGCACGGCCGTGGTTAAGCGTTTCTTCAACAGCACGTTGAGAACCACCGTATAACCATATGTTATCAGTCAGGTTAGGCGCGCCAAATGGTAGGTTGTGTGCAACCGACCCTTTACCGTCAGCACCGTGACATGCAGCACACATAGCAAACTTAGCTTTACCTGCGGCTGCATCTTTTTGGTTAACAGTACGACCAGAAAGGCTCAACACATGTGCTGTCATTTCTTTAACGCCTTGCTCACCAAGAGCATCGCCCCAAGCTGGCATTGCAGCTATACGACCATTAAGCAGTGTTTCTCTAATTTTGTCTGGTGTACCGCCATATAACCAATCTTTATCAGTTAGGTTAGGGAAGCCTGTTCCACCACGTGCATCAGAGCCGTGACATTGCGCACAGTTTTGTGAGAATAAACGCTGACCAATTTCGATGGCTAATTGACCATCTGTTTGTTCATGTTTGTCACCATTTTCAAGAGCAACTTGCTGCGCTGCGTCACCTTCAAACTTAGAATTAACTAAATCTAAAACCGGCACTTGTGCAAGTCGATTAAAAATAGGACCAAAGCGTTCTTCTGCAGCTTCATACTCTTTATCAAGTTTAACAAAACGACCTTCTGCTTTGGCCTCTGCAACTGCTTTTTTAGATTCAGCTAAAGACGTAATACCTTGATTAGAGCTAGTCCATTTACCTAAACCTTCCCAGTTGCCTAAACCTGGGTAAGCTGCAAGGTAATATACTGACCAAATAAAAGTTGCGAAAAACATGTAAGTCCACCATTTTGGTAGTGGATTATTTAGCTCTTCAATGCCGTCAAATTCATGTCCACAGCTTTCACCTTCTTTTACGCCAGCATAGTTTTTTAAGTTCCAAACTAATAGGCCAAAGATGATGCATAAGCATGCAAGGGTTAATACAATAACCCAAATACTCCAAAAGCTAGTCATTTTTCAGACTCCTTTTCCTCGTTAGAGAGTGTGTTGTTATGTTTTTTTTCATCTTCGAAAATGGCATTAGCAGCGCTATCAAAACGATTTTTGCTACGCTTGCTGTATGCCCATACAACAATCACAATAAACAATACTAAAATTACCAGAGTCAAAATGCCTCTGTATGTTCCGTAATCCATAATAATTTACTTCAAGTGGGTACCAAGTTGCTGTAAATACGCGATTAGAGCTTGGATTTCTGTTGCGCCTTCGCCGTTATTCATAGCGTTAACTTTTTCAACATCAGCTTTAAGTTCTTCGTCGCTGCCATAACCTAGGCCCGGGTGTTTAGGGTTTTCTGGGTTGATAGCAAAAGTATCACGGAAAATTTGTAGTTTTTTCAGAGTCAGGCTTGTATCTACCTTATCCTCTGCTAACCAAGGAAAACCTGGCATATTCGACTCAGGAACCACAGCACGTGGGTCAACTAAGTGAGCATAATGCCAATCGTCCGAGTAACGTTTACCAACGCGAGCAAGGTCAGGGCCAGTACGTTTAGAACCCCATTGGAAAGGGTGATCCCATACTGACTCGCCTGCTACAGAGTAGTGACCGTAACGCTCAACTTCATCACGAAAAGGGCGGATCATTTGTGAGTGACAGTTATAACAACCTTCACGTACATATATGTCACGGCCTTCCATTTCTAAAGCATTAAGAGGGCGTAGGCCTTCTACTGGTTTAGTTGTGTCGTCTTGGAACATTAGCGGAGTAATTTCAACTAATGCACCAAAGCTGATAGCAAAAACAGTCAGAATAGCCATAAGGCCAACGTTCTTTTCTACTATTTCATGTTTGTTTTGTGAATTTTTATTGCTCATCATCTCACTCCGTTATGCTAATTGTGCTTGCGCGTCTAACTTCAGAGATTCTTTCTCAGCTGAAATTGTACGGAAAACGTTATAAGCCATAACTAACATGCCTGTTACGATGAATACACCGCCTACAAAACGCATAATGTAGAAAGGATGCGACGCTTCTAAAGACTGCACAAAGCTGTACATTAATGTACCGTCGGCATTTACCGCACGCCACATAAGACCTTGCATTACACCAGAGATCCACATTGCAACAATGTATAAAACAACACCTACAGTGTGTAACCAGAAGTGGGTATTAACTAATTTAACGCTATACATACGACCTTGCGCAAATAACGCAGGAATTAAGTGGTAAATAGCACCAATTGAAATCATAGCAACCCAACCTAGTGCACCTGAGTGTACGTGGCCGATTGTCCAATCTGTGTAGTGAGATAACGCATTTACAGATTTAATTGCCATCATAGGGCCTTCGAACGTAGACATACCGTAGAAAGACAATGAAACAACTAAGAAGCGTAGTACTGGATCAGTACGCAGTTTATGCCATGCGCCTGATAGGGTCATAATACCGTTAATCATACCACCCCAAGACGGTACGAATAGGATAATAGACATAACCATACCTAAACTTTGCGTCCAATCAGGAAGCGCAGTGTAGTGAAGGTGGTGAGGACCTGCCCAAATATATAATGAAATTAATGCCCAAAAGTGAACTACCGATAAACGGTATGAGTAAACTGGGCGACCTGCTTGTTTAGGTACAAAGTAATACATCATACCCAAGAAACCAGCAGTTAATAGGAAACCTACAGCGTTATGACCGTACCACCACTGAACCATAGCATCTACCGCACCTGCGTAGATTGAGTATGATTTAGTTAACGACACAGGCACTGCCATGCTGTTTACAATGTGTAGTACTGCAACAGTAATAATAAAGCCAGCATAGAACCAGTTAGCAACATAAATGTGCGACACTTTACGCTTGATTAAAGTACCAAAGAATACAATAGCGTAAACAATCCAAACCACAGCGATTAAAATATCGATTGGCCATTCAAGTTCTGCGTATTCTTTTGAGCTAGTAATACCAAGTGGTAATGTAATTACTGCTAATACAATAACTAGCTGCCAGCCCCAAAATGAAAAGGCGGCGAGTTTGTCTGAGAAAAGACGCGTTTGGCAAGTACGTTGTACGACGTAATAAGACGTCGCAAACAGTGCACTAGTACCAAATGCGAAAATTACTGCGTTCGTGTGTAACGGACGTAGTCGAGAGTAAGTTAACCATGGTGTATCAAAGTTAAGTGCTGGCCAAGCTAATTGGGCAGCAATCAGAACCCCAATACTCATGCCAACGATGCCCCAAATCACTGTCATAATAGCGAATTGGCGTACAACCTTATAGTTATACTCAGTTTGTGATGCTACTGTTTGGCTCATTTTCTGGCTTCCGCTGCAATAAATGCGTTTAGAAATGAATTACCCACTATTAAAAGTGGGGCCTACTATTTTTCTCAAGCGTGTTACCTAAAACTTTCAATACATGAAAACTTCAGAAAAAAAACTTGAGAAACCCTTATTTTTTGCGGGTGAAATGATAAATTTTTTGGCCTAAAAAAGATAGGTCAATTACATAAAATTATGACATCAATCAAACTTTGTGAGCTTGTTGTTTATTTTTTGATACAGTTTGTACCTAATTTGGCCTAATAGTAACACTCGCACTTGTTATTTACAGTCACGATTATTAGTATTTGCTTTTCTTTAGTGCGAAATTGTTATGCTTATATATAGGTTAAGTTTATTCACTGTGGTGTTTTTTTTATTAACAGCGTGTGATTTTTCTAAAAATACAGATGAAAAATTTCTTAAAAATGCCCAGTGCGAAGCCAATTTGCCTTGTACTTTTTCAAATGATGTTAAAGTATGGTTAAGTGAGAAAACCCTTTCCCCCGAAACCCCATTTACTATCTTTAGTGACTTACCTGCAAACGTTACAATTGAAGATGCCAAGCTTAAAGGCATCACTATGTACATGGGTTACATTCCCCAAAAATTTAAAAAACATAATGATCTTTGGCAAAGTAATACTATGGTTGGTATTTGTTCAGAGCAAAATATGCTTTGGAATTTAGAACTAACCGTTAAAGATAATGCCACCTCTGTAATACAAACACTCAATTACTCTTTTTACGTTACGTATTAAAGTTGCGACTACAAACTCTTGTATACAGCTTACATTTTTGATGTGAGTTCGTTTTCTTATACATACGATTATTTGAGTGACAAGATCAATAAAATTGCCTTTTTAGGTTTTAATACTGACAAAACTTCAATAGTGAATAAGTGCTCTCAAAAAGTTCAACTTTAATTACGACTGAATAAAAAAATCTAATCAAAAAACCTTCCAAAGAGACTAAATAAGACTATTTAAGCATCAAGTATGCATAAATATGGTTATTAATTAACATTTAGTTTTGCGGTTTTAATAATGTGCTGTGATTAAGTTGTTAATTTGTCTGTTTTTGGTACGTAGCTCAGTTAATTACATTTGATTACAAAGTGAATCACTTTGGTTTCAGGTGTGTTTCTAATGTTTCCTTGTCTTTTCAAGGCATTGTTTTCAAAGTGTATTTATTAATTAACACTGAAACATAATGTAACCTATGTACCTACTATGGTTATTCCATTTTATTTCTTGATATAAATTGAGCTGCCGTTAAGTTTTCGTTCAGTTAAAAGCGCCTAAGTTGCCCACCTGACTCACTATTCTAATAAAAAGTGAGCATTACCAATAAAGGTAAATTTCCAACAAGTAGGGTTCTTTCATGAAAAAATCAACTCTTGGTTTAGCTGTAATCGCAGCATTTCCAATGTTCTCAAGTGTGCAAGTTCTTGCTGCTGAAGACTCAGCACAAGCAATCGAAAAAATTCAAGTAACGGGTTCTCGCATTAAGCGCGCAGATATGGAAACCGCTAGCCCAGTTACTATTATCGGTGCTGACGATATTGCTGCTTCAGGCGCAGTATCAGTAGATTCTGTACTACAAAAAATGACCGCTACAGGCGGCGCAATGACAAACCCAGGTATCAATAATGGTTCTGGTGGTAATGCATCAATTGATTTACGTGGTTTAGGTTCACAACGTACTTTAGTACTTGTAAACGGCCGCCGTATGATCAACTCAGGTACAGGCGCAGCTTCTACAGTTGATTTAAATACTATCCCAGTATCTATGATCAAGCATATTGAAGTACTTAAAGATGGCGCATCTGCTGTTTATGGTACTGATGCTGTTGCGGGTGTTGTAAATATTATCTTAAAAGATAACTTTGAAGGCCTAGACCTTAATGTTAAATCAGCAATCACTACTGAAGGTGACGCAGATGAAACGTCTTTTGATATTACAATGGGTGGTAACTTCGGTCGTGGTAACGTTGTAATCGGTTTGCAGTACACAGACCGTGGCGATGCTTCTCAGGCTGATCGTAGCTTTTCTGATTGTCCATTAACTGAAGATGGCGATGGCAGTGCTCCGTACTGTTCTGGTTCTTCTTATACTCCTAATGGTCATGTTTGGTCAGGTGATGAATCTTTACAAGGTCAAGCTGATAATGGTTGGCACGACTTTGGTACTAGTGATGCTTACAATTATTCGCAATCTAGCTACTTATACACGCCAATGCGTCGTTTAAACCTTACAGGTATTGGTAGTTTTGATTTAACTGATGACACGCGTTTATACTCTGAATTTACATACTCAAAACGTTGGTCAGAGCAGCAATTAGCACCTCAACCAGTATGGTTCGACTTTGACTACGCTGAGTGGATGGGTGATTCTTTAATCGACCAAAATATTAATTACGGTGATGAAGTTTCTTACGGCCGTCGTATGGTTGACACTGGTACACGTGATTCATCTCAAGTAGTTGATACAGTTCGTTCTGTTATCGGTGCTGCAGGTTATTTAGATAACGGTTTAGAGTGGGATACATCAGTAATTTTTGGTCGTAATGACTCAGTAGATCGCTTAAGCAACCTTCACAATATGGGTTCAATTCAAAGCGAAATTGAAGCTGGTAACTTTAACCCACTTTCACAAGCTTCATGGTCAAGCAGTAGCTTTAGTGATTATGTTTACACTGAGCAAAACTCAGGCGGCAGTCAATTATTTATGATTACAGCTGCGCTTTCTGGTGAGTTAATGGAAGTACCTGCGGGCTTTGTAGGTTTTGCTGCAGGTCTTGAACGCCGTGAAGAAAAAGCGTGGTACACACCAGATTCGATCACTTCACAAGGTCTTGCAAATGATCCACGCGTTGATGCAACAAGCGGTCGTTTTGATGTAAACGAAGCATACCTTGAGCTGGCTATTCCTTTAGTTGCAGATGCTTATCTTGCACAAAATGTAGAATTAAGCGCTGCGATCCGTGCTTTTGATTACAGCACATTTGGTTCTGATGAAACGTGGAAACTTGGTTTAACTTGGCGTGTAAACGACGAATTAATGCTTCGTGGTGTTCGTTCTACAGCTTTCCGTGCTCCTACAGTTGCTGAGCTATACTCAGGTGACTCACCATCTTATGAGCAAGTTAGCTTCACCGGTGCACAAGATCAGGCTGAAGTAACCGTTGGTGGTAATGACCAATTAACACCTGAATTAGCTGATACAGTTACCGTTGGTGTAGTTTACGAACCAGAATGGTTTGAAGGTTTCTCAATGACGTTAGATTACTACGACATTGAAATCGAAAACGCTATTGCTACAGTAAACAACCAATACATTGTTGATTCATGTCTTGCAACAGATGGCTCTTTAGCGAATCAATCAACAGCACTTTGTAGTTCAGCAAATATCGATTTTAACCAAAGCACAGGTCGTATCGCGTTTAATAACCAACTACAAAACGTAGGTTATGAGCAAACAAAAGGTTATGACCTAAACTTAAATTACAAATTTGATTTAGCTGGCCTTGCTTGGAATACGTCATTAGATGTTACTTACCTTGACGAGTACACTGTTGATGTTATTGAATCAAGCATTGATTACGCTGGTTTAATTACTTCTGGTATAGGTGGTTATGCTGACGTAAAAGCAAACTTTGAGCTAGATGTTAAAGGTGATGCTTGGTCTGCTAACTACAAAGCACGTTACATTGCAGGAATGGATAGCTACAGCTGTTTAGGTAAAGAATCTACATGTTATGCACCAACAACACCATCTGTTGTTTACCATGATGTGAGCGGTTCTTACTTTATCAGTGACATGGTTTCGTTAACTGCAGGTGTAAATAACTTATTCGATAAGCAACCACCATACTACTCAGGTAACAACGATTCTAATACTGACCCGTACACATATGATGTACTTGGCCGTCGTGTATTTGCTGGTGTAAATGTTAAATTTTAACTAGCACATTAATCTTATTAAGGCTCAGTATTTACTGAGCCTTTTTTATTGAACAAAATAAAGGAGGCAAGTACACTAAAACGATATTTTAGAAGGAGAACTAATTGTTAAAACAAGATGAAAACTTATCTTTTGTCATTGAACCAGAACTAACTCCTCGTTCTGAACAGCGCATAGATCTGTATTTTTCTATCCCTAATGAAATGGGGATCAATCCGCAAACACTTACCGAAGAATCTTACTTTAATAACCACTTTAAATCACACCTAGCGTATAACGCTAACAATATACACTTGCCTTTAGTGCGAAGCCGTTTTGTTAGTAAAAACAAAGGTGAGCAACAAGATTACCGGCAAAACCTTAATTTATTTTGTTACCAAGTACGTTTAGCCCTTGATGCCGATATAAAAGACGCGTTAAAAATTGATGAAGCCGAAGACTTTTATAAACGGGCTAACGAGGTATATGAGCAAAGCGAAGGGCTTTTAAAAAAGCTGCGTCGCTACACACCAGATGACGAAAAACTACTGCCATTTTTTACCAATGCTGATAACTATTTAAGTTGGCATGTTGAGCAATCTTTTTTAAAGCTTTTAGATGAAGGCCCACGTAGTAGCGATTATGCAAAAGAGCGTAACGATTTACTGCAGTTTTGTAAAAGCGAAAATACGTATCGAGCAGAGAAAAGCTACAACTCTGAAACAACCATGCAAGACGCAAATCGAATAACAAATAAAATGCGCTTGTTACAACGCTTAATTGAGCACGGCGTAATATTACAGCGTCAAACGCGGTTTCTTAACAGCTACCTTAAGCGATTAGTTAAAGGCACTGTTACAGCCGTTATCATGGCATTTGTGATGGTTGTAATACTCAATGCTCGCTCAACGTTTACTGAAGTCACCGCGACGCTTATTTTAATTTTAGGGGTTATTTACGGGCTACGTGAAATATTTAAAGAAGATATTACACGTATGATTTGGCGAGCCATTGTACAAGGGCGACCTAAGTGGCGATTTAGTTTTAAAAATAGTATTACCAAAGACAAAGTAGCGAGTCAGCTAATTTGGCTTGAATACATGCGCTTTAAGAAAATACCTAAAGAAGTGAAATCTATTTTTTCAAAACGTCGTCAACAAAATAAACAAGCTGCGCAGTGGTTACACTTTGCAAGTGAGACACGTGTTAGTGCGAAAGAATTTTTGCCCGGCTACGATACGCTACAGCACACGCTACAATTTAATCTTGCACCATTTGCACGTTATTTAAAACGTGGTGAAGGGAAGCTATATCATTTAGACAGTAATAAAATTTCTAAGCAGGCTGTAGAAAGGCGTTATCAATTAAACATGGTACTTTTGCTAACTGAGGAAGATAAAACACTTTATCAACGCTATAAAATAACGTTAAATCGCAGTAAAATCGTTAATATTGAGCTTATCTACTCCAAAAAATGAGTTTAATTAATTTTAAAAGGGGCTGATACAATCAGCCCCTAATATTTGGTCACTTTATTTATTAGCTAAGCCATGTTTGCTATATAAAGTTACTTTGTCTGATACTAGCGTGATCTCGATATTTTTTGCTTCATCGCCCCATATACAGTTCGTATGCAGTGTTTTTTCAACACAGTTATCAGCACTGCCTAAAATAGTTTCAACTTCAGTCTTATCCATGCCTACTTTAATTTTTTCATAATTTTCAAGACTTACCTTAGAACAAGCCGCAAGGCTTAATGTAGCTGCGATGATAAGGAGTTTTTTCATTGTTATATCCTACTTAATATTAATGTTTGAATTTTCTGATCTGGACAATCATGCCCATTCGTGGATGGTCAAAGTAATGTACTTCACCACTAATTACACGTCTAAACTGAGAGAAACGGGCTGACTCTATATCGCCGTTTTCTAGCTTTTGGCTAATATCAAAATTAGCTGTTATGTATAAATAATGTCGTAAATGTATTTTAAATAAACCGTCTAGTTCCCATTCTGCTTTTGATTGATCTGGGTCGTTAAATAGCGCCGGTTGTGAATTTAATAAATTTACAAAGTCAGGGTTTGAATAGCCTGGTATTACATTGGGTTCACTTTTAAGGTGCTTACCCGCTATTAAATGTATGCTTGGGGAGCGTGACTTACTTGCCCCTTCAAAGCGCCAGCCAGTATGTAGAATAGGTGTTAAGCCTTTGCGGTCCAGTTGCCTATATTGCGCTTTAAATTGCAGCTGTTGCGGCGCTAATAAATAGGTTTGCTGCATATCATCTTTAGCGGGTGCTAAAGGCGTTACAGGTAGATCATCGTAGCTTTGTAGGTAGTCAATACTGTTGTCACATACACCTGATTGCGGGTTTGAATTAACTAATGAATCAGTAAAAGTGCGTTTTTGAAAACGCTCATCGCCATCTATGCAGGCCTGCATTGCTTGTTCAGTGTAAAGAGGGGTCAGTAAGTCTAGCGTATTTTTATCTTCAATAGCTTTGTGCTTAAGGCTAAAGTCTTCTTGTAAATACGGGGCAGGGCGCTGTTTAAATACAAGCACCTCAACCTCAAACCAGCGTTCTGCAAATGCAGTGCTGCTAAATAAGCAGCATAAAACAATAAGCGATTTTTTTAGCAACATTAATGGCTAACCTTTTTTTCGAAATCTGCAATCATTGCAGTGACCATTTTTAAGCGTTCGCGGGCATTTGCCTCACTAATTGCAAAGCGCAGTTTATTTGCGCCATCCATTTTGTACACCTTAGGTGCACTTTGTATCAAGCCAATGATGAAGCTAGGGTTAACCTTGGTATCTTGGCTAAACTCAAAGTAACCACCTTTTGGGTTTGCCTCAATTTTAGTTATACCTAAACTACTAGCTTTCATTTTTAATAATTGTAGGCTAAATAGGTTTTTAGCAGCATCAGGTAGTAAACCAAAGCGGTCTATTAGTTCCACCTGTAGTTCATCCATATCATCAAGGTTAGCACAACTTGCAATTCGCTTATACATACCCAAGCGTGCATTAACATCGTGTATGTAGTCATCAGGTAATAATGCAGCCAGCTTTAAATCTACTTCGGTTTGTTTTTGAAGTAGGTTTTCAAGCGTTGGCTCTTTACCTTCGCGCAGCGCATTTACGGCTTGTTCGAGCATTTCCATATACAAACTAAAGCCAATGGTTTGCATTTGGCCTGATTGATCATCGCCAAGTAGCTCACCCGCACCACGAATTTCTAAATCGTGTGTAGCGAGGGCAAAACCTGCACCTAAATCCTCTAATGATTCAATTGCTTGTAAGCGTTTACTCGCATCTTTAGAAAGCGCTTTAGGATCACCTGTTAGTAAGTAGGCATACGCTTGATGGTGGCTTCGCCCAACTCGTCCACGTAATTGGTGTAACTGGGCAAGGCCGAGTTTATCTGCTCTGTCCATGATAATGGTATTAGCCGTAGGCACATCAATACCGGTTTCGATAATCGTGGTACATACCAGCACGTTGTATTTTTGATGGTAAAAGTCAGTCATTATTTGCTCAAGCTCTTGCTCGCGCATTTGACCATGGGCTGTAGTCACACTGGCTTCAGGTACCCATTCACTAATTTCTTGTGCAACACGCTCAATAGTTTCTACGTTGTTATGTAAAAAGTAAACTTGGCCACCGCGTTTAATTTCTCGCAGTACTGCTTCGCGTATAAGTTCTACATCGCGTTGGCGTACAAAGGTTTTTACCGCTAAACGTTTAGCCGGTGGCGTTGCGATTATCGATAAATCGCGCATGCCGCTCATGGCCATGTTGAGTGTACGAGGTATTGGTGTTGCAGTCAGTGTGAGTATGTCTACATCGGCGCGCAGTGCTTTAATTTTCTCTTTTTGGCGAACACCAAAGCGATGCTCTTCATCAACAATTAACAAGCCTAAATCGTTAAATTTAATGTCTTGCTGAATAAGTTTATGCGTGCCAATAACTATATCGAGCTTACCGTTGGCCATTTTTTCAAGTGTGTCTTTTTGCTCTTTAGTGGAGTTAAAGCGCGAAAGTACACCTACTTCAATAGGAAAATCAGCAAAACGGTCTTTAAAGTTTTCAAAGTGCTGCTGAGCCAGCAAGGTGGTAGGCACTAAAATGGCTACCTGTTTATCATCGTTAACTGCTACAAAAGCAGCGCGCATGGCCACTTCTGTTTTACCAAAGC
Organism: Pseudoalteromonas sp. SR43-7; assembly: GCF_014163785.1. Lineage (NCBI taxonomy): Bacteria > Pseudomonadati > Pseudomonadota > Gammaproteobacteria > Alteromonadales > Pseudoalteromonadaceae > Pseudoalteromonas > Pseudoalteromonas sp. SR43-7. The sequence goes on along the minus strand of NZ_JACJDY010000009.1, from coordinate 26,567 downwards.
CTACGTCACCACACACTAAACGATCCATCGCTTGTTTTGATTGCATATCACCTAATACGGCTTCTATGGCGTTGCGCTGATCGTCAGTTTCTTCAAATGGAAAGCTATCGCTAAATTGACGATATGCAGGGGCATCTACGGCAAATTTATTACCAGGTTTTGCTTGGCGCTGAGCATAAATGTCGAGTAATTCAGCGGCGACATCGCGAACTTTTTCAGCCGCACGTTTTTTTGCTTTTTCCCATGCATCTGAGCCAAGCTTATGCAGCGGGGCGCTGGCTTCTTCACCGCCAGAGTAACGACTAAGCATATGCAATGCAGATACTGGCACGTACAATTTAGCTTCACTTGCGTAAGTAATTGTTACAAATTCAGTAACTACACCTGCAGCATCAATTGTTTGCAAACCCTGATAACGGCCAACACCATGATCGAGATGCACAACAGGTTGACCTTCTTTGAGCTCTGCTAAATTACGGATTAGCGCATCTTGGCTGGCTTCGTACTTGTGCTTGCGGCGTCTGCGCTGAGATACTTTTATGCCAAGCAGTTCTTGCTCGGTAATAATAGAAAGGCTTGGTTTAGTGCCAAGTACGACACTTTGCTCGAGCGGACTTACTATTAAGCCTACGTCACTTGCACTTTTTATAAATTGTTCGAGTGTTTCAAATTCTTTAAATTTTAAACCGCTTGGCTTTAAAATGCTCAGCAATGATTCGCGACGACCGTCCGATTCAACACTGAGTAATATGCGGCCTTTTTTCTTTTTTTGCTCTGCTACATAATTTATAAACGCGCCATAAGGTTCATGCTGTTTATGATCAATACGAATGGCCGGCAGCTCGCTAACGCTTAAGTTTTTATTACCTGCTTTAGTGCCAAGCTTTGCAAGGGATAATCTAATACGTGCAAAATTGCCTAAATTAGAAAACAGCTCTTCAATTGGCTGATAAAGCGCATTGGGTTCAAGTAATGGACGAAGTGGGTCAACTCTGCGGTTTTCATAGCGTACATTTACATCGTGCCAAAAGTTATCTGCCGCGTGCTCTAAATCACCCAGCTGCATAACGGTTGTTGTATCTGGCAGGTAGTCAAAAATAGTCGCGAGCTTTTCAAAAAACAACGGCATGTAGTATTCAATACCTGCAGGCCAGTTACCTTTGCTTACTTGCATGTAAACTGAATCTTGTTGCGAGCTTGCGCCAAATTTTTCACGGTAGCTTATTCTAAAACGTTCAATATCAGCGTCGTTAGTAGGAAATTCATGCGCTGGAAGTAGCTCAATTTTATCTACTTTTTCATCAGAGCGCTGTGTTTCTACATCAAATAAGCGAATGGTATCGAGTTCGTCATCAAAAAAGTCGAGTCTAAATGGGTGCGGGCTACCCATTGGGTATAAGTCAACGATAGAGCCGCGTATAGCGTATTCGCCGTGCTCCATTACTTGTTGAACATTTAAATAACCGGCTTGCTCTAAATTGTCACGAAAGTTATGAGTGTCTAGTTTGTCGCCTACTTTAAAGTTTATTGTTGAACCGTAAATAAATGAGGCCGGGGCTGTGCGCAACATTAAAGTAGATACAGGCACAATTAACACACTTTGTTGTTCTTTTTTTAAGGTGTTTAAAGTGGCCAAACGGGCTGAAATAATATCTTGATGGGGAGAAAAATGATCGTATGGCAGAGTTTCCCAATCAGGAAATACCATGACTGGGTTATCGGGTAATAAATATTCTAATTCTGTTTCAAGGCGTAGTGCGCTTGGTGTATCAGGCGTAACAATTAAGACTAAGTTATCTTGTTGTTTAACGCCTTCAGCAATAGCAATACTTAAACCACTTCCGCTTAGCTGGCCCCATTGAATTTTATCTTTTTGAGATTTTACCCAAGGCAAGGCTGCCCATTGCTCAAACGCCATTTATTACTCCATTTATAGTTGGCTCTTAGCAAGTAAGAGCCATCTTGAGTTAAGGTTACTTAGTCTCGGTATATTTTTGTTAGGTCTTTGTAGTGATCAATTCGTCTATCACGTAAGAAAGGCCAAATACGTCTTACGTTTTCTGAGCGTTTTTGATCAATTTCTACTACTAAAATTTGCTCATCAGTATTATTAGCCTCTGCTAATAGTTCACCTTGTGGGCCTGCAATAAACGAATTGCCCCAAAACGAAATACCATCGCTTTGCGCACTAGGGTCACTTTCATGGCCAACGCGGTTACAGCTAATTACCGGCACGCCATTGGCAACAGCATGGGCACGCTGGCTAATAACCCACGCATCTTTTTGACGAGTTTGCTCAGCAATGTCGTCGTTAGGATCCCAACCGATAGCGGTTGGGTAAATTAATACCTCAGCGCCAGCCATTGCCATCAAACGTGCAGCTTCAGGAAACCATTGATCCCAACATACTAGCACGCCTAATTTACCCACCGAGGTTTGAATAGGCTCAAAACCGATATCACCTGGGGTAAAGTAAAATTTTTCGTAAAAACCTGGATCATCAGGAATATGCATTTTGCGGTATTTACCTGCAATACTGCCGTCTTGCTCTAATACAACTGCAGTATTGTGATAAAGGCCCGTAGCGCGTTTTTCAAATAAAGACGCGACAATAACAATGCTTAGCTCTTTAGCAAGCTCACCTAAGGCATTACTGCTAGGGCCTGGAATGGTTTCGGCTAAATCAAATACGTCAACATTTTCGGTTTGGCAAAAATAGAGGCTTCGGTGTAGCTCTTGGAGTACAACCAGTTTTGCACCTTTTTGAGCGGCTTCACGAATGGCACTTATTGATTTTGCCATATTGTCCTTTGCGTTATCGGTATTGCTTTGTTGCACTAACGCAACGGTTAATTTTGCAGGGCTTGTCATTGTGCTGCTCCAGCTAAAAATCCACGAGGTAATTGCATTGTAATACAGTGCAGGCTGCCAAATTGTTCAATAATTGGTTGGCAATTTACGCCAATAATAGTGTGTTGTGGGTATGCTTTTTGAACTTGTGCAAGAGCACGTTTATCATTGGCATCATTATACGTTGGCACAAGCACAGCATTATTAATAATTAAGTAGTTAGCGTAGGTAGCCGGTAAGCGTGTTTGCTCATCGTCATAAGCGGCTTTTGGCCACGGTAACTCAATTAAGTTATATGGGGTGTTATCGGCAGTTTTAAAGGTTTTTAGTTGTTTTTCCATCGCATCAAGTGCGCTAAAGTGCTCATCAGTTTTATCGTCACACTGCACATATACAAGGGTATTATTTGGAGCAAAACGCACTAAAGTATCAATGTGGCTGTCGGTGTCATCGCCCGCTAAATAGCCATGTTCAACCCATAAAAAACTCGTCGCGCCTAAGTGCTCTTTTAAAAGTGCTTCAATATCATTTGGGTTTAAATCAGGGTTACGGTTTTTATTAAGCAAACATTCGATGGTTGTTAGCAACACACCGTGCTCGTTTATTTCAATACCGCCACCTTCAAGTACCATATCGAGCGCTTGATATCGGTTGTTTGTACTACTTAGCTCTTTTACCAAAGTGCGATTAATTTGATTGTCTAATGCGCTTTCAAACTTATTGCCCCAACCATTAAAAGTAAAATCATATACTTTTAATTGCTTTGGTGAATCAATAGCGGCGCAAGTAAGCGGACCATGATCGCGCGCCCATGTATCGTTAGTAGGGGTTACTACAAAATGAACACGATTAAGAGAGACGTTAGCACTATTTAGTAATGCTGTAATATGCACTTTTAAGGCACTGTTATGCGCCACAATAACAAGCTGTTGCTGCGTTGTTATGTGTTTAGCAAGTTCAATATATACAGGTTCTACACGCGCTAAGTTGTCGGCCCAATCGGTGTCTTTGTGAGGCCATGTAAGCATAACAGCGTCTTGCTCGGCCCATTCTGGTAAAAGTCTAAAGTTCATGAATTTTATATACTAATTAAGATGGCGCTAGTTTAGCATTTTACATAAAGATGTCAGCTAATTATCACTGTTTAGGTCGCCTCGGTTTTGATCAAGTTCTTGACGTTTTTTAAGTTGGCGGGTTTGAGCATGTAAACTCGCTCTAACAATAAGTTCTTGGTCAGTAGTTCTAATTGCGGTAAAGAGCATAGTGTATTGGTAGTGTTCGCTATCTTGTTTTTCTACTGCTACAACTTCGGTGTAACAATAAACCGCAGAGGCCTCGTGGTGCAAAAACAGTTTGGTTCTAAATGCTTGGCCAATTGAGTGTACTTCAGGTGATGTAAAACGAATACCGCCACCGCCGTAGCTATCACATTGTATTGCGTTATCTTGGGCTTGTTCTGAGGCCAAAATATGGCTCATTATTAAATCTATTTTACGTGACTGCGCTTGTAAAAAAGTAGCTAGCTCTTGTGCTATATCGCCTAAGTTACGCAGTGGGCGTAACGAGCTTTGTTCAAGCTCACTTACTTCATTTGCTAATCTAAATAGTGGGGGAATGTCGTCTTCAAGCTCAAGCTGCGATTTAGGAACTTGTCCGTTTGATACGGGGAATAAATTTACTCTTATACTTTCATTAATTTGAAAGTACTGCTCAAACTCACCTAATCTTTCACTATTCATTATGTTCTCCACCACGTATTTATTTAATAGTAGCGTTGTGAGTACTAAATTGCTAGCAGATAAAATAACGCATAGCGGTCTAAATGCTTTGTTTACATTCGATTTTTAGCATACTGATTATGAAAATAAATACACTAAGACATATTTAGGGTTAGTTATAAAAAAGCGGCCAATGTCATCCTAACATTGGCCGCTTGGGTATTGATTCATCAGCGTGTACTTATTTAAGTAGAGCGGCTAATTCATGTAAATCTTTCACAACGTGATCTGGTTTTTTAGCTAATGGGTAAAGTGCTTTACCTGGGCGTGCTATAAAAGTGGTTTGTAAGCCAGCTTCTTTTGCACCAGCAACATCCCAACCATGGGCTGCAACCATCATTGCTTCATTTGGTGCTACGTTTAGCTTTTTAAGTACCCACTCATACGCACGTAAGTCTGGTTTGTAAATTTTAATATCTTCAATGCTGTAACGCGCATCAAAGTAAGACATTAAACCAGCGCTTTCAAACTGTGCCTTTACACCTTTGTTTGAAGAGTTTGTAAGGCTTACTAACTTATAGCCCTGTGCTTTGAGTTTTGCCAGTCCTTCTTTAACATCGCTGTGTGGAGGAAGCGTTAAAAGAGGCGTAACAATAGCTGTTTTAGCTTGTTCACTTGTAATATCAATGTTGTTGTTTTGAGCAACCATAAGAAGTGACGCCACACCGATTTGCCCAAAGTCGTGGTAACTACCGCTTACTGTATCTACTAATGAATGATGCAGCATAGTTGAAAACCACAGTGGTAATAAATCTTCACGTCCGCCTAGCGCTTTACCAATAGAGGTACGCATTGACGTTAAATCAAGTAGGGTTTCGTTTACATCAAAAATAAGCACTTTAGGTTTTGCTTGTTCTTTTGGTTCATCAGCGACTGCATAACCAGATACAAGGCTTGTGCCCACAAGTAGTGAAAGAGTAAGTGTTTTTAACGATTTTAAAATAGACATTAATTATTCTCCGATTCAAGTGCTGTCATAACATCAATAGGTTCTGCGCGTAGGGTGTAATCTTCGCTTAAAAATGCGTATGTAATAACACCTTCTTGGTTTATCACATAGGTGGCCGGTAGCGGTAATTTAAAGCTTTTATCGCCGTAGTAGTGTTCAAAATCAATACCAAATTGTGTATATAACGCTTGAATACGCTCATCAAGTGTAAACAATAAACCAAATTGCTCAGCTACTTTATTGCTCACATCGCAAAGCACGTCAAATTCAAGGTCGTTTTTTTGTGCAGTTGAGAGAGTTTCATCAGGTAGTTGTGGTGATATTGCGACTAACTGAGCACTTTGAGTTTTAAATTGTGGTAAGTAGTCGTTAAGTGCTTTTAGTTCTAAATTACAATATGGGCACCAGCCACCACGGTAAAAGCTAATAATTACCGGGCCTTTTTTTAATAAATCTGCAAGCTCAATGTTTTCGCCGTTATGGTTGGCTAAGCTAAAGTTTTCTACTTTTTGACCAATTTGCAATGCATTGTCTTTTATATGCTGTGCAATTAGCTCTTCGTTTGTAGTGTTCATTAGTGCCAAAACGTCAGCTGGCAATTTGGCATCTTTTTGTACGTTATAGGCATCTATTTGCGCTTTTAAACTCATGATTGAACCTCAATAATTAGACTATTTGCAATTATAGTGTTTTAGATATTTAAATAAACATTGCAATACTGAAAGCTTCATTCGAAAATATTAAACATTGAAAAGTGCACAATGGCATCTTTATGTATAATTTAAGCGACCTAGAAACATTTATAGCTGTAGTTGAAAATAAGGGCGTACTTGCTGCTGCCCGCGAGCAGCGTTTATCGCCTGCAACGGTGAGCCATCGCTTAAGTAAACTAGAGCGTGAGCTTGCTACAGTACTTGTTTTTAGAGATAGCAGGCGAGTACGGTTATCTCCCGCAGGTGAAATATTTTATACGCGTGTGGGGGCTATAATAGAAGCCCTTCACGATGCTGAACATAGTATTGGCGCGCGCAGCTCATCGGTGAGTGGTTTACTACGCGTGACCATGCCGCCTTGGGTTTTTTCAAAATACGTAATGCCTAAACTCAATGAGTTTGAGCAAGCTTACCCTGAACTAAAGCTTGATTTTTTAATAACGGATCATTTTGTAAATGTGGTTGATGACGCTCAAGATGTTGCAATTAGGGTGGGAAAATTAAATGACTCAGGATTACTTTCTCGTAAAATCGTAAACAATAGTCGCATACTTTGTGCAGCCCCTAGCTATATAGAAAAGTACGGCATGCCTGAAAATTTAACGCAATTGAGTGAGCATTATTGGGTTTGCCTGCCGTGGCAACGCCAGTTAAAGCTTTTTGACGAACACAAAAAAATACATACCTTTAATGCTAAAACTCGTTTTACTATTTCAAACTCTGATAATATGACACAAGCTGCCATTGCAGGTCATGGTATTGCTATTAAATCAAAAATAGCGATTAATGAAGATCTTAAAAACGGTATTTTGGTTGAAGTTATGCCTGGGGTAATGGCACAAGATGATGCACCGGTTTGGTTTTTACGTCCGCAAAATAGTTTAACAACCCGCAAAACCGATGTATTTTATGATTTTATGAAATCACTATTTTTGAGCTGCGAATAAGCGTTTAAATGAGCGTTTTACTCCAGTTAAAAACAAATAACCAGTAAGCTCTGCAAGCAAGGCAACAATTATGGCTGCAACAATGGCGGCTATAATAGAGTCTTTTTTCAAAATGATTTGACCTTCAAAGCGTTGCCATACTTGTTGTTTTATATCGCTCATGCCACTGATCATAGTAAATATATACGGAGATTTCTCAAACCTATTTACGGCTATCTGTAAATCTTGCTGTCGCTCGTAAAGAGAACTGATATTACTTGCCCCTTTGTTCACAATTTCATCATCAATATTTTGATAGTGTTTTATTAGCTTAGTTAAATCATTATTGAAATACTTAGCTGCATCGCTTTTAAAAGGCGCAACGGCATTATTAGCTTCAATTAACTGGGCTGATAATGCTTGGCCAAAGTCACTTACAAATGCAGGTATTTGCACTCCAAGTAGTAAACCGAATGCAAAGAAACTAAGTCGTATATAATCTAAAAGTTTACTCATTTATCTTCCTATGCATTTAAATAACCCAGAATTAACATTTGAGCTTGTTTTTATGTCAAAAACTCGTAATCTATTGGGGCGTGTTAACCTTGTGGATTGAACCCAAAGGGCAGCGCATGTATGGTATTTATGCTGCGTTATCACCTATTTATGGGGAGTAACCACACTACATAGGCTCTGCCTTGCCTAAATACCAAACGTACTGCTGCAAATTCAACCACGAAAGGCCAACACGCCCTAATAATAAAAATAACAACAGGTGGATGTTAAGGATGACGAAAAAAGTAAAGTTCACGTCAACATTTGTTGATATTTCTAAACAGCTCAAACGTTTTGTATCGCGCATTGTTCAACCCGACGATGTAGAAGATATTGTGCAAGAAACTTTTGTAAAAAGCTATGAAGCTGATTTAAAACAAGACATCCAGTTTACCCGTAGTTATATGCTAAAAACAGCAAAACATCTAGCACTCAACCATATAGCTAAGTGGGACAATAAATTTAATGATTCGTTAGAAAACGATAACGAATTACCCGTATTACTCAAATCAATGAAGCTCGAAGACGAATACACATCTAAAGAGCGTTTTTTACTTTTTTGTAGAGCTACTGAGCAACTAAGCTCATCGATTCGTAAATGCTTTATATTAAAAAAAGTTTACGGTATGAGCCAAAAAGAGATAGCAGACCAAATGCAGTTAAGCCAAAGCACTGTTGAAAAACACATTGCCAAAGGATTGTTACAAACCATGTTATACATGCGTGAACATGAGCAAAGCCCTCAAACGAACCTTAAAGCTCAAGCACATCCTATATCAGTTAAGAGGGTCGCAGAATGAGTAATGTTCATCAATTTAATTCAAAAGATTTAATCTTAGAAAAGTCATGTGATTGGATAAGCGCGATTGATCGTGGTTTAACTGATGATGAAAAAGAGCAATTTAAATTATGGATGATGCAAAGCACTGCACATCAAGACTCTATATACGAGCTTGCTCAGCTTTGGGATGAGCTTTCAGTATTAAACGAATTAAGTCATTTATTTCCTCAGCGCAACAATACTAAAACATCAAAAAACAAGTGGATGTTTTCTTACTCAATTGCAGCGAGTTTGTTTGCAGCGTTAATGGTATGCAGCTACTTATTAATTAACTTAGAAAATGGCTACAACCAAGAGCTTGCAAAAGTTAATTACACTAAAATTTACAAAACAAAAGTAGGTGAGCAAGCAACGTATGTATTGCCAGACGGCACCATAGTGCAGCTTAATACTAATAGCTTACTAGAAGTTGCTTATAGTAAAGGCCGCAGGCAGTTATTACTTAGTCGTGGAGAAGGGCGCTTTAATGTAGCAAAAGATGCCACGCGTCCGTTTAGTGTTATGGCTGGTGATAAAAGTTTTACTGCGTTAGGCACGGTATTTAATGTACAACGCAATACATCATCAGATTTAGAGCTGGTGGTTACTGAAGGCAAAGTGATGATCACCGATCCAAGTGTAGCGGTTGATGCAAATGACTTTAAAGATTATCAACTTGCAGATAATAGCACGAAAAAAATTCGTCAAATTAATGCCAATATTGTTACCTCAGGCGAAAAAGCAGTTATTGAGCAAAGTGTTACAAAACCAATTACGCAGCTTTCAATGAACGACGTACAACGCGATTTGGCATGGCAAAACGGGATGCTTATTTTTAATGGAGAAGAGCTAAGCGATGCTTTAAATGAAGTAAGCCGCTATACAGCCACACGTTTTGAGCTTTCATCAGCTGAGCTTGCCAGTATTAAAGTGGCTGGAGTATTTAAAGCCGGTGACGTTGAAGGTTTACTAGAAAGTTTACAAACTAACTTTTCGATTGATCATGAGCGTTTAGGTGAGCATGTAGTAACGCTAAAACACCATACAGAATCATAAGTAGACGTTATGCAAATCAAACTAATGTTAGGTAAAGTTACATCAATAAAGATTGAACGTAAAAAAAACATTAAAAAAAAGAAACAAACCCATAGAGGATTTTTGTTTGTCAGCTGTTTATATAAGTTGCGCAGTAACCAAACGCATTTATTGAGTGGATTTAGTGTGCTTGCACCGGCTATTTTTAGTTTAAGTGTACAAGCAGCAACACAAACCACTGGGCAAATGGTGCAATTTGATATAAAAGCGCAGCGAGCAGACAAAGCCTTAATTGAATATGCTAAACAAACAGAGCAAACCGTGGTGTTTTCTTATGAGTTGGCAAAGCAGTATGACGCAAATTCAGTTTATGGATTTTACACTCAGCTAGATGCTCTAGAGGCATTATTAGGTGGGACTGAGCTCGATGCGGTTGTTGATCAAAATGGTTTACTGAGTATAAAACTCAAACAAATCAACAGGAATGATAACAACATGATGAAGCTTTCAGCGGTCAGTGCAGCAGTATTACCAGCTTTACTTGCAGTAAATTCGCAAGGTGTAAACGCAGCAGAAGAAGTCGCTCAAGAAAAAATTGAAAAAATTGCTATTGTAGGTAGCCGTGTAGCAGGACGTTCAGTTGAAGATTTACCCGTTCCAGTAGATATCCTAAGTGCAGAAGCGCTTGAAAATACAGGCCAAACAGAAGTTGGTCGTATGCTACAGTCTATCGCCCCTTCATTTAACTTTTCAAGCTCTGCAATTAGTGACGGTACTGATGCTTTAAGACCTGCGACACTTCGCGGTTTGGGCCCCGATCAAACATTGGTGTTAATTAACGGCAAACGTCGTCACCAAGCAAGTATCATTCATATTAATGGCTCTGTTGGGCGTGGTACCGCAGGTACTGACATGAATGCAATTCCAGCTTCTGCAATTAAACGCATTGAAGTATTACGTGATGGCGCTGCTGCTCAGTATGGTTCTGATGCAATTGCAGGTGTTATTAATATTGTGCTCAAAGATGGTAGCGAAGGTGGTAAAGCGGCTATTAACTACGGTCAATATTCTGAAGGCGATGGCGAAACCATTAACCTTGATTTTAATAAAGGCTTTGCGCTAGGTGATGACGGTTATTTAAATACAACTATCAATTACCGTGACCGTGCACCGACTAACCGTGCCGGTTTACATGGCTCTTGTCAGTTTTATGGTTGTACAGAACTAAGTGACGGCACTTTACTTGCTGGCGATCCGCGTGAGCTGACAGCCGATCGTGATACCTTTAGAATTGGTGATGCTGATTCTCAGCAGTTTGGTTTAACAATTAATACCGGTTACGAGTTAGGTGATGGCGAGCTTTACGGCTTTATTACTTACTCAACACGCGAAAATGAATCGGCTGCATTTTTCCGTCATAATGCAAATGCAGGCGGTAACCCAGTACTACAAGATAACGATGCGACGATTCCGCTAGGTTTCTTACCAAAAATCAACACAACTATCGATGATATCTCGTACAACTTTGGTTATAAAACTGAATTTGATAACGATGCAAGCCTTGATTTATCTTACACCTATGGTGAGAACAGCATTGATTACACTACAAGTGACACTATCAATGCCTCATACGCTAACTTTTTACGTTATGACCAAGGTTTAAGTGCAGCTGATATTCGTACAACTATTCCACGTGAAGCGTACGCTTACGGCATGGAATTATCACTGCAAACAATCAATATTGATTTTACGCAAAACTTTGATGATTATTCGTTAGCGATGGGTGCTGAAATACGTACTGATGAATACCGTATTTTAGAAGGTAATGAATATGCGTACCGCGATTACGACACATTAAATGGTGTAAGTATTTACAGCGGTTTAAGTGGCGGTGTTGGCTCTGAAGATGCATCGGGTGGTTCACAAGGTTTTGGTGGTTCATCACCTGCGTCTTCAGTGGATGAGTCACGTGATGTAATTTCATTTTACGTAGATGCAGAAGCTTATGTAATTGAAGATGTGATTTTATCTGGTGCACTTCGCTACGATAACTACAAAGGTTTTGGCGATACAGTAAACTTTAAACTTGCAGGTAACTGGTCTATAACCGACGATATTTCATTACGTGGTGCATTAAGCTCAGGATTTAGAGCGCCTTCAATGCAGCAGCTTTACTTTAATAACGTAAGCACACAATTTGTTGTTGATACTAATGGTAATTTAGTTGCAGAAGAAGTTGGTACATTTAGAAATGATTCAACACTTGCGCAAAGTTTAGGTATTCCAAAACTTAAAGAAGAAAAATCACAAAACCGTAGTTTAGGTATTGTGTATAACGTTACCGATAATATTAATGTAACCGTTGATTACTACTCGATTGATATTGACGACCGTATTGTAATTAGTGATCGCTTAGGTAAAGGGTTATCTACAAGCCTTGATGCAGCACTAAACAGTGCTGGTGCTGGTGTAGGGCAGTTTTTCTTAAATGGTGCTGATACAGAAACTCGTGGTGTTGATTTTGTAGCAACGTGGAACACTGAAGGTTTAGGCGGCACGCTTGATTTTACACTTGCAGCTAACTTTACCAAAACAGATGTTGTATCGTTGTTCTCTCCTGCTGGCTCAAGCCTTGAGACAGTAAAAGTAGAAGATATATTCTCAGCTGAAGACATCTCTATTATAGAAGAGTGGCAACCAGAGGACCGTATTAACTTAAGTGCGCTTTATCAACGTGATGATTGGACTGTTAACCTGTCACTTAATCGTTTTGGTGAATACACAGTAGAAGATGGCGGTCGTCAAACGTATGGCGCAGAAATTTTAACTGACGTTAAAGTTAATTACTTCGTTACTGAAGATTTATCAGTAAATATTGGTGCAAATAACTTGTTCGATGTTTACCCAGATAAAAATGAAATAGGTAACTCTCGCTCAGGTACTATTGTGGATGCTAGTGGCAACACAGTAATAAGTAGCTCAGGTGTGTTTGACTACTCACGTCGTTCGGCTCCATTTGGATTTAACGGTGCTTACTACTACGTAGGTGCAGAATACCGTTTTTAATTAATAACCTCCCTTTTGTTATTTAACTCAAAGGGCCGTAAGGCCCTTTTTTTGGTTTTGTAACTTACTAATATAGAAGTGAATTGCTTTTTACTAATGATTTATGGTTTTCTTTAGTTGACATTAAGTACTAAAGGGTTAGAATTTCACTTGTTCTGATTGTTTTTTAAACATGTCGGATAAGTTTATTAACATTAATTTCGGCAAATTCACTGAAAGGTGAAGACGCAAAGTCTCCGGTCTAAGGGCTCAGCCTATGATAGCGGGACCGCCTCATACATATATATTGTGTGCAGTAAAGCGTCATGCCATCTCACTTGGAGATCGTATGAGTATGATGAAGATCAAATTAATACTTACCCTTTTACTAATATTTTCGTTTAGTATTAAAACTGTTTTTGCTGATACCGCTATAAAGTTTAACGGCGTCAATAGCTTTGCTAGCTTTGATGTTTGGCAGCCCACCGGTCCATTCAAAATTGTAGTGTGGCTTGGGGAAACACCCAATGACCCTTCCAAGAAAACCTATTTACTTTCTAACTCAAATACAAAAGAATTTTTACTATTTAATCAGTCAAGTATACAAATGAAATTTGGAGACAAATACCCCGGCGTCTGGAATAAGTTAAACTTTTATCAAACACGTTTTTTAGAAGTTACAGTAAAAAATGGAGAGCTAATAGCTTCAGACGGATTAAAAAGTGTTTCAGTTAAAAAAGACTTTATTGTTCCTACTGATGTATCATTTAATTGGTTATTTAGGAGGTCAAATAAATTTTCTGAGGGAGCTCTTCAGGGACTAGGCTTAATAGACCTGAATAACATTGAAAATAGCCGTAATTTTGGCATAAGTGACAGAGGGGAGCCGCAACTTATCTCCGCAAACCAGGACTCATTCTTTGAATTACATAACATTACATCTGCTGATTTAATAAGCGGTTTAGACGTTCCTAACCCTAAAGTTTCTGATGTAGATAATGTTTCAAGTTTAGCTGAACTGATATTTGCAAAGTATCCGGGCAATCCAATGATTAATAATGAGTCTAATACAGGCAATGAATATGCTTGGAATGGGTATTATTGGTTACGTACTTATCTGCATTTCTATAATGTAACCAATAAGCTCAAGTATTTAGATATGGCTATTGAGTTAGCTAACAAAATGCTTAGTGATACGGATTTGGTGAGAAGTACAAATGGATTTTCAGCAACAAATAGCTATAAGCGGGCACCTAAATTATTCTTAAATGAAAGAGATGAAATTGCCCCCGGCTGGGAAAGATCACTCTCTGATTCGAGTATAACTGTTTTGACGGATGGTATGATTTTAAACGGTGTTATGCGTATAGTTGATATAATAAAAACTCAAAAATTATCTGATTATTATAACTTTGCGGACATTTCTATATTAGCCGCCCAAAAGATAGTAGACAGCCATGACAGCTCGTATAGCGTTAGTAAAAACTCTTCGATTAAAGGAAGTTTTTACTACGTGAACCTTTATAACGATAACTATGGTGATTCTGGTTTATATAGTAATCCTTTAGCCCATAATCATAACCTGACAATGGCAACAGCGATGCTGTATTTAGATAAATGGAGTGATAGACCTGATTTTTATAAATCAAAAATAATGGGTATTATAGATTTTTTTACTGAAAATTTAGAGTACCAAGATGATGGCACGTGTACATGGAATTATAATTGGGATCGTCGAGGTCCATCATACGAGAAATATGAAGATATTAATCATGGACATATTGATGTTGGCTTATTTGTTGTAGCTGATGAAGAGGGGTATTTTAACAACTTAGATATTATGAATTGCTTAGCTAAAACAGCGGTTGAACGCATTGCCATTGGTCCAGGTCCTATTCCACAATTTGTAACCGGAGAAGGTATTAGCAGTAAAGGTGAACAAATTGCATTCTCATATGATTGGCGTGAATTATCTAAGTTTGAACCTTCAATCATAAATCGTTCAAATAATATTATGAGGCATGCAGTGAGCAACATCACTTGGTTCAGGCAATATGCAGCTTTAGCTATGACCTTAGAAAATTAATTTAAATATGGCTTAGTTGAAATAACTAAGCCATATTATAATTGACTTAATTTTTTTGCATACGGCTCATTTCTGCATGGCAGCTTTGCATTGTTAATAATGTTTTAGCCAGTGCAGCTTCGCAGTCAGCTGGTTGCGGTTTATCCATTGCTGCTTTAATTTCTTCAAGGGTTTTATCTTCTACCTCTTCAAGCTCTTTTACATACGTGCTGTCGTTGTGTGAGGTGAAAGTAGTCAATAGGGCTGTGTACGCACGTCGTGCTTCAACTGCGAAAGATGAGCCATCTTCGCGTTCGCCTTTTTCATTAATTGCATATGGCTGCAAGCGCTCAACACTCACTTTTCGGGCATCTATCATACGCTGAAAAAGTGCACCAATAGCAGGGTCTTCAATTTTTTCCTGTGCTTTTTGATAAAAATCGATGCCGCTGTTCATAACTTGAATGATGTCAGTAATATGATTTACTTCTGATCCTTGATGGGTGTTCATAATGACCTCTTTAATTAAATGAATGTATAGTTCAATTTAATAAAAGCAATGTATGTTCCACGTTTCAATGCTTATGTAGTTATTTGATTTTATTGGTTTAATTTCATCTCAGTAGGGTGCTAAGTTAACAGGCAAAAAATTAACCTAGCAATTTTTACATTATATTGTGTAATAAAGTTATTTTAGCTCTTCAGCTACTTCAGCTACTTTTTGACGTAACCAAATGTGACTCGCATCGCGATGTAACAGTGGACTCCAAATCATATCAAGCTCAAAAGGGGGAATTGGAAATGGTGGCTCTAAAATTTTAAGCCCCGGATCATCTAAATATATATTTGCGGCTTTTGAAGGAAGGGTCGCAATCAAATTTTTCTCTTTAGCTAAATGAATTGCTACATGGTAGTTACGCGTAAAAGTGGCAATATTACGATGCTTACCAAAGTGAGCAAGTGCTTCGTCAACCCAGCCAAGTTTTTGAACATCTTTAGGGTCCATGCCTACACCTACACCAAAACCTGTTTTACTCACCCATATATGGCGCGCTTTTAAATAGCTGTCGAGGCTAAAGTTTTCAATTATAGGATTATCGGCTTTTACTAAGCAGCAAAAACTATCTTTCCAAATACGTTTATGATGAAAAGATTGAGGTAAGTTTTCAAAACGGTTGATTGCCATATCTACTTTACCGTTTTCTACATCATGAAAGGTGACATCACTTGGTGTGAGTATATCTAAAGTAGTATCGGGGGCTTCTTCGTGCAATTTACTTAAAAGCTTTGGTGCTAATGTACTTGCAGCGTAATCACTGGCCATTATTCTAAACACACGCTTACTTTGGCTTGCCTCAAATTCTCGATTAGGTGCTAGAGTTTCTTCAAGGGTCATTAAAATGCCACGAATAACGGGTTGTAACTCCAAAGCACGCTCGGTAGGTACCATACCATCGCTGGTACGAACTAAAATAGGGTCGTTAAATAAGTTACGAAGACGTTTAAGGCCATTACTCATTGCAGGTTGCGTTATACTCAATTGATTAGCAGCGCGTGTTACGTTGCATTCTCGCAGCAATGTATCGAGGTAAACGAGTAAATTTAAATCTATTTTGCTTATATTCATTGTGTGTGTCCTTTAGCGCTTACCAGTGGTGAATAAAGCGCTGTGCTGTCGGGTATGGGTAAATATGACTTACCTGACCATTTTTTATATTTTGTTGTGCCTGCTTCCAAAAGCTAACATCTATAAGCTCTGGGTGAGTGCTGAGTAAAAACTTTTTATACATAGGGTTTGGCATTACAAATGTACAAAGTTGCTCAGGAAATACGTCCTGTGGTGCAACAGAGTAACTTTGTTCATCCATTAAATAGTCGTCATAGCTCTTTGCTTTTGGTAATGCTCTAAAGTTCATATCGGTTAGGTATTGAACTTCATCGTAATCGTAAAAAATAATACGTTTGTGCTTACTTACACCAAAGTTTTTTAATAGCATATCACCAGGAAATATATTAACAGCAATCATTTCTTTTAGGGCTTGCCCATATTCTTCAATCGCGTCGGCGACACTTTCTTCATCAGCATTTTCTAAAAACAAGTTAAGAGGTGTCATGCGCCGTTCAATATACAAATGCTTGATGATCAACCAATCGCCCTCAATTACCATTGATGAGCCAATTGTTTTATGTAATTGCGCAAGTAAATTACTATCAAAACGCGCTAAAGGAAATACGACGTTAGAATATTCTATGGTATCGGCCATTCTGCCAACGCGATCATGGTTTTTTACTAGTTGATAGCGCTTTAATACGGTATCACGGCCAAAGGGTTTACTCTCACCAAATTTGTCTTTTATTACTTTAAAAACATAGCCAAATGAGGGGAGGGTAAATACCATCATCACCATACCGGGAGTCCCCGGTGCAATTGTAAACTCATCACTAGAGTGAGATAAGTGATTTAAAAACTCTCGGTAAAACTCAGTTTTCCCCTGTTTATGAAAACCCACTGCGTTATAGAGCTCAGCAAGTGTTTTGTTTGGCATAAGTTGATTTAAAAATCGAACAAGTGCTGAAGGTGCGTGTGTCTCTACCATAAAATAAGCGCGGGCAAAGCCAAAAATAACACGCATTTGAGATGACTTAGTTAAAAGTGCATCTAAATATAATCCGTTATCTTTATCGTGTAATACGGCGATTATAAAAGGCTGAACCCCACTTTTTGAAACAACACGACCAACAATATAGGCTGCTTTATTTCGATAAAAAGGCGTGTGTAAAATATCAAAGCGCATTTGCCAAGGTTGGTGATGTGTATCGGGGGCTTGTTTATAAAAAGCTTTAACAAGGAGGCGAATATCACGCTCTAAATTTACAAATGGGGCCTTAAAATCAAAATGACTAATAATGCGTTTTATTGTTGGTTTGAGGCCATCAACTACAGGAAAGTATGTTCTATATTCTGCTTCTACAGGCACTGAAGGAGCATCTTTTAAGGTTGCTTCTACAAATATAAAGTCATTATGAAAATAGCGCCTATGGTACAGCCGGCAAAATACAGAGTTATAAAAAGTTTCGGCGAGCTCTGCTTGGGGATGAAAACATAAAAAATGCTGATATATCTTTTTAACTTCAAGCCATAGGCTTTCATCGAGTTGTTCGGTTGGGGTTTCTTTTTTTAACGCTTGCGTGGTTTCGTTAACACGATCATCATAATAGCTGATACGCAAACGGCTGATATCATTAATTGCCTGCCAATCTTTTTTTGCGAAGGCAAGAGGGGCTTTGGCTGTTGTTTTTTGAAATAACTGATAGTGCCTTTTAAAACCCGTTAAAATTAATTCAGCAATATGGCGAGGTTGCATTTGCACTCCTTAAAAGTCCCTAGAGTTTATACTCTATTGTGTTAAGGGTATGTTATTTTAAGTTTAAAACCAAGATAAATGTTACTTACTAACTAAGAGTAACTTATTGGAATTGAGCTATCTTTTTTTCGAGAATTTTAATTTGTTTAGTCACAGCCGATACGTTTTTCTTATATGTTTTATTAATTATTTTTAGTTTTTTAGTAATGTCTTTAGTAATACGCTTTTTATCATCAATGGCTAAGATATGATTTAACCGCTCTTGTTGTTTGTATTCAGCACGCTCTTTATTACGATCAAGTATTGTTAGTTTATGGTTATTACTGCGAAGCTCTGCCTGTAAGCCAGATAGAAGCCTTTCACGCTCAAGTTCGTTTAGTTGTTTAGTGTAGTCAACCTTAGGACCAGAATACTGATTACCCGTTGTGTTAACTTTATAAGTCGTTGCTTCGTCGTCACAGGGGAGTTGAGAAAAGACAGTGCCTTTTTCTGTTACACATTTGTAGTAAGTGGTATCGCTAAAGCTAAAAAAACTGATAAGTAAAAAGCTAGAATGGAGAATATAACGAGAAGTTTTAAACATACATGTCATCCTTGGTTTTTTATATCTAACAACAATATAAAACTATAACCTAGCTTGGTGGTATATCAAGCTAGGTTAGGATAACTGTTATTGGGTAAAGGTTTTGAGCTTTTTAATACTCTGTACTAAAAATGGTATATCTAAACCTTGTTCAATAGAAAAACCTTCAGCGGCGGAAATGTTTTTAAAGTTACCATCTGAATCTATTAAGGTAATCCTATCTTTTTTATAGGCTATAACAACACCCTGAGAGTAGTTCACGCCCATATCGTCTTTTTTCTTGTATAGATTAACGCCTAGCATTGTTTGCTTGGCAATAGCTTTGCAATTTAAATATTGCCCAACGCTTGTTGCAATTAAATCGCTAGGTTGAATTAGCCCATCTACCTTAGAAATACGTTTGTCAGAGCTGTATAAAGTTGAGGTGGTTACTACTTCTTGCTTGTTATTGGCAAGACTAAAAGCAAAAACTTGTGTTTCATCATCTCGAACAGTAGGGGTATCACTCGCTTTAATTACTCGAATAGCACTAGAGCTATGTGCTTGATCATTAATAAAGCTTAGTTCTTCAATGCCAGTTACTTCAATGCTACGGCGCTGACTTTGCCAAACTGGGAGTGTCTGCTCGGTTAAAATTGCTGCTTTATAAAAAGCGGGTAAACCATACACTAAGCTAAATAACGTATCGTCATGATTTGTTGGCTGTAAAAACTGCTCTGTTTTGTGCATGTTTTTATTCTCGGCAACAAACTTTTCGAGTTGTTGTTGAGTTTCAAATACAAATATATCTACATTGGCTTGTGTGTAGTCCTCGCATTTTTCAAGCGGGCTTGGCATTTGATAACTAATATTTTGGTTATTAATTTTTACGTTGTGTGCTTGCTCGTAGCTTTCTATATCTAGCAGATCATTTTTAGCTAACAAGCTTTTAGCGGTAGTAGGGTATGAAAGTGGCAAAACATTATCTTGTTTTGTTACATCAAAGTTTAAATTGGCGTCAGCCCAAATATGAATACTGTGGCTAAGCGAAAAACACACGATTAAAAAAGAAATTGCGTAACGTGCAAATTTATATTGCTTTAAACGCTCAAGGTGGTGCCATGTGTAATTACTAACAAGTAGCTGAAAGCCTAAAATAACAACAACAATACCACTGGCTAAAATGGTTGTTAAAGCAGGAGAGCTTGTTAAACGATGCCACAACAATGAAATGATCTCAGGTAAGGCAGATATACTTAGGTGATAACCTAAATTAACATACACATAAGCATCAAGAGTAAGCAATGATGCGCCTACAGTGGCTATAACAGCGGCCATGCCACGAATGTGTCGTGGGTAGGGGAATATTAAACTAAGCGGAAATACCGTCAGCACAAACGCTAAAAAGGCTATAAAACTAGTGTGGCTTAGCCAAGTAACTAGCATATAGGTAATGCCTAAAAAGCTTGTAGGTGGCGAGTCTGCAAATAAATAGCTTAAGCTAATAAGTAGGGCTAAGCCGATATTGGCAAAGGTAAACCAATGCCCCCAACTTAGCAGCTGACTCGCTTTTGATGAAAATTGATTGTGCTGCGATAAATTCATAAATTTTATTTAACCGACTGCGCAAGCGCTTTTGCAAAGTTCTCGGTTACAGCTTGTCTTTTCCCTGTTGGTACATGCTCTTTTAAGATATGCGTGATAGAATTTCCTAAACACATAAGACTTAAATCAACCGGCGCATTGTGTTTAGTTAGCACATCAATAAGCTGATCGACGATTTGTTCTACTTCTTCATTAGAGTATTTTGATAAGATTGGCATTAGTTGGTTCAATAAAATAGTTATATTCTCGTATTTTAACACTAGAGGCGTGAAAAACAAAGATGACAACAGACGTTAAAAAATTAGTCGTTCACTATGTAGACAAAAAAGACGACGATACGCAAATTCACCTTCGAAATGATGAGATGGTAATTAACGATAAAGTAGCCGTTTTTATCGAACAATTACATCATGCATACAATGGTAAACCTGGTAAAGGTTATTGTGCTTTCAGTGGTGACAAAAACAGTGTTGTAGCATCTGCAATGCAAAGTTACCGTAACGATGAGTTAGGCTTTTGGCATATGACCGAGCAAGCCTCAACGGTTTTAAAAGAAGAACTTGATAAATATGCATTTAGTGAAACAGGCTATTTAGTATTTTGTCATTACCAGTACGTTGCAACTGATTACATGCTAATTGCGATGATTAACATCAAAGAGCATTATTCTATGACCTCAGAGCTTGATTTAGCCGCTTCTCGTCATTTAGACATATCACGCATGCAACTTGCTGCTCGTATCGATTTAACAGCGTGGGATACACAAGCTGACGACAACCGTTATATTTCATTTATCAAAGGGCGAGCTGGACGTAAAGTTGCTGACTTTTTCTTAGACTTTTTAGGTTGTGAAGAGGGTATTGATTCAAAACAGCAAAGCCAAGTAATGCTTAGCGCAGTAGAGGATTATTTATCTGAGCAACAATTTGATAAATCAGAAAAAGACGATTTACGTAAACAAGTTTTTGACTACTGTAATGACTGTGTGACAACTGGTGAAGATGCCAGCGTAAGCGAGCTATCTGCAACGCTTACAAAAGGCGATGACAGCCCGTTTGATAGTTTTTGTAAAGAACAAAGCTATGACTTAGAAGAAACTTTCCCTGTTGATAAGAAAACCGTAACCAGCATGGTTAAGTTCTCAGGTCTTGGTGGTGGTGTGAGTGTAAGCTTTGAACGTAAACACTTAGGTGAGCGCGTAACTTACAACGAGGCAACTGACACGCTTGTAATTAAAGGTATTCCGCCAAACTTAAAAGATCAGTTACAACGTTTTATGGAAAGTGAAAGCGAGTAAATTTCACAAGTAAAAAGCTGATTTAAGAGCGCGGTATTTATATCGCGCTTTTTTGTATCGGTATATAAATTCGTTGCATCGGAAAAAAAACCTTAAAGGTTTATTTCACAAAGAGAAGTAAATGAGAAAACACAAGTCATGCTTTATTGACAGGCTTAGCCTTATTACTACCTCTAAAAGAGCAGCGTCTCTTAACCTCTTTGTGAATAAATCGCTTATTGTGGGCTTTGAGCCCGTCACGCCAACAAGTTGTGCGTCTACAGGTTAATTTTATTCACGGTGTTAAATTTCGGCTGTAGTCGTGAAGCTTGCTTACGCGAGAAGCAACGCTTCTGTTTATTTAATTTCTTTGCTAACAAAACCACTAAAAGATCTATTTCACATAGAGAAGTGAAAGAGGAGTAAATGAGAAACACAAGCGATGGTTTGCTAGCGGGGCTTATTTAAGTTAGCTAGGCTTAGCCTTATTACTACCTCTAAAAGCGCAGCGTCTCTTAACCTCTTTGTGAAAAAATTACTTTTTACGGGCGTGAAGTCATTTTTCTGATTATTCAAATCATATAAACAAAAAAGCCCCGCTATTTATTAAATAGCGGGGCTTTTAAATGAATGTTAGTTATTAATCAACACTCATTGTTTTAGTCATTGCAGAGCTTGCACGACCAGCAGGTTTGATTGAACCTGCACGTAAACCACTGTCTGGAACTAGTTCACGTTTATCGTGAGCCATTGCTAAAGACGTATGTTTCACTTCGCTATCAGCTACAGGAGTAGGTTGTGCCATTGGCGCACTTGCTGACCCTTGAGTAACCGCTGTTTTAACATGCGGTGCTGATTTTTCAGTTTTCACTTTTGCTTCAACTTTAGCAGGCTCTTCAGTTGCTACTGGTGTTTCAACTTTAACTGGCTCTTCAGTGGCTACTGGCGTTTCAGCTTTAGCCGGTTCTTTAGCTTTTACTGGCTCTTCTACAGCTTCAACTTTTGCTAAGTCTTCAACAGCAACGGCTTGTTCAACTTGTTGCGACGCATCTACCGGTGTTTCTTCTGATTTCGCTTTAAGTTCTGCTTCGTATTCTGCAGCAGCTTGATCAGCAACTGGAATAAATGCAGGGGCTTCATCAGATTTAACTTCTGCTTCACCTTCAGGGCGACGACGACGTTGACCAGATGCACGAAGATGACGAGGAGAACGACGTGAACGTGTACGTGTTTGCTCTTGTTCGTCTTCAGTAGTTGCTGTTTCATCGTTAGAATCAACAACATCAACTTTCTCTTCTTTAATGTGAGCTGTTTTTTCTGCCGGAGTTTGCTTTTGCTTTTCTACAGCAGGAGCTTGCTCTTGAACTTGTGGAGTTTCAGTTACAGCCGTTTGCTCAGGTGCTTGCTCTGTTGAGTTAGCTTGCTCAGCTTTTTCATCTTGCAGACGTACTTTTTTACGTATGTTACGACGTTGACGGCGAACTTTAGGCTTCTGCTCTTTAGGCTCTGCAGCTTGTGCTGGCTTAGAATCAGTTTCTACTTCCGCCTTTGCAGGGGCTTCAGTTTTAACTTGATCTTTTTCTTGGTTTTTATGCTCTGGGCGCTTACGAGAGTTAGGATTACGACGGCGCTTGTTGCGGTTCTCGCTTCTCTCTTGAGTCTCGGTGCTTGCTGCTGAGTCAGTTTTAGCTTCCTCTTCAGCGGCTGGACGCTCATTGCGCGGCTTGTTAGTGCGTGGGTTATTATTGCGACGACGTTGATTGTTATTACGACGACGATTATCGTTACCACGACGCGCATTATTGCGCGTTTCTTGCTGCTCTTTTTCTACAGCTTCTTTTTTCTCTTCTTCAGATTCACTTGCAAATAACGACTTAAACCAATTACCAATAGCAGCTAGTAAGCCACCTTCAGTTTTAGTTTGTGCTACCGCAGCAGGCTCTACGGCTTTAGCTGGCGCTGCTTGTGGAGCAGGAGTAGAAGGCATTACCACGCCTTTTAGCATCGGCTCTTCACGGACTGGCGTACTTGGAGATTTTGACATCTCGAATACTTCAGGCTCCGGTGCAACAACTTGTCCGTAACTTACAGTTTCAAGTGTTTCGTCTTTACGTAAGCGCATAACTTCATAATGTGGTGTTTCCATATGTTGATTTGGAATGATCACTACGTCACATTTATGATGTTTTTCAATGCGATGAACACTACGACGTTGCTCATTTAATAAATAAGCGGCAACAGCAACAGGCACTTGTGCATTTACTTGTGCTGTATTGTCTTTAATTGCTTCTTCTTCAATTAAGCGAAGAATTGAAAGTGCTATTGATTCGTTTGAACGAATAGTACCTTGGCCACTACAACGTGGACATGGGCCTTGGCTTGCTTCACCTAATGAAGGACGCAAACGCTGGCGCGACATTTCAAGTAAACCAAAGCGTGAGATTTTACCAATTTGAACGCGAGCACGGTCTGGGCGCGCTGCATCTTTTAAACGATTCTCTACTTCACGTTGATGGCGTGGAGGAGTCATATCAATAAAGTCGATTACAATTAAACCACCTAGGTCACGAAGACGTAATTGACGTGCAATTTCATCGGCCGCTTCTAAGTTTGTATTAAGTGCTGTCTCTTCAATATCGCCGCCTTTAGTTGCCTTAGACGAGTTGATATCTATAGATGTCAGTGCTTCAGTAGGGTCAATTACGATTGAACCACCAGAAGGAAGACGTACTTCACGCTGGAATGCAGACTCAATTTGGCTTTCAATTTGATAATGTGTAAATAAAGGCGTGTCACCTTGATAAAGCTTAACACGGCTCATAAAGTCAGGACGAAAACGCTCAATGTGCGCTTTAGCTTCTTCAAAAACACGTGGTTTATCAATTAAAATTTCGCCAATGTCACGACGTAAATAGTCGCGTATTGCGCGGAAAATCACGTTGCTTTCTTGGTGAATCAAAAACGGTGCTTTAGCACTATCGGCTGCTTGTTTAATTGCATCCCAATGTACTAATAGTGCTTTTAAATCGTAGTTAAGTTCTTCAAATGACTTACCAACACCGGCTGTACGAACAATTAAGCCCATGCCTTTAGGTAGTTCTAAACGGCCTAAAGCTTCTTTAAGTTCAGTACGCTCATCACCTTCAATACGACGAGAAATACCGCCAGCACGAGGGTTATTAGGCATAAGAACTAAATAGCTACCAGCAACACTGATAAAAGTAGTTAACGCTGCGCCTTTTTGGCCGCGTTCTTCTTTATCAACTTGTACTATTACTTCTTGACCTTCTTTTATTACGTCGCGAATGTTAGGGCGACCATGAAAAGTGTAACCTGCAGGGAAGTAAGTACGTGCAATTTCTTTTAAAGGAAGGAAACCATGGCGGTCAGCACCGTAATCAACAAATGCTGCTTCAAGAGATGGTTCAATGCGAGTGATTTTGCCTTTATAAATATTGGCTTTTTTCTGTTCGTGACCTGGGCTTTCGATATCTAAATCATAAAGGCGCTGGCCATCAACCAGTGCTACGCGCATTTCTTCTTGCTGCGTTGCATTGATTAGCATACGTTTCATATTGTTACTCTACTTATTTATGTCGCTGACATGACGATGTTTTTCTCGCCTGTTCAGTTGTCCCTATTTTTAGAATGTGCAGCCTCACGACTGGGTCTTTAACGGAACGGCTCTGTATCTCGTATGCAGTATTTTAAATGCTGGCAAACAATAGCGATTATTACCGCTATTAAATTCTTAATGGTGCTAAAACTGTCGGCTTTTCAGCTACGTTTACAAGTTTTACCCAGAAGTCGGCCTGTCATATTAATCTTACTAAATATCATTCATATTAGGCGCGTAGGGCTCATTAAGTTGGTGAGCAATACAGACTGATGTATCGCTAATATCCGTTTTAAGAGCAAAAATCGCTGCCGATGTTAATGAACGCTTATTTATTAGATTTTTTTAATTCTAAATAAGCTGCTGTACGGTACTACAATAATTGAGCTAGTGCTGAACGACGTTTTTTACGTCGTCACTATCAGACAAATTATCTGTTCATTGCTTTCTCTAGCACATTAAAAATCGCTTCATGTTCAAACTTAACCAGCAATATATTACGCGCATTGCCGTTAATTGATCGCACGTGTTAACTGAGGAGGCATAAAAGCTTTGGAAAACTTAACTCGGATCTGTATGATCGGCTACCCAGAATGTGCATCACGAATGTTTTAATGTGTTAAAAAGCACCGTTGTTATTTGCAAATACTAAATATTTGCGCTGCTGATTATCCCACTATTATTACAGTGTTAGCAACTAAATTATTTTACTTAAATTAGTGATTAGGCAATGTCAGAAAAAAACGACTTACAAGTAACTTATGTCACGATCAATGAAGACCATTTAGGTCAGCGTATTGATAACTTTCTTATTACCCATTTAAAAGGGGTGCCTAAAAGCGCTATTTATAAACTTTTGCGCAAAGGTGAGGTACGCGTTAATAAAAAGCGTATTAAGCCTGTATATAAACTACAGCTTGACGATGTACTGCGTATTGCACCTATCAGAATTGCTGAGCGTGAAGAGTTTGTACCATCAAAGTTAGACAAAGTAACTCGCCTAGAAAACGATATTTTATTTGAAGATAAATACCTTATCGTCATAAATAAACCTTCAGGTATGGCTGTTCATGGTGGCAGTGGTTTAAGTTATGGTTTAATTGAAGCGCTGCGCGCGCTTCGCCCAGAAGAGCGCAATCTTGAGCTAGTACATAGGCTTGACCGTGATACATCGGGCTGTTTACTTATTGCAAAGCGCCGCTCGGTGTTAACAGCATTGCATGAACAGCTTCGTGAAAAAACCATGGAAAAAAATTACTGGGCACTTGTAGAAGGACAGTGGGACTCTAAAACTAAAAACGTTACCGAAGGGCTGCGTAAAAATACACTTAAATCGGGTGAACGCGTAGTACGTGTAGATAACACTGAGGGCAAGCCTTCGCATACGCGTTTTAAAGTACTTGAACG
>NZ_JACJDY010000008.1:0-160349 GCF_014163785.1 Pseudoalteromonas sp. SR43-7 | reverse complement strand
ATACAATGAATTGAGGCCGCATTTAAGTTTAGGAATGAAAACACCAAACCAAGTGCATAAAAAAGACCAGGAGCAAAAGCTACTGGCCTTCATTTAAAACCGTCAACGTATTTTAGGACGGGACAGCTATTAAAGTTAGCTATTTTGTTAAAGCGCTTTTATAACGACTCTACGCCCATGTTGTATAACGTAAAACCAAATATATCAGCGTACTGCTCAATTGTTTTACTCGTTGGTGTACCTGCACCATGCCCAGCATTGGTTTCTATGCGAATAAGCGTTGGATTATTACCCGTTTGCTTTGCTTGAAGCTCAGCGGCAAACTTAAACGAATGCGAAGGAACAACGCGGTCATCATGATCGCCAGTTGTGATCATAGTCGCTGGATACTCAACACCTGCTTTTACATTATGAAGTGGTGAATAACCTTTAATGTATTCAAACATTTCTTTGCTTTGCTCGCTCGTACCGTAGTCGTATGCCCAACCAGCGCCCGCAGTAAATGTATGGTAGCGCAGCATATCAAGTACGCCTACAGCAGGTAGAGCCACTTGAAATAAGTCTGGGCGCTGCGTCATCACTGCGCCAACTAACAAACCACCATTAGATCCACCGCGAAGTGCTAAGCGCTTTTTAGACGTGTACTTTTTGTCTTTTAAGTACTCAGCTGCGGCAATAAAGTCGTCAAACACATTTTGCTTTTGCAATTTAGTGCCTGCATTATGCCAGTCTTTACCGTACTCACCACCACCGCGAATATTAGCAACGGCGTATACACCACCTTGCTCAAGCCATACTGCATTAACGGGGCTAAAGCTTGGCGTTAAACTAATATTAAAACCACCGTAACCGTATAAAATTGTAGGGTTTGAACCATCAAGCTTAATGCCTGTTTTATAGGTAATTACCATCGGTATTTTAGTACCGTCTTTAGATGTGTAAAACACCTGCTCAGACGTGTAATCATCACTATTAAAATCAATAGCTGACTTGCGATAAACACCCGATTCACCCGTAGCTACATCAAACGTATAAGTAGTACCTGGTGTTTTGTAGTTAGTGAATGAATAATAAAGCGTTGTTTGATCTTTTTTACCGCCAAAACCACGTGCTGTACCCACGCCTGGCAATGTAATTTCGCGAATTAGCTCGCCTTTTTTGTTGTACTGTTTTACCTGCGAAATCGCGTCAACCATGTAGTTTGCAAAAAAGGTATCGCCGCCTTTTGTAAGGTTTAGTACGTTTTTGGTTTCAGGAATTAAATCAACCCAATTTTCTGGGCTCGGGTTGCTTGCATCAACCGTCACTACTTTTTTGTTCGGTGCATTAAGATTAGTAACTAAAAACAGCTTGCTGCCTTCGTTATCAATCACTGATGTATCTGAATCAGTATTTCCAACAACCGTTACAAACTCACTGTTTTTCTTTGTTAAGTCCTTTATAAACAGCTTATTGCCTGAAGTAGACGTACTAGCTGAAATAAGTAAGTAGCGGCCGTCATGAGTTACATCCGCGCCTACATAGCGATGTTTTTGCTCATCAGTTTCACCAAATACAACACTATCTTCAGATTGTGCAGTACCTAACTTATGGTAATACGCTTTATGCTGATCTGTTTTAGCCGAAAGTTCACTGCCTTTAGGTTTTTCGTAACTTGAATAATAAAAACCTTCGTTGCCTAACCAATCAATGCCACTAAATTTAACGTCAACAAGCGCTTCTTCAACTTGCTCTTTAGTATGTGCATCAATAACTATAATTTTACGCCAATCGCTGCCACCTTCAGATATTTGATATGCGAGTAATGAGCCATCTTTTGAAAACGATAAACCTGACATAGACGTCGTACCATCTTCACTAAACTTGTTTGGATCTAAAAATACTTCAACGTCGCCGCCATCTTTACTGCGGTACAAAACATATTGATTTTGCAGACCATCGTTTTTATAAAAATAGGTGTAATCGCCTTCAGTAAAAGGAGGGCCTATTTTTTCGTAATTCATTAGTTTTTCAAGGCGCTGCTTTAACTTATCGCGATAAGGGATTTGTTCTAAATAAGAAAACGTTAAATTGTTTTGCGTTTTAACCCAATCGGCAGTTTCTCTGCTCATATCATCTTCAAGCCAACGATATGGGTCGCTAACCGCTTCTTCAAAGTAGGTATCTACGACATCGCCTTTTTTTGTTTCTGGGTATATAACTGCGTTAACTTGCTTCATAGGTGCTTTTACTTCTTCTTGAGTTACCGTATTAGTTGGCTCTGAACAGCCGCTAAGCGCTACAATTACAGCACACGCTAGAGTGTGTTTAAACATCCTGAGTTCCATTCTTATTTATTAATAGTGCGACTAAGTTATTAACTTTTAGCCCTTTTGTCTATTTAGATGCGTTAAGCGTCATTTATCGCTGTAAACAAATGTAAACTTACGCTTTAATAGCACGACCCTCATAAAATAAAAAACAATAAAAGAGCACACAATGCAAAGTACAAACCCCACATTTAAAAGCTTTAAAGCCTTCTATCCTTATTATTTAAAAGAGCACCGCAACGTGATTTGCCGCCGCTTACATTTTATAGGAAGTGCACTTGTTCTTGCTGTAATCGCAATAGCATTATTAAAACAACACTACAGTTTATTGTGGTTATTACCTGTTATTGGATATGGGTTTGCGTGGGTCGGGCATTTCTTTTTTGAAAAAAACCGCCCAGCTACTTTTAAACACCCTTTTTACAGTTTGTGGGGAGATTGGGTAATGTTTAAAGATATGCTTGTTGGAAAAATTAAATTTTAACACTATTTTTAGCACTCTTTTTTATACCAATTACTTATAAAAACAAAATTGCTTCATGCTTTAAAGTATAGGTTCGAATAAGTAGTACATAATTTATAATACACCCATTAAATGTTAATTTAGTTAACATTTAATGGGTGTATTTTTATTTTATATTTTTAAAAATATTTATAGCTCAACAGTTGTTTATTGCCAGCCCAATAAAAATGGCTTCCTACAAATAATTAGTTAAATCTACCAACCTCATCTTACCAGTTAATTAAACGTTAAATTTAATTTTTTAATATAATTCATTATCCATCAATTACTTAGCAATCACCTTCGCTATATAACTAAAACAATGGTCATTATAAAAAACAACCAAATGTAATTATAAAAAATCTTAAATTAATTGAATGTTATTCAATTGACTGACTTTGTTAATTAAGTATATGTTCAAGGTAACAAAGAGGTTTAATCTTTATCTTTTTGTACAAAACTAAAATAATTCAATGGGTATGGGGAAATACAGCATGAATAGAAAACCGTTATTTAAATTACAGCAATCAGTACCACAAATATTACTCGCAATGAGCGCATCAGCTGCACTACTTGGTTCGCTCTCAGTAAATGCTGCAGAGCAAGAAACCAAAGCAGAAGAAAACATCGAACAAATAAGCGTAATTGGCTCTCGCCGATTAGGCCGTACAGTAGAAGACAGCGCAGTACCCATCGATATAATTGGTGCAGATGCACTTAAGAATTCAGGCTTTACTGAAACGAATGCCCTGCTTAGCAGTTTATTACCTAGCTTTAACTTTCCGCAAGCATCACTTACTGATGGTAGTGACCATGTTCGCCCTGCTCAACTTCGTGGTTTAGCACCTGATCACACTTTAGTGCTTGTTAATGGTAAACGTCGCCATAGCAACGCATTACTTAACTTAAATGGCTCAACGGGTCGTGGTTCATCATCGGTTGATTTAAATGCAATTCCAGCAAATGCTATCGACCGCATTGAAGTATTACGTGATGGTGCAGCAGCACAATATGGCTCTGATGCTATAGCCGGTGTTATTAATATTGTGCTTAAAAGTGCTAGCAGCGGTGGCTCAGTGGCAGCTATATATGGCGCTAACGTAACCGAAATGGACGGTGTACCACAGCTTGAATCAGTTTCTGAAGGCAGTGATGGTAATTTAGCCTTTACCGAAGGGGGCGATCGCTCTTTAACCGATGGTCAAACATTAACGCTGCAAGGTAATATGGGTTTTGAACTTGGCGATAATGGCTTTTTAAACATCTCAACAGAATACCGCGACCGCCATTCAACAAACCGATCTGACTACGACCAACGCGAAAACTACGCACGATTAGATGATGGCTCCCTCGACCCACGTGAACTTACCGTAAATCGATATAACCATAACTTTGGTAATGGCGATGTAGAAGACTTTTCAGTGTTTTATAACGCGGGGTATCAATTAACAAACGAAGTAGATTTATATTCGTTTGGCTCTTACAGCAAACGCGAAGGCGAAGGCGGCGGTTTTTATCGCCGTGCAAGCGATAGCCGTAATATAGAAGAAGTTTATCCTGATGGCTTTTTACCTGTTATCACCTCAGACATAGATGACTTTTCACTGGCACTTGGCGCTAAAGGTTTTGTAAGTGAATGGAATTACGATGTATCGGCCGTATATGGTCAAGATGCATTTGAGTTTGGTGTTATAAATAGCTTAAATACCTCATACGGCCCTACTAGCCAAACAAGCTTTGATGCAGGAACACTTACCTACGATCAACTTACTTTAAACGTTGATTTTAGCCGCGAAGTAGACGTCAGCTTTTTAGAAAGCTCGGTAAGTGTAGCTGTAGGTGCTGAGTATCGCCGCGAAGGATACCAAATAGATGCAGGGGAAGAAGCCTCATATGCACAAGGAACATTTGGCCCAGGCGGCGCAGTAACCGACCCTGTTGATGGCCCATTTGGCGCAGCGGGCGCACAAGTATTCCCAGGGTTTACACCCGAATCAGAGGGCGATAACAGCCGCCATAACGTGAGCTTGTATATAGACCTTGAAACCTACCTAACCGACGATTGGAATTTAGCGGTTGCCGCCCGTTATGAAGATTACTCAGACTTTGGCGATACACTTAACGGTAAAGTTGCGACTCGTTATTCATTAACTGAAGACTTAGCGCTGCGCGCCTCAGTATCTACTGGTTTTAGAGCACCTTCTTTGCAGCAACAATACTTTACCTCAGTGGCCACTGTATTTGTTGATGGCGAACCAACCGAAACCGGTACCTTTGCACCAAGCAGCGATGTAGCAAAAGCACTGGGCTCACCGGGTCTTGATGCTGAAGAAGCTACTAACTACGGTGTTGGTTTTACATGGTCTACCGACTTTAATTTCAGCTTATCGGTTGATTACTACCAAATATTAATTGATGACCGCATTGTGCTATCAAACAACTTATCGGGCGCTGCTATTGAGCAACTTCTTGAAGGCACAGGCGCTAACCAAGGTCGTTTCTTCTTAAACGCAATTGACAGTAAAACGCGCGGTGTTGATGTTGTAGCTTCTTATAATGTAGCAACCGATGGTTACGGCGATGTTACTTTTAACTTAGGTTATAACTACGGTAAAAATGAAGTTACCGATATAATTGACCCTCCAGCAGAGCTACAAGGTGCAGGGTTTGATCAAGACAACTTATTCTCTGGTAACGAACTACGTCGTTTTGAAGTAAGTACACCGCGTAATAAGTACAACTTAAGCGCAACATGGACTAACGATGATATTCGTACCACGCTTAGAACAACACGTTACGGTGAAACTCAAGACCCTTCAGATATCCCAGAACGTAACGAAGTGCTTAAGCCTAAATGGATCACTGACTTAGATGTCGCCTACTCGCTTAGTGAAAACGTATCGCTGAGCTTAGGGGCTAATAACATTTTTGATGTTTACCCAGACGCAACCCGTGAAAATGTTGACGATGTAACAACCTTCTCGCGTTTATTTGCTTACTCTAGCTTCTCAGCTTATGGATTTAACGGACGCTACGTGTACGGCAAAATAGAAATGAAGTTCTAATAAGCACAGCTTAAAGTAACCAAACACACAAAAGCCACCGATTAGGTGGCTTTTTAATGCGAGTTGCTATTAAATCTATAATTAGATTTTAGTTAACCAACCGTGTTTGTCTTCACTTTTACCCCATTGAATATCGTTCAATGCTTGGCGAAGGCGCGCAGTAGTTGGGCCTGGCTCGCCAGTACCTACTTTGTATTCTTTGTCGTTATGAATAAACGTACCCACAGCAGTTAGTACAGCTGCAGTGCCCGAAAGCGCCGCTTCAGTACCTGGTTTAGCAGCACGCTCTAATAGCTCAGTAACGCTAAAGTTACGCTCGCTTACCGTCATACCTAAATCTTTGGCAATGGTTAAAATACTATTACGCGTTACACCATGTAAAAACGTGCTATCAAGCGCTTTAGTAATAATTTCGTTGCCATCAATAAGTATAAAGTTAGCAGCACCGGTTTCTTGTACGTCGCCACCTGGGCAAAATAAAATTTGATCTGCTTGATACTTAGTTCGTGCAGCACTAATAGGTGCTAGAGCACTGGCGTAGTTACCACCACTTTTTACCATTCCCATGTGCGGGGCGCAGCGCATGCCATCTTCTTCAAGCAGTACACGCAGTGCAGTTGCACCACCGGCAAAGTAATCACCTACTGGCGATAGTAACGTATATAAAAGCGAGCTCATTGATGGCGCAGCTGCTTTACCAATTGCCGCCTCAGTACCAATATGAGTTGGGCGAATATACATAGAGCCCGGTGGTAATGGCGTTTCATCTGCGTATTCACGCATAATATCGATAATCATCGTTTTTAGCATATCGCCATCAAAACTCGGTAAGCTTAATAGCGCTGAGCTTTGTTGCATGCGTGCAATATTTGCATCCATTCTAAAAAGATAAACAGAACCATCTTCATGGCGAAAGGCTTTTAAGCCTTCAAAACATGTACTTGAATAATGAAGAACGTGCGCACCAGCATGAAGTTCAAGTTTATCGGAAGGGACAATTGAGCTTTCGCTCCATTTATTATCAGAAAAACGAGCTTGAATCATCTGCGGCATAAACACGGTACCAAATGCGGCCATTTTAATCTCTCTTGTGTGGTCTATTTTCCACCATTGTATGACAATCACACGCTATTTAACCATAGCTAAAGTAAGGCTTTTTTAATTAACTATGAGAAATTTTTGCAAGTGCTGTTTACTAATCAACCGCATTGGGTGCTATAAACAAAAAAATCGGCTAATGCAGTTGCACTAGCCGATTCTTAAAGGTAAATAATTTACTTGAACGAATATCTAATAATACGTTTTAACACCGAGGTATACTGTTTAAAAAAGCTACCTGTATGGTAATCAATATCGTGTTTTTTCAAAACGGCTTGTACTTGAGGTGCAACTTCTTGATAGCGCGAAGACGGCATATCTGGAAATAAGTGATGCTCTATTTGGCAGCTCAAATGCCCCGTTAAAACATGAAACCAATGCGACCCTTTAATATTAGACGAGCCCAGTACTTGGCGATAATACCACTGCCCTTGGGTTTCGTTTATACAGTCTTCTTCTTTAAAGGTTTCGGTCTCTTCGGTAAAGTGGCCACAAAATATTATGGTTGATGTCCATAAATTACGAATTAAGTTTGCTACTAAATTACCCGCCAATACCCATAAAAATAAAGGCCCTGCAAGTAACGGGAATATCGCATAATCTTTAATTAACTGGCGAGCACCTTTACTAAAAAAGCGATGTTTTAGTGTTGAATGCGATACGAGCCCTTCGCGGTTTTCTTTCTTTTTACCAATAAAAACACGCTCTGCAGCTAACTCGTGATACGACACGCCCCACTGAAATAACACACTTAAATTAATATACGTAAAAAACTGCCATACATTTTTAAAGCGCCATTTAAAATCATCGCTTAAACGTAACAAGCCATAACCAAAGTCTCTGTCTTTACCAATAATGTTAGTATACGTATGGTGTTCAAAGTTATGAACGCGGTGCCAACTTTGCCCATCGCACGCTATGTCCCACTCGTAATGCTGTGAGTTAAGTTGCTTGTCGTTCATCCAATCGTATTGACCATGCATTACATTGTGGCCAATTTCCATATTGTCTAAAATTTTAGCAAGCGCTAATAGCAGCACGCCTGCAACCCACAATAATGGCTGAATAAAACCAAGCATTAGCAAAATTCGCCCGCTCCATTCACACACTCGCTGTTTGCGCACAACAGAGCGAATGTAGTCGGCATCTTGTTGGCCTACTTTGCCAAGGGTGTCCATTTTTATGGCATCTAGCTCGCTTGCGAGCATGTCATAGTTAATGTTTTTCATAATTGTAACTCCAAATCACTAACAGGTTGGCTTACGCAAAGTTGGATTAATTG
Source organism: Pseudoalteromonas sp. SR43-7 (assembly GCF_014163785.1). Taxonomy (NCBI): domain Bacteria; kingdom Pseudomonadati; phylum Pseudomonadota; class Gammaproteobacteria; order Alteromonadales; family Pseudoalteromonadaceae; genus Pseudoalteromonas; species Pseudoalteromonas sp. SR43-7. The sequence continues at coordinate 152,093 of NZ_JACJDY010000008.1, read as the reverse complement.
CTCGCCGTTATCACTCAATTCACCTGTTTTTAAATTACGTACCACCCCTGACTTTTTAATACATTGGCATTGATGGCAAATACCAATACCGCAACCGCGTTTAACGGGTAGCTTTTTTTCTTCAAACTGAGTCAGTAAAACATCGTTGCCCGATATAACATGGGCACTGGCGTTAATTTTTACATTAAATTGGCTGTCGTCGTTTAAGCTAGGCAACGCTAAACCAAAGGCTTCTTGGTAGTAATTTAGCTTATGCGTTTTAGCAAAATCGCTCACCGTCTGCATAAATGCTGCAGGGCCACAGCAGTAAATGTCTGGATTTTCCCACGGCTTAATATTGCTGGTTATATCGCTTGATTGCTCACGCGTTAATAATAAAAACGAAAAATGCTCAAATTGCGCTGCCAACTCACTTAGCTCATCAACACATTGATGCTCAGTGGCTTTTGCGTAATACACCAACGACACTTTTTGCGTAGTTTGGCTTAAGTAATCATCAAGCATAGCCAGCATAGGTGTTATACCCGAGCCACCTGCAATAAAAGTGGCTGGCGTGTGTGTATTTTTAAATACAAAGTCGCCACTTGGCGCAGAAATATTGCACCACAACCCCGCTTTTAATGCACTGCTGAGTAAGCTTGTAAAGCGCCCTTGCGCATTTGTTTTGATTAGTAAGCGCACCAAACCTGTATTTTTAAATTGCTGAGCGCTTGAGGCCACGGTAAAAACGCGTGTTAATAATCGCCCATTAATTTCAACCGTTAAACTTATATGCTGCCCTGACGTATGTGCCTGCCATTGTTTACTTGGCTTAAGTTGCACACTTAAAAAACCGCCATCAAGTACAACTGTACTAACTACTTGCGCTCTAAACTGCCCAGCACGCCACGCAGGTTTAAACACCTGCATTATTGGCTCTATGTAGCCTGCAAAACTTTGATGGTGTAAAAACCATTTTGAAAATTGGTTTAATACTTGAGTCATCATGGTTAAATCTCTATCAAATCTTAATTACTTTGAACTTACACGTGTACGCCCAAACTTCAGCGCACAAGTGTACGCTCAAATTTTAAGTTTTCAACCCCAATAGAGTAATTATTCAATTTTTATTAGCGCAATTTGCTAAAACAATTTCCTGTGAAGAGGTAATTTTAAAATATATAAGTGTGTGTTTTTCATTCAACTCAACACTTAACAAATTTATTTATGCCATGATAAGGTTATGTAAGATTGGATTAATTTTGGAAGCCATAATGATAAATTTAATGTCACATAACACACTCCCTAAACTAATAAGTGCAGGCTTAGCCGTTGCTATATTTGCTACTAACGCACCCGCAAATGCAAAAAGCGATTACGTAAAAAACTATAAGCAGCTCGATACTTTATCGCTTAGCGTTAACGCAGTAACAGCGGCAGAAGGTGTGGTTATACCTTGGGCTATTGAGCCTCTAGCTAATGGTGACTTGCTAATATCTGAGCGCAGTGGAACGTTATTTTTATTACCTAAAAATACCACTAAATTAACTAAGGTTTCAGGGCTGCCCAACATTGACGCTAATGGCCAAGGTGGATTACTTGATTTATCACTACACACCGATAGTAAGCAAAACCAATGGCTATACTTTAGTTACTCAAATAGTGAGGGCAAAGGAAGCGGAAGTAACACCGCCTTAATGCGCGCCAAGCTAAATAGCGATCATACGCTGCTGTCTGATCAGCAATTGCTATACAAAGGCGAGCATAATAGTACCAAAGGCCAGCACTACGGCAGCCGTATTGTGTTTGATGATGAAGGTTATGTTTATTTTTCAATTGGCGATCGCGGCTCGCGCGACATAAACCCGCAAGATCTCACTCGCGATGGCGGTAAAATTTATCGCTTAAACGATGATGGCCGTATCCCAAGCGACAATCCGTTTGTTAAACAAAAAGATACAAAACATGCGGCATGGTCTTATGGGCACCGTAATCCACAAGGCATGTGGTTTGATAATCAAAATAATATTTTATGGTCTCACGAACACGGGCCACGCGGCGGCGATGAACTTAATATAATAAAAAAAGGCGCTAACTACGGATGGCCTTTAGTAAGCTATGGCGTTAACTACAGCGGTACCAAGTTTACAGACCTTAAAGAAAAAGACGGCATGCAATCGCCCGTATTACATTGGACCCCTTCAATTGCCCCTTCCGATATGTTGTATGTAACGAGTGATAAATACCCAAAGCTTAAAGGGAAACTATTACTAGCCTCCATGAAGTTTGCTTTTATTAGCGCACTGGAGCTCTCAAAAGGTAAGGTTGTTAAGCAATATAAAATACTCGATGGAATTGGCAGAGTACGCAGCTTAGCCCAAGGCAGTGATGGTTTTATTTATTTAGGTATTGATGGCCAAGGTATTAAACGCCTGGAGCCAGAAACGTAAGCACTAAAACTAGCACACAGTACGTTAATAATTACACCCTGTTTACTTTGCGCTTTTAAAGCGCAAAGTAAACATTTTCACCAAACAAAGAACTATTAAGCCCATTAATGCGTACACTAATTAAATATAATTTAATAAATTAAGAGAATACTAATGTTTTCATTTTTAAAGCCTGATCCCGTAAAAAAACTGCGTAAAGAATACGACGTAAAACTAGAGCAAGGCATGCAGGCACAAAGAAAAGGCGATATTAAAAGCTTTGCCATGTTAAGTGCAGAAGCAGAAAAAATTTGGAGTGAAATAGAAATTCTAGAGGCTAAAAAAGCCAAATAATACCAATCGTGTTAAGTTATTGGACATTTATAGCGACGGATAAATAAAGTGATAACAAGGCATAAATTTCGATATGTAGTTGTTCTACATGAGAAGTTTATAACGCCGTTAACGCTTTATTTAGCACGCTAGAAAGGCTAAATATTTAAGTCGACTGGTATCAGTATACTTAAACGTGTCTGCCCTATTTAAAAGTAGGAAGACGCGTTTAGTAGATAATTCATGACCTCGTTTTTTACTGCTTTCACCACCCGTAAACCATCTTCTATAATATGCTTACACAAACAAGTGTACTTAAAGCGGTTACTTACATTATCGCTGACTTTTTTTAGTGAATATTAAATGATTTAAAATCGGGTTTGGTTTTCATTTTAAATATTTAATTGCTGCATATATGTACCCCGCTGGCGTTTTTCCTCCTAAGTCAAAAAATGAGGACGTTTTCCTCTTTTCTGCATATTGTTAAAAGAACAGCCCGACTTAAAGTTTAATACTCGCAATGTGTTACAGGATTTGTTATTAATATTAAAAATAATTAAGAGGACATACATTGCTCATAAAAAGAGGAAAGTGTCCTCAATAAAGTTGTTAGCGGTCAAACGTAGTTATGAGTAAAGATTCAGATTGGTATATCTTTCAGGAAGACATAAAAGATCACTTTGATTCGCTAGGAGCTGATGCAGAGACTAACGTCCGAGTTCAAGGTGTACGAACTTGCCATGACGTTGATGTATTCGTCAAAACCAAATTTTTGGGTGAAAACATTACTTGGATTGTTGAGGCGAAACATTGGAAGAGTAAAGTGACCAAGGCTCAAGTGTTAGCACTTAGGTCGATTGTAGACGACATAGGTGCAGATCGCGGATTTATTATATCTATAGCAGGGTTTCAAAGCGGTGCATTTGAAGCGGCTGAAAGCACCAATGTAAAACTTAAGACCTTCGATGAACTGAAGTCTGACACTAAGGGCATCATTGAGGCTGAGATTTTAAAAACCTACTATAAACGCCTTGTACTTTTGGAAGATAGGTATTGGTCTCACTCTAAAAGGGTGAGAATTGAATATGGTCTTCGTCACGATGTAATAGACTATTCAATGCAATTTACAGGGCAACAATTACTAACAACAGCGCGAACAGCAATAATGGCTGCTGAGGAGCGAAATTACCCAATCGACTTGGAATCCTTTCTAAAGGAGCAACAGGGCGAAAAAATTGCACATAACTTTCAGCAGCTTTCAATGTGGTTGAATCTCAACTTAAATCATTTTGAAGAGAAGCTACTTAATGCTGAATGGGAAATGTACAAAAATGGTGATTATAACCCTGATACAAGTAGAACTAGAGATAATGAAACAACCACCACTGAAATGATGGCTAAAGCAATCTACAACGCAGGAAAAGACCGCTAACAGGGCCAGCCAGAGGGACCAAAAACCGCCGCTTCGCTCTGGCTTTCGGCCTCTGCTGGCGGCGTTAACTTTCATGGAGAGAGTCGTGTCATTCGAAACTACATCTGATAATAACGATTACAGATTAACTAAAAATCAGCATTTCCATATGAAAGCTATTTTAAAAAGGTTTTCTCTAAATAATATGTTGCAGGTCAGCTTTAAAGGAGCTGAGACTAAATCTATTGGAGTTAAAGGTTCTTGTTTTCTTGGCAATAGAGCATGGTCACAAGAATGTGAAACATTAGTGAGCCATCCAATAGAGAATAAATTTTTAAGGGAAGTTGAACGAATTGAAAGTGGAGAAAGTATTTCAGATCATAAGGCTATATCTGATTATCATTTGTTGTGGTATTTACGGTGGCACTACTCCATAAATCAGGCAGAGGATTCAGAGTTATTTAATAATTTTCCTTGTGGAACTCTAGATAAAAATACTGAAGAACTCATTGAGTCATTAGGTAAAGTTCCTGTTAGAACTGGCGGTAAAATTGCTGGAAGGTTTACTGCTACTCTAGATATTAAACAATTACTCATCGATAATAAGGATGTTTATTCGGGTTATCAGTGGCAAGTATTAGAGTCTAATGATAAAAAATTCATATCGGCTGATTGCTATGCAAAGTCAATGGGGATGGCAATATCCCCCAAGTATTATTTAATGGCGGTTAAAGGGCGTGAAGAAGAACATCGAGTAATTAATAATGTCGAAGTTAATGATCTTAACCGAAGCTCAATTGAAATAGCACAAAATTTTTATTTTGGCTGTAATGAAAGTTAATCGGGTAGCCGGAGGTCTCTAACCTCCAGCCCCACACCACCCATCATGCGGGTCAAAAAATTATAGTGACACCCATCCTAATTACCTTGAACCGACTTTCCTTTAAATAAAAAGCGGAACATTACAGTGAACAAAGGTATGAATAAATTGACCTTAAGGGGTCAAATGAAAGTGAATGCCTTACTTCACGCTGCGGCGACTGTATTGCCTTGTTCATAATATAGAACAGCTGTAAAACACGATGCATTAAGAAGGAGAGGCCCTTTTACCCTAAATAAAAGCCACTCAAACACCCGTCCCCCCTTCCAAAACGCCAATTAAAACAATATCAAACACTTCAATATTCTACGTAAAAATACAGTAATCAATTGAACCAAAATAGGAACTCAGCTATGGTTTATTTATCAATAAAAAATTTAAAAACGAGTTAATCTACAGGCTCGTTAGCAATACAAGGAAAGTCAGTTGCAAATATTTATATTTATTTTACTTTTTTGCTCATTTTCTATTTCTGCGAATATCTTTGAGGATATTACATGCGGCTATGACGCATCAAAGTATCCAAATAAAACAGAGTTTAAAGGAAGTGCAGAGAGAGAAGTATCAGAAGTTGGCGTAAAAGAATTTTTTGATAAACTAGGGACAACAGACTTATCTCAAAAGCCATGGTTATTTGAATTAATTGATAGAACAACGGGTAAATACAAAAAATCTTTTCCTAGTAGATCACATAATTCAGAAAATAAAGCAGTAATTGAGAATCAAATCATACAGCCAGAAATAATTATAAATTTAGGCAATAATATTATCACTGGTAGTAATCGTGGTGAGTTTGGCGGTGAATTACTGTTAATTGATGAAAGTGATAAAGTTACACTAATCAAAGAAATGAATGTTGAAGATATTTACGAAATGCCGTTTGGTTTGGTAGTAACGTCAGGCTTAGCACATATGATGTCAAACTACGGAGATTTGCATTTAATCTCTAATGATTTCAAAATTCAAAAGTTATACAGTTTGGTTGGTAAGCCTAAATCGTCTTGGTTACTAGAAAATGGTGATTTACTCATTAATAGTTTTCCATCAGGCTCACAGGTTTTAACTAAAGGTGGTTTCATGAAGCGCGTGCAATGTATTGCTAACAATCCAATCAAGCAGGACTAAAACAGTCTGCTCGGTCCGCTTCATGCAAAATTAGGATGACACCCATCCTAATTACCTTGAACCGACTTTCCTTTAAATAAAAAGCGGTACATTACAGTGAACAAAGGTATGAATAAATTAACCTTACGGGGTCAAATGAAAGTGAATACCTTACTTCACGCTGTGGCAACTGTATTGCCTTGTTCATAATATAGAAAAGCTGCAAAACACGATGCATTAAGAAGGGTAAGCCCTTTTAACCTAAATAAAAGCCATGTAAACACCCGTAATCCCTTCCAAAACGCCAATTAAAACAATATCAAACACTTCAATATTCTGCGTAAAAATACAGCAATCAATTGAACCAAAATAGGAACTCAGCTATGGTTTATTTATCAATAAAAAGAAATAAAAAACGAGTTAATCTACAGGCTCGTTAGGTATTTCTGAATTCAGCATTCAGTTGGTATATTTTCAATTATTTAAAGGGAGTTAATTTTGAAGAATAATTTTGTACGGCGTACCTTAACATCGGTATGTGTTTACATGGTTCTATTTACAGCTACGACAACTATTGCTAGCGCAGGAGAGTCTGAGGATTTCATTGATAAGCTGAAATCGCATTATTATAAAACATCTTCAATAACTGCATTTTCGTTAGCCTACCGTTACTTGGGGCAAAGTGACGCCTACCAGTCATGGGATTATAAGGCACCAAGTCGATATCAGGCGTTTAAAGTGACCGATATTGATCTACGCAAAAAACATTATGCTCAAAATGTAGTGCATCATTTTACAGGTGGTCTTCTAGTCGATGAGGTACATTTTCAAAATGATAACGAAAGTTTACGTTATGAAAAAAATGGCATTTTTTTAGGTAAACGCGTTAGTAAACAAAATATGAATAGCTTTGAACGCTACAAAAATCTTACCTTAATGAATGTCGATTTTTTCGCGGTTAGACCACTCTTTGAAGAAATTAATGTCGGAACAAATATCAAGATACGACAGAGTAAATTATCAAAAGAGACTACCCTGACACATAAAACTCCTGATGATAAAACCATGGAATATGTTTTCAGCAATAGTCCGTTACGATTGTTGTCGATTAACAATAAATCGCGACGCCGTATTTATATTTATGATGACTATAAAACATCTAATGGCTTAACTTTCGCTCACTCATTAGTAAAATATTATAATGGTGACACAGTACCAAGCTTTATCACGCAAACAGATTCCTTTACAATTATCGATAAAATTGAACCAACTAAACTACAACTGCCTGATGGGTATGGCCCCATTATTTCTGATAGTGATACAGGACTTTTATCAACAGAAATTGCGCCAAATTTATATCTAATATCTAACGCTTCAACCAATCGAAACACGCTATTTAAAGTAAATGGTAATGAAGTTATGGTTTTTGGTGCACCTGTTAATAGAAAAAGATCTGAACAAACTATTGAACTAATCTCGGAACAATTTCCGCAAAAGAAAATTACTTCGGTATATGTTACTCATCCTTATAGCGATCATATTGCTGGTCTTAAAGCTTATGCAAAGTTAGGTGCAGTGATACGTGCTGATGCATACAGTATTGAAGCTATCAAAGCCTATCCAAGATTTAAAGAGGATTTAGATATTTTTAAGTTTCAAACAATTACTGATGATGAATTGATTGATGGTGTGCGTTTTTATGTACTAGAAAACTCTCGTGCTAAGCGGCAAAGTTTTGCTTACTTTGAAAGCAATGGCATTCTTTATCAATCAGACTTTCTTGAAGTGCCTTTCGATAACACGATACCTAAAATACTGCCTAGCTATACTAAAACGTTTATTGATTTTATTCGAAGCAAACAACTTAAAATTGACCGCATTGTAGGTCATCACCGTAATAATAATATTTCTATTGACGTTATTAATAAGCTGTATGATTCAAATAGAATGTAAAAATATTAAAGTAGTGTCGGTATAAAATACCTAACAAGAACATTAGACGAAATTTGCTCTTCCCCCATTTAATATATATCACGATTATTTTTTACCATAAACATTCTCAGGACTTATTTGCATTAGTAGTGCGGGGTTATCTATTGGTTTAAACCCGTATTGCGCATAAAGACCATGCGCATCAGAAGTCGCTAATAAAAAGCGCCTGAGCCCTTGCAGCTCAGGGTGCTCTACTATCGTTTTAATGAGTAACTTACTCAGCCCATTACCTTGCAAGTGCGGGGCAATAAATACATCGGCTAAATAGGCAAAGGTTGCTTTATCGGTCACTACTCGGGCAAATCCAACTTGTTCGTTATGAGCGCTGTAAACACCAAAGCACATTGAGTTATCAATAGCCGATTGCATCACGCTTTTAGGAATGCCTTTGGCCCAATAGCTATTAGCAATAAAGTTATAAATAACGTTAAAGTTAAGTTTGCTTTTGTCTGTGCTTATTGAGTAGTTACTAATCTTTGCTGTCATACGTTAGTAGTCTTTTTTATCAATGTTTTTATAAGCGTTTCTATAATTTTTTCTATAAATAATCTTTAACGTTTTTTAGCTGTTTGTCGTGTACTCTTGAAAGTACTAATAGCGAGCAAATAGCCCCAAATAACGCCAGTCCCATATCTGATTGGGTATCCCACACGTAACCTTGCGTGCCTAAAAATGCTTCTGCGTTTTCGCCGCTTAACACTGCAACCCACCACTCTATTAATTCGTAAAAGGCGCTAAATGCTAAACATACCGAAATAACAAAGGTGATTAACCAGCCTCGACCATTTACTACTTTTTTGCGCAGTAAAATTTCGCGTGCGAGCAGCGCAGGTACAAAACCTTGAAAAAAGTGCCCTACTTTGTCGTAGTTATTACGCTCGCTACCAAATAGATTATCGAAAAAAGGGACTTCGGCGTAGGTGTAATGCCCGCCAATCATCAACACAATGCAATGCGCTAAAATAAATGTATATAAAATAGGGGTAAGTTTAAAGTGGCTATAGGTACTTGCTAGCAGCACTAAACCAATAATTGCGGGGATAACTTCAAGCAGCCATGTAAATTGATCTTTTGGGTTAATACCAGACCAAATTAATACAATAAAAAACAGGCTCAGCCATAAATACTTCATTTAGAATCCTTTTCTAAATTGATCAAATTTACGGCATTTTACGCCTTTGAAATAAACGACGCTACCTATAGTTTGTTTTTGCGGTAATGCGATTAAACAAAGTAGGAAAAAAGCGCTTAATTGTAGGCGCCCAACCACTTAAACCTTTGCCAATAATCACTTCGTCTTTTTTATTACTAATGGCACGAATCATTTTTGAAGCCGCTACGCTTACATCCATGCCATTTTCTATCGACTCTTCTGGTTTATTTTGCGCTATGCCTTGCTCGTTTAGTGAGTTATGCGCAATTGCTGTTTTAATAGAGCCTGGGCAAATTGTTAAACAATGAATATTATGTTCCGCCACTTCTGCACGTAGGCAATCCATAAAACCAACCACCGCATATTTAGAACCCGAATAACCTGTTCTAAATTTTGAACCAACTTTACCCGCCACACTACTAATAGACACAATTGAACCACTGCGTCTTACCACCATAGTAGGTAATACAGCTTTAGTAAGTGCAATTAAGCCAAAGTAATTAACCTCCATTAATTGGCGATACACGTTAAAGTCGTTTTCTAAAAATAAGCTACGCTGCGATACGCCGCCGTTATTAATTAAAATATCAATTGTAGGAAGCTCGCTCATTTTTGCTGTTATTGTACTTAGTACATGCTCTGGCTGGGCTAAGTCCAGCGGCACAACTAAGTGCCCTTCGCCTTTAAGCGTTGCTTTTAAATCGTTTAGTTTATCTACATTGCGCGCCGATAAAATAACGCGCGCTCCAAGCTCGGCAAATTGTATAGCAAGCTCTTTACCAATACCTGACGATGCCCCGGTGATCCACACGGTTTTATTATTATATTGCATGCGTTATCTGCCCTTTTATTGTTATTTATTAAGTTTTATTAAGGTACTTAGTAAAGTATTTTACGCCTTTGTAGGGCCTGCTATTGCGTTTATTTCATCCTCTAATGTTTTGTAAAAGCCCATTAAAAATAGTAGTTCAACAGTTACGTACAAAGGACCAATAATTAAACCAATTAGGTCATCTACAAATGCAGGTTTTTTACCTTCGTAATAGTGCCCAATAAACTGTAATACCCAGCCAAATACAAACACACCTACGCCAATACTCAACCAAGGCCAAAATGCCATTGCCGCAATAGGCTGAGCACCAACAAGGAGTAAAGTGAATATCACGGCCATAATAAAGCCAAGCGAAGAGCTCAGCATAAAATAATAAACAACCGACGCTAATACAAAAAGTTGTGCGCCATCAATTACAAAGCTACCAAGGGGTATTTGAATGCGCGCTAGTAAACACAACGCTGCAAATACAATGAGCGGAATACCAATAAAGTGCGTTAGTACATTACGTTTAGAACGATGATATAAACCATATTTACCAAGTTGCTGTTGAAGTGTTTTCATTGTTTTGCCTTTATTTATATCTATAAAACTTACTTTAACAAAAGTAAGTACAGCAACAATGTCAGGTATCCGACATTTTGTAAATTAAACAAATGCAGAAATTATCTTACCCAGCTTATGCTCACCTTGCATATCCGTTCGCTCGCGCCCTTTTTGATACTCTTGTTCGAGCATTTTTTGAAGTTCCTCTATTTTATCAGCAATTGTGCTAGGGTCTGCGCCCTGACCTTGTAGCTCTTTAGTGAGCTCTTCTATTGTCGCTTTTAGCTCGTCTATTTTGTTTTTGTTTACACCTAAGCGCTGATAAACCAGCGCTTCTTGAGCACTTTCTAAAAACGTTGGTTCTTTAGGAGCTGAGGTAATGCCTTTAACATCATTTGTTTTTTCGTTAGGGAGGGTATTAGTTGCCGCAACTTCGCTTAGTCCTGCCGCTTTATTTAATGCAGGAGAGTTATAGTTACTATATTGATTTTTAAAGGTTATTGTAGTCATTAGCTCAAATCCATTGTTGCGTTACATTATCTGTAGCAATTTTGGTTCCAACTAAATAAAAAAGTCTCTATTTAAGCTTGTGTAGCACGCGCCTGTAACTTTTGTTTATCTAAAACAGTTATACGTTGATACCCCAAACTAATGGCTTGTAGGCTAACAAGCTGTTGCAGTATTTGATTAATAGTTTGGCGCGTTAGGTAGGTCATATCAGCAAGTTGCTGCTGAGATAAAACAAGCGGTGTTAAGTGCTCTGTATGTTCGCTAAGCATTAAAAGTCGATTGCATACTTTTTGCTCAGCGCTTAGTAATGCGTGATCTTCCATTGAGGTAAACATTAGGCGTAATTTTTGTGCCAGCAATAAACCAAACTCTTGCCAATATTGTGGCTGTTCGTTTAATAGCTGTTCAAGCTCGCGTTGAGGCACGTAAAAAAGTATAGCATCAGTTTGTGCATATACATCATGAGTGCGCAGGCCACCATCAAACAAGGTAACTTCGCCAAACCACAGTGATGAATCAATAAAGCTCAATACGGCTTCTTTGCCTTCGTTACTTACGCCACTAATACGCACCACGCCGCTAAGTACTGCATAAATTCCATCGTGCTTATCACCTCGCAAAAATAATGATTGCTGAGCCTTTAGCGAGAGCGTTTTGCCCTGCGTTAGTAAAAAGCTTTTTAAATAAACGCTACGGTTTTTAAACCAATGCCCTTGCTCTATTACGTTTTGCTGGAGTGGAGTCATTATTTACTGCATTTGCTTATTAAATGGCTGTTTTTCGATAACCAATTTTTTAGGGAAATTTAAATCGGTTGCTATAACAAAATCATCGTAAGGATCATTACCCGAAAACAGCTCAGTTATTAATGTATCGTTTTTATAAACATTAACGGTTACACCACTGCCCATACCGCCTGAGTTAATAATATAGTAATGATATTCGCCGTTACTAAAAAATAAAATACTCTCGCCAATACGCCCTACTTGCCTGTAGTAACTGCCAAATGGTGCATTTGGTGTAGCTTCTTTTTCAAGCCCTATGTCATTAACTCTACCAAATCGATAACTAAGTGATGAGTCATCTTTTGCAACGCAAATAGAAAGCACTTTATCGGTAGGCTCTAACTTGTAGGCTGTATTTTCATCTGGGTTACGCACAACTTTATTCATTTTTGCGTTAATGTAGGCTGCTTCATTACTTTTACAATGTGTTGCTAGCATACCGACCACTAAAGCGGGTTCGTGTGTTTGAGCTGCTGAAGGCGTGTTTACTTTGAGATTAGAGGGTGAGTTACTTACATTATTATTTAGCTGAGGACTACCTTGAATTGCCATACTTTGATCTTCACAACCAAACAGAGCAAACAAGAAGAAAGAATAAAAGCTCGCTAAAAATTTAATGCGCATAATAAAATCCATCTATGAGAGAGCCTTTAAAATAGCGATAAAACTAGCGACTCGCAACACCTTATGCGCAATACTTTATAAGTTTATTTTTAAACCATATTCTGCAAAAACTACGTTACTTTTTAGTGATTTAATTAACGATTTTTTAAACAACCACTGGTTTTTAATGACCGATTCATAAACTGAGTTAGAACCGCCGCTTGATGCGTTTTCATCAATTGCGTTGTACATAATCACTACATCGGCATTTTCGCTAGGTTAGCAAATGTACCTATTTTTTGTTGAGTGACCAACGGCCGATTTATTAATTTTAGCTAGTATTAAAAGCTGATTTAAACACCTTATAAAAGTGTGTAAATAACTAAATTAATCAATAATTGGTTTTCTTATAATAAAATGTTGTTACAGCACTATTTCAAACGGTTTTTTATAACCAATTGTAATTTATAATTTAAATAAAATTAAATCCAAAAAACATACATTTTAAAAACAATTTAGTCTCATTTTATTAAAACAACAGTTGACCCTATTCAAAATATAAACTAGCATTTCTGGAAGCGCTTCCACAAGCTTTAGTTAAACAGATCTTTCTGGAAGCGCTTCCACACATTTGACAATGTTTATAACTACACAATAACAGCCCCATACAAGCTGTTAATAATAATGATAAAAGCGCGAGGGAAACCGAATGTCCAACCATATTGTAAGAAAAACAAAGATAGCGACGAGCCTATCTCTGATTTTAGGTGCATCAATCTCTTTGCCTGTATATGCACAAGAAGCAAATACAGATGTTGAAGTAATCCAAGTTACTGGTTTTAAAAGCAGTATTAAAGAGTCGACTCGTTTAAAACGCGACGCCGCCGGTGTTGTAGATGCAATATCAGCTGAAGATATTGGTAAATTCCCCGATACCAACTTAGCCGAGTCGCTACAGCGTATTACGGGTGTGTCGATTGATCGCTCAAATGGTGAAGGCTCTAAAGTAACGGTTCGTGGTTTTGGCCCCGACTACAATATGGTAACCCTAAACGGGCGTACAATGCCGGCGGCATCTTTGCCTGCAGGCGGTGGTACACCCAGCTCTCGTGCATTTGACTTTGCAAACTTAGCGTCTGATAGCGTTAAATCGGTTGAAGTATATAAAACGGGTAAAGCTAGCATTGCATCAGGTGGTATTGGCGCAACAATTAATATTAATACGGCTCGCCCGCTCGACAATCCAGGCTTTGTTTCAAGCATTGGCGTAAAAGCATTACACGACTCAACAAACCGCGTTGGTGATGACATAACCCCTGAGCTTTCGGGTTTAATTAGCTGGACCGACAGTGAAGCTAAATTTGGTGCCTCGTTAACTGCAAGCATGCAACAGCGGGATAGCTCATCAACAGGTGCGTTTGTAAATCAATGGAATACATCAGCTTTTGACGGCACAATCCCACAAGCTGCAGACGATATTGTTTTAACTAATGCACCCGCCGTTGGCCAGCTTTATTCAATGCCATCAGATTTGCGCTACACCATTGCCGACAGAGAACGTACTCGTACAAACGCGCAATTAACGCTGCAATACAGCCCTATTGACGATTTAACAGCCACGCTTGATTACACATATTCTAAGCAAGATTTATTCGAAGCCCGTGCTGAGCAATCAATTTGGATGGATAACTACAAAAGCGCGCTAACATTTGACGACAACACAGTAAAAACTCCTATTTATTACCGAGAAGAACGTCGCGATCAGCAAACACGCGATTTAGGTTTAGCGTTTCAAGAGCTAAACCAAGTTAACCAAAACGACTCTATTGGTTTAAACGTTGAGTACTATTTCAATTCAGAATTGAGCTTTATGTTTGATGCGCACAATTCAAAAGCCACTAGCAAACCAGATGCACCTTACGGCAGCTGGGTAAACGCAGGCTTGGGCGCAAACGTAGTTAACGCACAAGAAGTTGATTTTAGCCGCGAACTTCCATCAATGAGTATCGATTTTGATGATTGCCGCCGAGATAACCTAAATTGTAATAACACGTTAGATGCCTCTGATGTGGGTACGTCTATTTTAGATTCTAACTTTGCTCGCCAAGAATCTGAAATCACAGAATTTAGAATCCATGGTAAATACGAAATTGAAAACGGCGCAATTGACTTTGGTATAGAGTCTCGCTCTATGGAAAGCCATTCACTGCAATCACTTACACGTAATACTATGGGTAACTGGGGTATCGAAAACCCAGGCGAACTACCTGATGGCTACCTAAACCCAACAAACTTTTTAGCTGAGTTTGACGACTACGATACATCGGGCTCGTACAACCAAGGTTATACCGGCAGCGCATCGCAAATTGGTTACTGGGCAGGTGAAGAATACGGCTTTAACTTTGCAGCCGATGGCGCATTTGCAACTAACCGCACCATTGAAGAAGATATAACCGCAGCGTTTGTGCAATTTACTTACAACGGCTACATTGGCGATATGCCATACAACATTGTAATTGGCGCGCGCCAAGAGTCTACCGACATTACCTCAACGGCTAATATCGATTTACCTAACGCAGTAGCGTGGGAAGGTAATAACGACTTTAACGTTCGTTTTGGCTCGGCTAAAGAAGATTTCACGCTTAAATCTAGCTACGATCATTTTTTACCCAGCTTTGACTTTGACATAGAAGTAATTGAAAACGTAAAAGCGCGTTTTTCTTATAGCACGACAATTGCTCGCCCAACTTACGATAACTTAAGTTCAGCAGCGACGGTTGGTGTACCAGGTGCCCCTACTCTTTTAGCGGGTTCTTCACCGGCTACAGCGTCAACGGGTAATCCTGGTTTAGTGCCGCTAGAATCTGATAATATTGATGTATCGGCTGAGTGGTACTTTGCAGAAACAAGTTATGTGTCGGTAGGTTATTACACTAAAGACATTGAAAACTTTATTGGTTTAACACCAATGACGCAAAACTACTACGGATTACGCGATGCAACAGCGGGCCCTCGCGCTCAAGCTGCCATTGCTGAGCTAGAATCTCGCGGACTTGCTCTAACCGATTCAAACTTATTTCAAATGGTTGCCGCAACAGAAAATGGCGTTGATTTTGACTCTATGACCTACGAAGAGTTTGAAGCCGCTTACGATGTAATTGCTAACAGCGACGACCCATTACTAGAATTTACAGCGCAAGTACCTACCAACAATAAAAATGCCACTATTGATGGTTTTGAAATTGCCTTTCAGCACTTTTTTGGTGAAAGTGGTTTTGGTGTGCAAGCAAACTACACCACTGTTAATGGCGACATAGACTTTGATGTAAACGCTGACCCTACTACTACACAATTTGCACTAGTGGGTTTAAGCGATACAGCCAACTTTATTGCAATGTACGAAAACGATGATTTTCAAGCACGTATTGCTTACAACTGGCGTGATAAGTTTTTAAATAGCGCAGCTCGATACGTAAACGAGCCTGGCTTTACTGAAGAATATTATCAAATCGACTTTAATGTTGCGTACAACTACAGCGAACAACTATCGTTTTTTGTTGAAGGCCTTAACATTACTGAACAAAACAGCCGCGAACATGGCCGTACGTCAGCACAATTATGGAACCTACAACAGCTAGGTGCACGTTACAATATTGGTATGCGTTACAACTTCTAAAGGTACTACAAAGTAAAGCCGTTAGTTTTTACTAGCGGCTTTTTTGTATTTAAAACAGTATTAATGCTAGTTTAATTGTTATCAACTTTAGGGTGTTAACTCATGACCAAACCAATAACAAAAATAGTCGTTTTAGGTGGTGGCACTGCCGGCTGGCTAAGCGCAGGCTTATTAGCCGCCGAACACCCGCACCTTAATGTAACGTTAGTGGAGTCGGCAAACGTGCCTATATTGGGTGTGGGCGAAGGCACATGGCCGTCAATGCGTAACACCTTAAAACGCATTGGCATTAAAGAAATTGATTTTATAACCCAGTGCGACGCGTCATTTAAACAAGGTTCTAAATTTATAAATTGGCGCAACCTCAGCGAGGGAGAAAACTACTACCACCCTTTTATGAATCCACAAGGCTACGAGCACACTAATTTACACGCCAGCTGGCAACGTATTGCACCTGATCAAAAATTTGCCGACGTTGTTAATATACAAAGCTTTGTATGCCAAGCAGCACTTGCACCAAAGCAATTACAAACACCCGAATATGCAGCGGTCACCAACTATGGCTATCATTTAGATGCGGGTAAATTTGCTGAGTTTTTAAAAAATCACTGTGTTAAAAATCTAAACGTTACACATATTATTGACGATGTAACCGAGGTTATTAACGACGAACATGGCTATATTGCCTCATTAAAAACAAATAATAATGGCGATATAACAGGTGATTTATTTATAGATTGCTCAGGCTCTCGTGCTCGTTTAATTGGTGAGCATTTTAATAGTGAGTTTATAGCGCAAGATCATATTTTATTTAATAACAGCGCTGTTGCGGCGCAAATACCTAATGCACACATCGATCAGCCAATTGCCTCTGCTACGCTATCTACAGCGCAAAGTAACGGCTGGATTTGGGATATAGCCCTGCCAACACGCCGTGGTACAGGTTATGTATTTAGTAGTAAATATCAAAGCGATGAAAGCGCAACAAATACACTAAAAAGCTACATAGCCAAAAGCACCAGTGAGCAACAAGCTGAGCAACTTACCTACCGTGTATTAAAATTCAGCCCTGGTTACAGGCAACAATTTTGGATTAAAAACTGTGTTGCCGTGGGTATGTCAGCTGGCTTTTTAGAGCCGCTTGAAGCGTCAGCTCTTGCTATGGTTGAACTTTCAATTAGCATGATAAGCGAGCAACTACCGCAAAACCGCCCCCACATGAGCCAGCTTGCAAGTCGTTTTAACAGCCGCTTTAGCACTCGTTGGCAGCGCGTTATTGAATTTTTAAAACTTCATTATGTACTAAGCGAGCGCGACGACACTCCCTACTGGCAAGATATTAGTAATTTAAATACCGCGCCCGAGCGCCTGCAAAACTTACTTAAACTTTGGCAATTTCAGCCCCCTAGCCGCTTTGATTTTATTGAAAACGAAGAAGTGTTTTCATCAAGCAGTTACCAATACGTTTTATATGGCATGGGCTTTAATACACAAACAGTATCTGCACAAAATACATTTAACGACCCACGCGCTGGGGATTACTATTATCAGCAAAATCGCGAAAAAATAGCGCAGTGCTTAAATGGACTGCCAAGTAATCGCGCGCTTTTAAATCATCTTTTATCAAATAATGGGCAGCCACATAATGACTAAAACAAACGCTGTTAAAAACGTAGTAATTGCTGGAGGCGGCACTGCAGGTTGGATGGCCGCAGCGGCACTTGCTAAACTAGTTGGTAACAATATAAACATAACCCTTGTTGAATCTGACGATATTGGCACTGTAGGTGTTGGCGAGGCAACAATTCCGCCTATTCGTACATTTCATAAATTGCTGGGTATAAACGAGCAAGCATTTATGAAAGCCACTCAAGCAAGCTTTAAATTAGGTATTAGCTTTGAAAACTGGGGCGATGAAAACACGCATTATATTCACTCATTTGGCGCAACGGGCAAAGAATGTTGGGCGGGTGAATTTCATCACTTTTGGCTGCAAGGTAAAGCACTTGGAATAAACAACCCATTTGGCGATTACTGCTACGAGCTGCAAGCGGCTAAAGCCGGTAAGTTTGCGTTTAATCAGCAAAACCCTATTAACTATGCCTACCATATGGATGCCACGCGTTACGCGCAGTTTTTACGTGAATTTTCAGAGCCATTAGGTGTAAAACGCATTGAAGGTAAAATACAAAAAGTAGTAAAAAACCCTAAAACGGGCCATATAGAATCACTTACTTTAAATAATGGCGAGCATATTAACGGCGACTTTTTTATTGATTGCACCGGCTTTAGAGGTTTATTAATAGAGCAAGCATTGCATACTGGCTACGAAGACTGGTCGCATTTACTACCGTGTAACAGCGCCATTGCGGTGCAAACAAAATCAACCAGCGATACCGTATTGCCACTTACCCGCTCTATTGCCCATAAAAGCGGCTGGCAATGGCGTATACCGCTGCAAAACCGTGTAGGCAACGGATTAGTTTATTGCAGCCAATATATGGATGACGAGCAAGCCAAAGCGCTCTTATTAAGTAACATTGAGGGCGAGGCGCTTACAGAGCCCCGTATTATTAAATTTAAAACAGGGCGGCGCTTAAAAGGCTGGAATAAAAACTGCTTAGCGCTTGGCCTTGCTAGCGGTTTTGTTGAGCCACTTGAGTCCACCAGCATTCACTTAATAATGTCGGGTATTATTCGCTTTATGCGTTTATTTCCGTTTAATGGCATTACCAATCACGCCATTGACGAATACAACAAACAACTTAAAAGCGAAATCGAAAATATTCGCGACTTTATTGTGCTGCACTACAAAGTAACTAATCGCGATGACAGTGAGTTTTGGCAGCATTGTAGCGCCATGGAAGTGCCAAAAACACTTCAACATAAAATTGATTTGTTTAAACAAACCGGCCGTGTATTTTTAGACGATGGCGACATTTTTAGAGTCGACTCGTGGGTGCAAGTTATGCTTGGTCAAGGTATTGAGCCTAATCAACATCACTTAATAGCCAGCATGATGAGTGATGAAGAACTCATCCGTTTTATACACGGTATTAAACAACAAATAGAGCAACGCGTAAGCCAATTACCATCTCATCATGAGTTTTTAAAACAATATTGCCCAGCATAAAAAAAGCCCTTACTAGGGCGTGTTGTTCTTTGGTGGTTGAATTTGCAGCAGCATATTTGGTTTTTAGGCAAGGCAGAGCCTATGTAGTGTGGTTATTCCCCATAAATAGGCGATAACGTAGCATAAATGCCAAACATGCGCTGCCCGTAGGGTTCTGCCTAGGGGCAATTTACTCTTTGTTGCTCGGTTTTTAATTAGCCTACTAGGTTACAAACCTCGCGCCGCGATTAAATTGCCCCTAGATTGAACAAATTTCAATCCACAAAGATCAACACGCCCTCAGGGCTTTGGGTACACACAACAACTTTTACGTTTTATTATTCACACTTAACCACGGCGCTTTCAGCGCCTTGTGGTTCAAAGCTAATATCTGCAACTGAAACGTTAAGCTCGCCTGCCGTTTTAATAATAAAAGGGCTGGTTACTCTGGCAAAATCAACGCCCTTTTTAGCAAAACACGTTAAATCTATACTCATAGTCTGCCATGTATTTAAATCAGCATTTTCAAGATCACGGGTAATATCAAGCTCGCCGCCACAGCCTTGTTCGCACTTCATTGCAAGGTATGTTTGTGAGCTAGGTATTTGGTTTACTTTATAGCTAAAGCTAAGGGCTGAATTTGCTTCAATGTAGGCGACTTTGTCTTCGGTAAAGTTACTATTAATTTCGATATAGCTGGCTGCTGTGCCATCAAAATTAAATTGCATTGCATCTTCTTGAATCGCTTTGTCTTCAGTGCGATAAGTAATACCGCCAAGCTTTACACTATTACTTGCTACTTGGTGCTGCTCGCTGTTTGAATTTAAAAACAAACGCCACGGTGTTTTAAAGCTGCCATTAAATATAGATAGCGGCGCAAGGTTACTAATATCAACACCTGAGTCTTCATTTAGATTATTGGCAAGCGTACTTTCATCTTTATACGTTAAGCCAAAGCCATAGGGTAATAATGGTGAGTAATCAGCATCGCCCTTATTTACTGCGGTTTGTAGTGGCGATTTAGGCCACGAGAAAGACAACTTACCTTTAAAGTCATACTGTACCTTCCCATTTTTATCCGCTAATAAAACATCAGCAATGCCTTGCCCTTCAGTGCCAGGAAGCCATGCTGCTACAAATGCATCTGACGCGTTAAGCTCGCTGTTAACCCACATTGGTCTGCCCGATATAAACACAGAAACAACCGGTATATTTTGCTGCTTTAATGTTTTTAATATTTTAAGAGAGCGTTTATTGTTACGTTCAAACTCAAGGTTGTCTTTATCGCCATGTCCCTCTGCGTATGGTTCTTCACCAAATACAACAATGGCTACATCGGGTTTGGTATTAAACTCACCCGTTGGGCTTAAAATAGCGTTACCGCCAGCAGCCTCTATTTGCGTTTTTAGTCCCGCATAAATAGACGTTGCCCCAGGAAAATCTGCATTTTGATTATTAGTTCCCTGCCACGTAATACTCCAACCGCCCGATTGCTTGCCTATGTTATCGGCCGCATCGCCTGCTATAAGTATGTTGCTTGATGGGTTAAGCGGTAATAAATGGTTGTTGTTTTTAAGCAGTACTAACGACTCTTGTACCGCTTGGCGGGCAATATCGCGATGTGCTGGCGCACCTATTAGTTCTAATTTACCTGAATATTTTCGATTTGCAGGGCTTGGTTTATCAAATAAACCTGCACGTAATTTAACGCGTAAAATACGTGCCACGGCGTCATCTATTCGCGCCATTGTTATTGTGCCCGCTTTTACTTGTTTAATTGTATTTTCATAAAGTGGTTTCCAAGCACCCGTTGGCACCATAAAAATATCAAGCCCCGCATTAACAGCCTGCGGGCAACTTTCATTTGTACAGCCTGCAACTTGTCCGTGTCCGTTCCAATCTCCTACAACAAAGCCATCAAAACCCATCTTTGTTTTTAACACATCAGTAAGTAGGTATTTATTGCCGTGATTTTTTTTACCATTCCAGCTATTAAACGATGCCATAACCGACTGACTACCTGCGGTTAAGCCACCTATATAACCTTGCGCATGAATGTTATATAACACCTCTTCGCTATCAATGTTATCGCCTTGATCGTCACCATCTACAGTGCCGCCATCGCCTAAAAAGTGCTTAACGGTACTAATTACGCGTTTGTCACTTAAAAAGTCTTCATCGGCTCTGCCTTGCAATCCGTTTACAATTGCTGCTGAATACTCACGTACAATTGCAGGGTCTTCTGAGTAGCCTTCGTACGTTCTGCCCCATCGGTCGTCGCGCACCACCGCAACAGTCGGTGCAAACACCCAATCTATGCCTGTTGCCATTACCTCTATTGCAGTAGCTGCTGCAATGCGCTCAATTAATGCGGGGTTATTAGCAGCACCTAAACCAATATTGTGCGGAAATAACGTCGCCCCAATCACATTATTATGGCCATGTACTGCATCAGTGCCCCACATGGTCGGAATTTTACTGCCATCAATTGAGTCATCAACTGATGCCTGATACATGCTCTCAGCAAGTGTTATCCAATCTGCAGGCGTTGCATGCTTATTTGCATTAGGGAAAGAGCCACCGCCATTTAAATACGAACCAAAACCGTATTTGCGCATATCTTCAACACTAATATCGCGAATTTCAGGTTGGATCATTTGCGCTACTTTTTGCTCAAGCGTCATTGTTTTTAAATACTGTGCAATTGTATTTTCAATTTCGGGCGTTTTAACTACCTTGCTTTTAAGCGTTGGCCATAGTGATAAATCCCCTTGCTCATGTTCAGCCTTTTTGGCTACGGCGCCTTGGCTATTATTTGCGTTAATCTCTTGTTTATTACACCCACTTAAAACACACAATCCTCCAATTAAAATGGGGAGCATGTGTAACCTGTTAGTGTTTAAGCTTTTTTTCATTTTTATAGCCCTGTGTTGTGTCAGTGTGATTTAGTGAGCGCCTATTTGTTATTTAAATTTAACTATTGACCTGTTTAACAATAGCCACTAACCTAAATATGGAAGCGCTTCCTTAAAGTTATTAAATACCATACTTAGTGATTAATCAAATTAAATATGGAAGCGCTTCCAATGATGAATTTAATATACGCTCTATACAAAGTAAACTTTACCAAAAAAGAAGCAGAGGTTTTCTCTTAATGAAACAATTATCTTTACCTAGTGGCTCACCACTTTTAGCCAAAAATTTTACTTATGGTGTAGCTACGGCCTCATTTCAAATTGAAGGCGGCGCAGCTGATCGCTTGCCATGTATTTGGGATACCTTTTGCAGTAAAGAAGGCAAAATAGTCGACAATTCAAATGGCGATGTAGCCTGCGAGCATTACACTCGCTGGAAAGACGATATAAACTTAATTGAGTCATTAGGTGTAGACGCTTACAGACTTTCTATTTCGTGGCCACGCGTAATGACTAAAAGCGGTCACTTAAACCCGACAGGCGTTAAGTTTTATACCGACATTTTAGATGAATTAAAACGTCGTAACATTAAAGCTTTTGTAACGCTGTACCACTGGGATTTACCACAACATATTGAAGATGAAGGCGGTTGGCTAAACCGTAACACCGCTTACGAGTTTGCACATTACACAGATTTAATTACCAAAGCATTTGGGGAGCGTGTGCACTCTTACGCCACCTTAAACGAGCCTTTTTGCAGCTCTTACTTAGGTTACGAAATAGGCGTACATGCGCCTGGCATAGTAGGTCGCGAATTTGGTCGTAAAGCCGCGCACCACTTATTACTGGGTCACGGTTTAGCTATGCAAGTACTTGCTAAAAATAGCCCAAATACGCTAAACGGTATTGTACTTAACTTTACGCCTTGTTACTCAGTTACCCAAAGTGAAGACGATTTAAAAGCCACTGCATTTGCTGATGACTATATAAACCAATGGTACATGCAGCCTGTAATGCAAGGTAAATACCCTGATATTATTAAGCAATTACCTAAAGCCCACCACCCTGATATTTTAGATGGCGACATGGAAATAATTGCTCAACCGCTAGATTACCTAGGGGTTAACTTTTATACCCGCATGCATTATCAAGCAAGCGATTCCGACTTTTACCATGAGCTGCCACATAAAGCGCCAATGACCGATATTGGCTGGGAAATTTACCCTAAAGCGCTGACAGAATTACTTGTATCGTTAAACGAAAAATACACCCTACCACCTATTTATATTACCGAAAACGGTGCAGCCATGGCTGACGAATTTAAAGACGGTGAAATCAAAGATAACGACCGTATTGAATATTACCACGAGCATTTAAATGCCCTACATAACGCAACCGAGCAAGGCGTAAAAGTAGATGGTTACTTTGCGTGGAGCCTAATGGATAACTTTGAATGGGCTGAAGGATATTTAAAACGTTTTGGAATAGTACACGTAGACTACAACACACAAAAACGAACTGTTAAAGCCAGCGGTAAAGCGTACAGTAACCTAATAACTAGCCGATAATTTATCGGCTTATAACAATAAGAACACACACTGTGAACAAACTCCCTTTATACGAAAAAGTCGGTTACGCCATGGGCGATGCCGGCGCTAACTTAGTATGGCGCGGCGCGCTTGCTTATTTAGCGGTGTTTTACACCGATACATTTGGCATATCTGCAGCCGCTGCTGCCATGTTGTTTTTGGTGGTAAGGCTATCTGATGGCGTAACCGATATTATTATGGGTATGATTGCCGATAGAACGCAGTCGCGCTTTGGTAAATTTCGCCCATGGATACTCTACTCGGCACCGTTTTTGGGCTTGTTTATGGTGTTGTGTTTTACTACACCCGACTTTAGCACCACCAATAAACTTATTTATGCTTACGTAACTTACATAGGTTTAACGCTTGCTTACACCGTAAGTAACGTGCCCTACTCGGCACTTATGGGCGTTATGACACCAGACGATACAGAACGTACAAAGCTCTCTGGTTTTAGGTTTGCAGGTGCCTTTACGGGTGGCTTATTGGTTATGGGTTTTTTACCTGAGCTAGTGGCATTTTTTGGTGGCGGCGACAATGCCAAAGGCTATCAGCTTACTATGTACTTATTTGCCAGCTTACTTATTATTTTAATGATTATAACGTTTGCGACCACCAAAGAGCGTGTAACACCGCACGCCTCAAATGAAGGGAATTTAAAATCAGAGTTATTTGATTTAACCAAAAGCCTGCCATTTATAATCCTACCTTTGCTTGCTACTACCTTGTTTTTTTATTACCGCGATTTATACAGCGGCGTATTTTTTGCCCTTGTTATGGCTGCAATGACATTCGTTATTAAAAAATTGCTCAATAAAGATAAACAAAGCTTAACGGGATCACAGCGCGATATGGTTGATCTTCTGACCAACAAACCTTGGCTGGTGTTACTCGGCATTGGTTTTTTAACCATGATGTTTAATGGCATAAAATACGGTGTAATTGCGTACTACTTTAAGTACCACGTAGCCAATGAACTCATGGCTGGGCAATACTTTATTGCTTTGTTGGTTGTATCTATATTTGGCGCACTTGCCACAGGTAAACTGGCCGAAATTATGGGTAAACGAAACCTATTTATTGCATCATTAATGCTAAGCGGCATACTCACTACTGCATTTTACTGGGTGCCTAGCGATAACCTGGTTGCTGTATTTACCTTTGGTTGCGCTGCTGAATTTTTTGCCGCGATGATGCCAACATTATTTTTTAGTATGCTTGGTGATTCAGCCGATTATTCAGAGTGGAAAAACAAACGCCGCGCTACAGGCCTTATTTATTCTGCGGGTACATTTGTTCAAAAAACCGGGGGGGGGTTTGCAGGTGCATTAGTATTAGTGGTACTTGCAGGCTACGGCTATAACGGTATGGATGAGCTAACAATTACACAAGCCTTACCTGGCATGCAGCTACTTATGAGCTGGATACCTGCCGCATTTGCTTTTTTAGGCGCCGCATTGATGCTTATTTATCCACTAACCTCAGCGATGACGCAAAAAATAACAGAAGACTTAGCAATTAGACGCAGTAATGTGTAAATTAACTTTTAATGACCCTTCGCGCTTTATATTTTTATAAAGCGCGAGTAAAAACACATATAATCTAGGACATCAATGGCGACAATTTATCAAGTATCAGAAATGGCAGGTGTGTCTTTATCAACTGTTTCAAGGGTGCTTAACGACAACGACTACGTAAGCAAAAAAACTAAAAAAAAGGTATTAGAAGCAATGAAAGAGCTAGGCTATCAGCCAAGTTCTATTGCTCGCTCTTTGGCGTCTAGCACTACAAACAGCGTCGGTATTTTAGTTTCTGAGTTGGATGGTCCGTTTTTTGGTCAAATGATGTCAGCCATTGAAGAGCACCTTCGTATAGCGGGTAAACACGTTATTATTACGCCTGGGCACAGTGACGAGAAAAAAGAAAAAAGCGGCTTTGAGTTTTTAATAGGCCGTAATTGCGACGCTATTATTGCCCACGTAGAAGCTGTATCAAACGAGTACCTAATTGAGTTAAGTAAAGGTAAAACCCCGATTTACTTAATGAGCCGCTACGTTAAAGAAATTGAAGAAAACTGCATTAGCCTCGACAACGTAATGGGCGGCTACTTAGCCACTAAAGCCATGATCAACAAAGGCCATAAAAACATTGCGTACATAGCAGGCCCGCAGTTTAAAGAAGACGCGTCAAACCGTTTAAAAGGTCACAAACAAGCCCTAGCAGAGTACAACCTAACCTTTGACGAAAAGCTATTTTACATAGGCGACTTTAAAGAAACCGGCGGAAGCGACGGCTTAAGGCATTTTATTCAAAATAAAGCGCAAATAACCGCGCTTGTATGCGCCAATGACGAAATGGCATCGGGTGCTATGAAATACGCCCGCGAACACGGTTTTAACCTGCCAAAAGATTTAGCCATTATTGGGTTCGATAACGTAATTTTTACCAATTATCTCTACCCAACACTGACTACAATAGATAACCCAGTTCCCGAAATGGGCCGAGCTGCGGCTAACTTAGTGCTTAAAGACATTTACAAAAAAAGCGGCATAACAGTAAAGCACGTGTTTCAGCCAAAGCTTATTTTAAGAGACTCAACACCGGATATTAATTAACTTTAAACCGAATTTAAATCTAGTTTAAATCTAAGTTATGTAACTCGTTACGCACCCACTGCGTATTTAAATATTGATCTACGCGCTGCTGCGTAAACTTTTAAAAGTGACGTGCAGCATGCGATATGTGCCTGTCTGCTTGCATTACAAAAAACCCTATTCAGACATAAATGCTCACAAATATAAAACAATATCCACATGAAAAAACTACAATAAAAAGCATAATAGATCCGATAATTTACCAAATAGATCGTTTTAAAGTTTATTTATATTGTTTAATAAAATATCACTTTACTTATTTTTAATTTGGCTCTAAATTCGCGCAAATTTTATTATCAAAGTAACCTCTCAAACTTTAAAACAGTGGTTATTTACCTTCAAGAGTCGATAAACACACATGGCCGAATCAGCCGCCACAAGCACCTCTAATAACCCTTTAGCACCCGTTATCGGGCTGTCATTTTTTGCTATCGCATCCGGCTTTTTAATGAGCCTTATTCCGCTGTCGTTACCTGCATTTAAACTCGATGAAAACCTAGCGCCTTGGCTTGCGAGCATTTTTTACTTTGGCTTACTTATTGGCGCCACCACAATAGAGCGCATTGTGGTAAAAATTGGTCATCGCTTCGCCTTTATATTATTTTTAAGCTTATTAATAGCAAGCGTGCTTGCACAACTTGCACTGCCAAATACCGTTAACTGGTTAATTGCTCGGTTTGTAGCAGGTATTGCTGTTGCCGGTGTGTTTGTCGTTGTTGAGTCTTGGTTATTAATGACTAACACAGCAAAGTCGCGCGCTAAACGTTTGGGCTTATACATGACCTCACTTTACGGGGGCAGCGCCGTTGGTCAGCTTGCTATAGGGCCTCTTGGCACCGAAGGTTCAACGCCTTATTTATTTGTAGCCTCGTTATTATTTTTAGCTATTTTAGCGCCTTTATTAATAACCAAAGGTCAGCCCGAAAAACAACACCTTGAAAAGCTACCACTAAAAGAAATAAAAACATTAAGCCACCCAGCTATGCTCGGATGCTTAGCATCGGGCTTATTACTGGGCCCTATTTACGGCTTAATGCCGGTGTATATTTCAGCACAAGCTGATCAAGCTCAGTACACAGGGACACTTATGGCGGTTATTATTTTAGGCGGCATGGTCGTGCAGCCGCTTGTGAGTTACTTATCTACTCGGCTTGAAAAAAGCTTATTGATGGGTATGTTCTGTTTAGTAGGCGCAGCCGGTGCTGTGGGTATACTACAAGCAAACACTTTAGCAGGATTAATAGTAAGCTACTTAATACTAGGCGCATGCAGCTTTGCACTTTACCCGATTGCTATAACACTTGCGTGCGACTCATTACCAATGGCAAAAATAGTATCTGCAACTGAGGTAATGCTTTTGAGTTACAGTATTGGTTCGGTATTTGGCCCTATGCTCGCCGCAAATTTATCTGATGCACCAAACGGTATTGTGTTTTATTTAGCAGGCTGTTTAATCACTACCTGTATTTATATGTTTATTAAAAGCATTAAAAATATTCGCGCGGGTAAAACACCTGTTGCAGGCTAATTTTTAGCTTAAATACACGCTTGCTTATTAACTAATTCTAGCTGTTAAACATCTTGATTTAACAGCTAAAACTATTATTTAGCAGTGAGTTTTTTATGTGGGCTCAAAAAAAACATCTTCTTCCACCCTTGGTTTTGCGTTGTAAAAAGCCACGGCATAGGCACTAACGATAAAATAGAATAATGCACATGAGGCTGTTTTCCTGCGGCATTTCCGGTATCGCCCAGTAAGCCAATTTGACTGTTTATGCTTACTACATCACCTGTACTTACCGAGTAGTCATTTAAATGTGCAAAATAATGCACGCGCCATTTAGGCCCAAGCACCGCAACCACTTTACCACCTCGGGTTAACTCACCTGCAAATATAACAATACCGCTTGTTGAGGCAACTACGGGGGTATTTTTTGTGCCAAAAATATCAACTCCTTTGTGCACACCCGACCTACCCCAAGGCTCGTACCAAAACGTGTTATGGTTCCAATCTTTACTTGTGGCACCTTGTACCGGAATCATTATTTTTTCGGGAATTAGTAAGCCTACTATTAATAAAATAGCTATTCCAATTGCAATCCACTTAAGTACTTTCACTTTTCTATCCTTGATATTTAAATAACTTATACTGGTAAATTATTAGCCGTAATAACTGAACTCATCATGAGTCGTATTTATGGTTTTACTTATGAAGTTTTATTTGAATGAAATACCCGACTAACATGTACTAAGCTGATCAACTTCAAAACAGGTTTTATAAGCAATTGAGCACTGCCCGCTATAAACAGCCATGTGCCACTTTCTATTAGTGAGTCATTTAAAAAGAAAAAACTGCCAATTAAAAACCAAACAGCAATCAAAAAATCGTTAAACGCTCCCAGCGCTTCATATCGTCGCTGGATGGTAATATGCTCTTGTCCTAAATCTAAAATAAACTGATTACTGGGGTCCATAAGTACTGCTCACTCTTTTATTTCATAATTTAAAAAGCTTGTTTTCACAAGCTAAGCCGCACCATACAATAACAAAATTTACGCAATAAAAAACGCTGGCCAATGCGAATCAGCCAACGTTTTTATTGTTTGTGCAATACTTAACTAATCGTTTATTTTTTCTCTTTTTCTAAACGCTTTTTAAGACTTAATGCAGCATCGGCGGCTAATAAACGCATAAACTCAGAGCCATTACTTTGCTCGCCTTGGCCTGCGCCTATTACAATTTCAGGCACTAAACGGCTATTACCTAAGCTTGTAAATAAAGCAGTTTGAATTTTAACTTCTGCTTTTAGCGTTTCATCAAATACATACTTTGGATCAAGTGCAGCAGACTTAGCTCTTAAACGAGCCTCAGCTAAAACGTCCATACCTAATGCTTCTAAACGTTGTTGCTTTAAAATCTCTTCTTGCTCTTTTGCAAGCTCCGCTTTTACAGCCACTCGTTGCTGCGCAGAAATAATGGCATTTGCCTTAATTCGTTCAGCATCAATTTGCTCTTTAATTTTTAGCTTTTCAGATTCAGCACGTTGCTTAGCAATTGCTTGTTCACCTAAAGCCACTTCAGTACGTGCTTGTTGCTCAGCTTTTTTAAGGTTTTGACGCGCTAGTGCTTCATCAGCAGCTGCTTGCTTTTGGGCTTCAAGGCGAGCATTTACTTTGCTTTCGTAGTCAATATCAATAATGCTGGCATCAACGACTGTAATACCATATGCGCCTAAAATAGGAGCGTTGCGTAGCGAATTACCTTCGTCATCCGCTTTAATATTAATTGTTACACGCTGCTGTTTACTTAAATTGCCTAAATCGTCAGATTTATCACGATCTCCGGTACTAATAATTTGTTCAGTAACAAAAATACCGTTTGTTAATTGATCCGCAAAATCTTGGCTTAATTGACCATTACCACCAGAGTAATGTTGCTCTACCGACATCATTCGCGCCGACGCTTTTACATTTTCGGTGGTTGCACGCATTAATAAATTAGATATTAATGTTTCTTGTGAACCAAACTCTTCGTGTATTTTAAGTAAACCACGTAGAGCACCCGACTCTGCTGCAGGTACATTGCCTGGCAATCTAAAACGAGAAACACCTCGTGCGCCACCTGTTGTGGTATCTAAAAATCGAATTGGTATTAGCGGCACAATTGCGCTTGCTGTTGCGCCGGCATCGCCCGTAAAGTTAATCGAAATTACTTTTTTATAGGCGGATGTACTACCAAACGCTTTTAAGTAAGGGCCTGCTTGATTTATTACGGTTAAGTTACCTGTAAAAGCCGATTGATGTACTAAACGCTCATCTGCTTCATTCCACGAAACAACTTGCGATGTAAGGGTTGCTATCACGACCAATACAACAACAATTGATGACACTATAATTACATTACGACGACCAAATCGACTCATAAATGAGTCACTTTTTACTGCTGGGACTGCTTTTTCGCTATCCATTTTTATTACTCTCCATGTTTAATTTCTTTTTAACAAAGTAAATAATTTCCTGTTCACTCAAATGTGCGCAAAAGCTACCAGAGCGATGTAACTCAACAAATGTTGCAAGGATTTCTTCTTTACCTTTAGCTGTTTTATCTTGGTTTTCTTGTGTTTGATTTTTTTCTGTTAGTTGAGTGATTAGTTCATCAACTATCGTGTCTTTATCAAACAGTACGTTGTATTCCTTGGATTTTCTTACCCGACTTTTATGTACGTTGCTGTAAATTACATAAAGTGCAACGCATAAAATAATAACAAGTAAACTTAGCCCAATAATATAAATAATCATAAGATCTACTTAAATTGGTTAGAATATTTATCAGTAATAACACTTGTAAAAATTGATACAAATTTGTTAAGCCGATGATTTTACATTAAACCCAAGCAAAAAACAGATTAAATAATCACGAATAAATTTAAAGCTGAAATTATACTGAGCATCGAAAAGTAGGTTTATATTAATAAAAAAGCCACCTGATTAGGGCAGCCGTTTTATAACTACTTATTTTTAAGCTTATTTTTGAGCTTAGTTTTAAATATTAATTACTATCGTTTTCTTCGCGTTTATAAATATACGTTTGTTGAGTTTTGAAGCCAAAACCAATTGGTTCAGCGCCATTTACTAGCTTAACTTTTCCATCTTCAATATTTAAATTTGGTCCAAGTATTTCAATCGCTTTTATTGGCTTATCAGAACCCTCAATGCCAGGGCCTATTAAATAAAACTGACTAACTTGCGTTACATCCGTTTCGTCATCCCAATCGCACTTACCATCTGCATCATTATCTGCACACGACGGGCCTTCCCCAAAAAATAGCTGCGGTGTATCTGGTACATCATTACTTGTTGCAAATTTCACATCGTCATAAACCTTTGTTCCATAATGCAAATGAAAAGCATAAAGCGAACCACCGCCCCCCGTTAACGAACATTGGTTTTGTGTTGATGATGAAGATGCAGGCGTAAAGGAAGTAAAGTAAGCAACCCCACCAACGACGGTTGCTGCAGCAAGGGATTTTTCGCCTGTCCCTAATTCATATCGCCACCCTTTAAATTCCGCTAAATCAACTTCAAGATCAACAAATTTATCAACGTCATCAAGTGCGTTACCGAATGGGTCTTCATTCATTTTCATTAAATCATCTGGCACTATTGGGGCTGGAAATTCAGTAAATATTTTTGTTACGGTGTTTTCATCACGGATCATATACAGCTGATCTTGCTCATTAGTAGCTAGTGGGTTTGAACGATTCCCGCTACCTATTACTATTGCGTCGTACGGGGTATCTAAACGGGTCGTGATCATTTCACCACCATAATTGGTTTTAGTGACTTTACTAAACAGCGTTCTCGCTACTAACGGTTTGTAAAAAAAACGTCTGTCTTGCGATGCTAATGTACTGCCAAGCTCCGCAAGTTTAAAATGAGTAATATCATCTTCATCGTCACTAGGAATATCTACTCGCCAAATATTACCGCCAGTATCGGTTGCATAAATTCGGTCAATATACCCGTCGTAATCTGAGTCAAGCGTAGTTACATCCGCTGCAATACTGTGCTCACCGGTAAAACCATGTTCATCTGGAGTGAGCGCCCATACCTTTTCGCCAGTTTTAGCATTAACAATGTAAATACCCAGCCCGGTTTCATCTGTTGTTCTAATCGCATTATCTTTGTTTGTATCGTAGCCTGCGCCAAATATTAGCAATGGATCCTCACCAAAGGCTTTAATGTATGCAATTTGAGGTTTAGACCATGTTTGCGCTAAATATTTAAATTCTTCTGAGCCACCAACAATAGGCTTATTCCATAATTTTTTAGGTTTTTTTGGGTCACTTATATCAAGCGCGTAGTAATTATTACCGCCTCTGCGCATGCCTGCAAATGCCCACACTTCATCATTATCACTTGCTCTAATAACACCATCATTTAACCCTTCGCTATTTGAGCCTTTATTATTAAAGAACACACTTATAGGCCCATCCATGCCATACACTTTTGTATTTGCAAGATTACTACGCAAAGCAGGAATATTTTTTAATAAGGCAGCAGGTGTAAAAGCCCACTTTTCTTCAACCGTATCGCCTTTGTCTTCGAACATATGTAAAAAGCCGGCATTAGTACCAACGAGTATATGAATACTTCCATCGCCGTAATCTATAGATACCGGCTTTGAATGCAAAGGGTCGCCAAAAATATTGATTCGTTGATCTACTGATGAGTTATCACCGTCTTCATTATCAACATCAATTCCTCGTGCCCAGCTAATATCACTTTCCTGTAAAGTTAACCCAATATTAGGAATCAAATCAGGAGCAAGATCGGTAACTGTACTTGTCGCTAAATTTAAAATGGTTTGTACTTTATCAAAAGTAAAATCAATAATACTGCCCGTTTTATCTATATAAATTTTACGGCTATCGGGGTCTAAAGTTGATAAAAGTAAATTTACGCCACCCTGAGCTACTAAATTCCCATCTGCAGGCTTATTAGTTGGCAACCAAAATGTTCGCGCTTTCTCATCAATTAACCCATTTTCATCAAGGGCTATTTTATCAGTTGAATCGACTATATTTGCACCAGACACTTTAAGCTTTTTTAAATTCCCGCTCCAACGTGCGCCAGTTTCTGGGTAAAACATCGCAAAGTAAATTGACTCTCGGCTACGTGTTTGGTCAACATTATTACTAGCTACCGTAGGGGATGAAAAACTATCGTTAACTTCGCGTATTTTCGATATTGTATTATTAAGCGCTTCAGAAAGTTCAGTCGATGTTTCTGCATGTAAGTACTCGCCGCCGCCCAATAAAGCGGTTTTTTCTAATAACTTTTTACCATTTGTACTCATGCCACTACCAAAACCGATAGTAAAAACGCGTCCGGTATCGGCAACCTCTGGCGTAGTGTCGTACAAATCCACCTCTACATCTCTTGTACCATGTATTATCTGAGCTAAAGCGGCTAAATAACTACTACTTGTTTTAGCAGGGTTTGTGCCAAAATTAGATTTGTATAATGATTTGATATCATTGTTTCGGTTAGTATCATTTTGAGGATCACCGTCAGTCATCAAAATTAAATTGATTGAGTTATCACAACGTACGTCGGCACCAACTGCTTGGGTAAATGGTGATATGTATCGAGAGTTATTGTCGTAGTATAAAGAACCAGTTTCAGCAGAAAAATCGCGCTCATTTGAGTTTTGCCCGTAGTACACTTTCTGACCTGTTAAATACAAGTAGGCTTCCCATAGGGTTTCTGTAACTGGGGTACTACCAGCTGCTGGTAAATTGTAAATTTGGCTTAGAATTGTAGAATGGGGAGATCCAAGGCCAGCCATAATATAGCCGCCATTATCATTTTTAAAACGCATCAAACCAAAATCGATAGAGCTATTATCGGTTACTAACTGACTCATCGCGCTTATACCAGCATCGATTTTTCTAGGTCCACCATTAGGCAACTTAGTCTTCATACTTCCTGAAGTATCAAAAATAATAAGTACACGAGGGTTTTCGTCGGTTTCAACATTATGGTTTACGTATAGTTCTATATCTTCGGCAAATACAGAAACGCTAATACCTACCCCGAATAACAAGACAGCTATTTTTTTTAGTTTAAATTGCATTTTTAAATCCCTTTATTTGCGCTTTTTATTTTTATTGCGCAAGTTAATAACTACTCTATTCCCTGTTTAATTTTTAGTAATATTGAGGTGGGACTAAAAATTAAAACAAAAGTCATATCTAGCTATTCATCACAAAACAGTGATTAGCACCCACGTGGCGTCAATGCTATAAAATATATATTACTTCGATTTTCAAATAAAAACAGACTAAAGTCAAAGACATTAGGTTTTATTATCAATTAAAAACAACAGCTTAAATAAAACAATCCCGTTTTACTGCACAGTTAAATCATGCTAAAAAACTATATTTTTACCTATGTTTCTATATTTATAGATCTATGTTTTAGGTAACAAGTACTTACCAATATAAATTAGTAACGTAAAGCTCTAAAAATCACCTTTAAAAACACTATTATTCAGTAAAACTGTTTTATTAAAAGAAGTGTGTTTATAGGTAACTACGGTTATTCAAACATACAAAAAAGCCCATATTAGGTGCTACCTAATATGGGCTTTTACACTCTCGCTAAATTATAGGCGCTTTATACAAGCATTCTTATAAAGATAACTCTTTTTTAGCGCGAGTTAAGTTATGTGTTACAAGTGAGTTTTTAGAAATTTGAACTGCTTCATATAAATCAGAAATACCAGCAGTGTCTTTTTGAGCCTTAATACGTGCTACACCACGGTTACTTAATGCAAACGATGTAAGTTCACGTACTTTTAAACGTGGACCATGACTTTGCTTAAGCAATGCAATTGCTTGTGTACAAATAGCTTCTGCTTCTTCGTAGTTTCTTGATTCAACATTTAAAGCACAGCTATTAAATGATTTTTCAAATGCAGGTGCTGCAGTTACAGAGTCTTCAATAACCATTAATTTGTAATCACCTTGATTAGCCATTGCAGCTGAGCAAGTTAATAATGAGCCAAGAGCGATGGTTTTTAAAAGTGTAAATTTCATGATTATATTCCTAATTAATTAAGTCGTACTTGTTGCCGACAACTAAACTTTAGAGTGTTAGCTCAATTACCACAAACGATAAAAACAAACCTAATAAGTGAATAAATCTAACCTATAGACTTTAGTCTAACACCTGTAAAAATACTTAGTAATTACAATTAGTTAAAAACCATGAAAATCACTAAACAATAAATAGCAAAATACATTTTTTTATTTTTAATAATACCAATTCGCTTAATTAAGTGGTCTATTTTGAGGATGGAAAAACGTGTTGATAGCTAGGCAAAAAATTCGCTATTTGGTTGTTCTAAATGAGAATTTTTTAACGCAGGTAGCGACACGTTTAGCCCCGCAAAATGATTATGTATTATTGCGGATTGGTATAACACAATACAAAGTTAATAAACACAAAAAAGCCGATGTTGGGGTTTAATCCAACATCGGCTTTTTTACTCCCGCTATTTTATATTATGCTTTAGTAAGCACTTTATAAAACACGATATAAAGGTTTTTTATAACGATAATTCTTCTTTAGCGCGAGTTAAGTTGTGCGATACCATTGAGCTGTTAGACAATTTTGATGCTTCGTATAAATCAGCAAGTGCAGCTGTATCGTTATGCGCTTTTAAACGTGCAACACCACGGTTGCTTAATGCGAATGACGTAAGTTGGCGTACTTTAAATTTAGGGCCATCTGCGTCTTTTAAAAGTGCGATTGCTTTAGTACAAATTGCTTCCGCCTCAGCGTAGTTTTTTGACTTAACATTTAGTGCGCAGCTATTAAATGATTGCTCAAGTGGCTGTGGCGCTGTTGCAGTTTCAATAACCATTAATTTGTAATCACTTTGATCAGCCATTGCAGCAGCTGAACATGTTAATAGTGAGCTAAGAGCGATAGTTTTGATAAGTGTAAATTTCATGATTAATTTCCTGTAAGTTAAGTCGTACTTGTTGCCGACAACTGAACTTTAGAGAATTAACACAACCCCGACAAACGATTAAAACAAACCTAATAAGTGAAGAAAATTAACCTATAGACCTTAGTCTAATACGTTTAAACTTTTTCTATATATTTAAACAACTTACGCACCAACAATCGTGCCTAAAATCGCTACTTTACGTTTTAAAATGTATATAATTATTTATGCTTTTTTTTAGTTGGTTTTATTTTAAACACCTTACTTTGGCGTAGCTGAATAACAATCAAACAAATTTAAACATTTAATTACATGCAATACTAAGTTATGTATTTATAATTATAGCTCTGGTAACTTTTCATCATTAATGGGTTAACTTTTTTGAAACACATACTTCCTCTTTTTGTTTTATTAAGCACGCTTTTATCATTTAGCCAAAATGCTAACGCAAGGTTTTTGCTCGGTAATGACATGCCTAACACCGGTATGTTTATAAAATCAGAATTTAATGGCGATAGCAGCATTACATCTGCGGGTTTAGAAATGATGGTCAAACAAAATTACAGTAACTTTGGTGTTGTTTTTACAAGCGCAATTGGCGCGGCAGTAATCGATAATAAACAAGGCGAGCAAGAAGAATTTATAACGTGGGACAATGGCATGAAGCTTGGTTATTTTAATGACTTTTTTATATACGCCGAGCTTGGCTTAGATCTGTTCGAACTCGCCTTTAAAAACGATAGGGGCGATAACACCTACCAAATAGAAAAATCGAACAACGATATAGACGGCTACGCAGGTATAGGTGCGGGTTATCACTTTAAGCCATTTAAAATAGAAATATTTACCCGAGCACGCCAAATAGATGGCGACTACTGGGAAGCACAAGAACATATTTACAGCGGTGTGCAGCTCAGCTTTACATTTTAACTCCCCTTTTGTTTTATAAAAAATAAAAAGCGTGTGAAATACAGCTATTTCACACGCTTTTTAAAAAATTACATTTAACAGGTTTGATCTAAGCAACTTATATTTAACGGATAGTTTTGGCTACTTTACCAATACTCAAACCCTGAATTAAAATAGAAAACACCACAACCGCATAAGTAAGAGCCAACAAAATATCGCGCTCGTTCCCATCAGGTAACTGCAATACCAGTGCAACCGAAATACCACCGCGCAAGCCACCCCAGGTTAAAACTTTCCATGCACCAGATGGCAACTCTAATTGCTTATTAAATGTAGTGGTTGTTATACCCACAACGATTAAACGTGCGAGTAACGC
Organism: Pseudoalteromonas sp. SR43-7; assembly: GCF_014163785.1. Classification (NCBI taxonomy): domain Bacteria; kingdom Pseudomonadati; phylum Pseudomonadota; class Gammaproteobacteria; order Alteromonadales; family Pseudoalteromonadaceae; genus Pseudoalteromonas; species Pseudoalteromonas sp. SR43-7. The sequence goes on along the minus strand of NZ_JACJDY010000008.1, from coordinate 114,786 downwards.
GATTAAAATTGTTAAGCCACCAGCAATAAATAAATTACTCGAAAATGCAATCATGACGACCTCAAGCCCTATGAGTACAAATAAAATGGCATTTAAAATTTCGTCAATCAGCTCCCAAAATAAATCAACGTAATGGCGTGTTTTGTCGCTCATAGCCATACTACGACCATGATTGCCCACCATTAACCCCATCATTACCATTGCAAGTGGGCCCGACAAATGCCAATGGCTTGCCAATGCATAACCACCGATAACGCCCGCTAAAGTAAGGAGTACTTCTTCTTGGTAACTATCAATACTTTTAAGTAAGTAATATAAAATACCACCTAATACCAAACCAAAAATAATACCACCACCCGCTTCAACCGCCAGTGTGTGCGCTACATAATAAGTTGTAGGAATATCACCACTTGATAAAACACCCAATAAAAGCACAAAAATAACCACGCCAATACCATCATTAAACAACGATTCACCCGCAATCACGGTTTCAATACTTTTAGGCGCACCCGCAGATTGTAAAATTCCCATTACCGCAATCGGATCGGTTGGCGAAATTAATGCGCCAAATAGTAAACACCAAATAAACGCTAAATCAAAACCAAGCAAAGGAAGTACTAAATAAAGCGCGCCTGCAATAATAACCGTTGATAGCAACGTACCAACACAGGCTAAAATACCGATTGGCAATTTATAGCGCCTTAAATCGCTAACATTTACATGTAGCGCCCCAGCAAAAAGCAGCATAGAGAGCATGCCATCAAGCAAAACCTCAGTAAAATCTAACTGATCGAGCAAGCTCACTTCGTAATCTATAAGATCATCAAATCCTAAAAAGCCCAAAAATATAGCGCCGATAGATAAAAGCATCGAAATAACCATAACGCCAATGGTTGTTGGCAAGCCAATAAAACGATGGTTTACATAGGTGAGTAACGCGGTAATTGATAAAAATATCGCACTTATTTCAAGTACGCTTAGGCTGGTTCCTGTTGCCATGGTTTAAATCTCAATATTTATTTAATGATACCTTGCTCAAAACAAGCAAAGCAGAAGGGTTATTATTTTTTATACGGTTATCTCGCATTATATTCGCGTAGCCTAAACAAGCATACCCAAAATATTAATTATAAATACACCCCCTAGTCTGTTAACGTATTTAGGTATTAATTTACGCATTAAATAAAACAAAAAAACCCATGTTAGGAATTAACCTAACATGGGTTTTTTACTCTCGCTATTTTATAACATGCTTTTGGTAAGCACTTTATAAAAGCATTTATAAAATACTTATAAAGAAAGCTCTTCTTTAGCGCGAGTTAAGTTGTGCGATACCATTGTACTTGTCGACATTTGGTTTGCTTCGTATAAATCAGCAAGGCCTGCAGTGTCGTTATTCGCTTTTAAACGTGCAACACCACGGTTGCTTAATGCGAATGACGTAAGTTGGCGTACTTTAAATTTAGGGCCATCTGCGTCTTTTAAAAGTGCGATTGCTTTAGTACAAATTGCTTCAGCCTCAGCGTAATTTTTTGACTTAACATTCAGTGCACAGCTATTAAATGATTGCTCAAGTGGCTGCGGCGCTGTTGCAGTTTCAATAACCATTAATTTGTAATCACTTTGCTCAGCCATTGCAGCAGCTGAACAAGTAAGTAGTGAGCTAAGAGCGATAGTTTTGATAAGTGTTTTCATGGTCATAATCCTGTTGGTTAAGCCGTGCTTGTTGCCGACAACTGAACTTTAGAGAATTAACACAAAACCGACAAACGATTAAAACAAACCTAATAAGTGAATAAATCTAATCTATAGACTTTAGTCTAATGCCAAACTACTAATTTACGGCAATTGGTATTTATACAATCAGCAACCAAACCCACACCTATTTAGTACGTTCAAGCAACTTAACTACTTGGGCTACAACCATTTCTGGCTCATCATTTTGCGGGTAGTGATAGCTTTTATTTGTTATTACTATTTCACCTTGAGGAAATGCATTAGCCCACTTTGAGTGTAAGTCGCCCCACATTTCACGCGCTTTGTCGGTAAAAAATAATACAGATGGCTTTTTGTACTTTTTAACTGAGGCAATTACTGTCACGGGTATGTCAGCAATTTGTGGATAATCTGGTAGCGGGCGTTTTGCCCAAAAATCTAAATACTGATTCGACATTCCATTTTTCATGTCATCGAGCTTTATTGCTGCAATTTCTTTTTCAGCGCGTGGCAAATCAATCGCGCGCATAATATCTACATCGTGCTCTGATGCAGGCTCAATTAACATCAACGCTTTAATCTGATTAGGGTATGTTGCAGCAAATACACGCGCTAGATAAGCACCATAAGAATGCGCAACATACACAACAGGCTCTTCTATTTTCAGTGTTTTGAGTAATAACACAGCCTCAGCTGCATATTCTTCTGAGCTATAGTTTTTCTTTACTTGTGCAGAGCCGCCATTACCGATACGAGAATACCGTATAACTTTAGCGTGCTTGGTAAGTGATTCAAAAACCGGATCCCAATCACTTAAACCAGCAGAGCCGCCCGCTTCAAGTAAAATAGTATGCTTTCCTTTACCAGCTAATTCGTACTCAACGTCAAAGCCATTTACTTGAACTTTAGCCAGTTCAGCTAAGGCGCTATGTGAGATGAAAAGTGAGCAATAAATAATAACTTTTATTAATGATTTCATTGTTATAAATAGGAAGTTTTATTGAAATAATTTTACAATATTAAGCATTTTTATGTATAGTTTCTAATAATATTAGGTACAAATGAAATTAGAGCCTTTAGAGTTTAAAATACGTGAGCATGGTACTTAAGTTTAATGAGCATGATGTGGGTTTTGTAGATCTTGAAGCAGAGTACTTCATCGGTTCGTATGTACTAGCATACTTAGACGATAATTAAACCACATTTAAACGACCCATTATTGAAAACGGCCACAAATTTCTAAAAGCTGCCAACCCCAACTGGACAGAGCAACTAATTCCAATTAATGGTAATTGTACGTTGGTTGGAAAAGTAATATTTACAGGTAAATATTTATAAACAAGGAATTGTTATGATTAGTTTTTTTATGAAACTAAAGAGTACAGCTAGATTGCGGGGTGTTGAATATGAATAAGTTAAAAGATTTCTTCTTCAACCGTAGTAATTGGTTTTACTTTAAAATTATCTGCTATATATTTATTTTAGGGTTTATTGCGGGAATAAGCACACCCCAAATTAGTTTTATTATAAGTTTAAAAAATCAATCATTACCAGATTGGATTATCGCTTTTTGTACGATAGGAATCTTTGTTATCGCCATGAAAACTAAGGGCCAATGGTTAAAACAAAAAGACTTAGAAAATCATACAGAATTTAGCAAATCTTTTTATCAATACTATTTATTAAAAGCAAGTACTGTCAAAGATACTAATAAAGAAAATAAAATCAGACAAGAGCTAGAACATATCGAGACAATTCGAAAAAAACTCAATGTAGACGGGCTCACTCAAACTCAACTAACTTTAGATAATAAAGAAAGGGAACTTGAGTTATTTAAGAAAAACCGTGAACATTTTTATCTAGAAATAGATCAAGCAAAAGAAAAAATGCTAGTGATGGCAAGCATCATTAGAGTTAATAGAGAAGATATCAAAAGCTATGCTATGGCTCTTGCTGCTTACAATATGTATGATATTGCCAATGACTTTGATAAATTTAGGCGTGAGATCAACGAAATTTACCTTGATATACAGAGAGTTTATTTTTCTGAATCTGAATTAATCCACCTCCCAGAATAAATATAGAAGATGTTCGTTTTTTATCAACATTCTCGCTGATTGGTTTCTAAAAATCCCGCTTTTTTCGGGCTTTAAATAACAAACTAGGCTTTATTGACTGTTATAAAATTTAAACTTTCACATTCAATGTATTTTTTACCTCTTTGAGAAATCTTTTTTATACCTAACGCTAATACTTTTGTCCCTTCTAATGACTCTTCATCTTCAAGGTTGAACCGCTCTAAAAAAGTATTCACGTCCTCTTTAGCTATAAATATACTCACCGAACTAGGGCCACCAGAATTTAACCAAAGATTACCACTCATAAATTTTGCATCTGTTATAGCGCCCCAGTAACCATGAAACTTATCATCGTGTTTATCTATGATGTATGGGAACTTTACAAAGAAGTCTTTAATCTTAGTTTTCTCATGGCCACTAAGTTCAATCAGTTGCCCCGAATTTCTGTACTCAAATGAGCGAAGTGAATTTCTTAATAGGGTGCTCAAACGACGATGTGAGATTGCCGTGCCTTTGTTATATAAAATTAACTTTAGTCATATTTCATACCCCGGTGGCTTTAGATCTTCCGATTAATTATCAATTTCACTCTAAATAAACCCAACTAAAACATCATTTCTCACCCAAACCTATAAACTCCCTCGCCCATATGCCATAATCTAAATAATTCATTATTTTAGTAACTTGGCGCGTATTTAGGCGCTTTTAAGTTAACTACTCAGGGTTTTCAGCATGGCATATCAAGAGCAAAATCAAGCAACAATCTATTGGCACGACTACGAAACGTGGGGGGCGAGCCCTCAAAAGGATAAGCCGAGCCAGTTTGCGGGTATTCGTACCGATCTTGATTTAAATATTATTGGCGAGCCGCTTATTGAATATTGTAAGCCGCAAGCAGATTACTTACCTCACCCTGAGGCGTGTTTAATTACGGGTATTACGCCACAAGTAGCGATGAAAAAGGGCTTGGTTGAAGCTGAGTTTATAGCAAAAATTCATGCTGAGTTTAGTGTACCAAACACCTGTGTTGCCGGTTATAACAGTATTCGGTTTGATGACGAAGTAAGCCGTTATAGCTTTTACCGTAATTTTTACGACCCGTACGAGCGCGAATACAAAAATAATAATAGTCGCTGGGATATTATTGATTTAGTACGCGCTTGTTACGCGCTGCGCCCTGAAGGCATTGAATGGCCGTTAAAAGAAGACGGCAGCCCAAGCTTTAAGCTAGAACATTTAACGGTAGCCAATGGTATTGAACACGCTGCAGCGCATGACGCGCTAAGCGATGTAACCGCCACTATTGCACTGGCTAAACTAATAAAAGAAAAACAGCCAAAGCTATATAACTTCTTTTTTGGGCTGCGTAATAAAAAGGCCCTTGCTGAATTGGTTGATGTATTTAATATGACGCCGCTGGTGCATACCACGTCGCGCATACCTGCAACACAAGGCTGTACAAGCTGGGTTGCACCAATGAGCTTTCATCCGGTTAATAAAAACGCGGTTATTTGTTTTGATTTAACCCAAAACCCGCAAGTGCTCATTGATTTAAACGTAGAAGAGTTACGCAAACGTTTATACACCAAACGTGTTGATTTAGCCGAGGGTGAATTACCTGTTGGCTTAAAACTGGTGCATTTAAACAAGTGCCCTATTTTAGCCCCAGCTAAAACGTTATTGCCTGAAAACGCCGCCCGCCTTGGGATTGACCGCGAGCAGTGCTTAGCTAACTTAGCTATTTTAAAAGCCAATACCGACCTTCGCGATAAAGTAACCGAAGTGTTTAACGAGCAAGGCGATTACAGCGCAACTACTAACGTTGACTACTTACTTTACGATGGGTTTACAAGCCATGCTGATAAAGCTAAATTTGCGATTATTCGTGATGCAAAACCAGATGAGTTAGCTGGGTTGAAGTTAGACTTTGAAGATAAAAAGTTCAATACGTTGTTGTTTAGATACCGCGCCCGTAACTGGCCTGAAACGCTAAACCAGCAAGAGCTTGACCAATGGCGCCAGTATTGCCAAAACAAGTTAATGCACGGGGAAGATCAACCGTCGATTAACGCGCAAGATTTTATGATCACCCTTGAAAACCTAGCGCATGAACATGACGACAGCGAAAAAAATCTTACAATTTTAAAGTCGCTATATAATTACGCTCAAAGCATGTAATTTGCTTTAATTTTGTTTATATAACGCATTAAAAACGCGACGCTTTAGCAATAAAGCGTCGCGTTTTTGTTTATAAATATCTGTACCACTTCAAACAAAGCAAAATCTATTTCACAAAGAGAAGCGAATGAGGAGTAAATGAGAAAACATAAAGACCAACAACAATTTTTTAGATCTATTATTTCCTCTAAAAGCGCAGCGCCTCATAACCTCTTTGTGAATAAATCACTTTACGAACTTTGCCAATTACGCAAGCAAGCTTCGCGTCTACAAGTAAAACTCATATCTACACTTTGGGGTAAACGTAGAGCTTGCTCACGTGAAAAGCACAGCTTTTAATTACTTAAATAAAACACTATTCACAAAAAGAAGCGAATGAGGAGTAAATGAGAAAACATAAAGACCAACAACAATTTTTTAGATCTATTATTTCCTCTAAAAGCGCAGCGCCTCATAACCTCTTTGTGAATAAATTACTTTACGGGCTTTGCCCGTCACGCAAGCAAGCTTCGCGTCTACAGCGTTACTTTTTATGCAGTGCTTCAATGCGTGCTAGTAAGCTTGAGGTGTCGTATCTGCCGCCACCGAGAGCCTGTACATCGGCGTAGTATTGATCGACCGTTGCGGTCATTGGCAATGTTGCACCGTTGTTTTTAGCTTCATCGAGTGCAATGCCTAAATCTTTACGCATCCAATCTACGGCAAAACCAAACTCATATTCACCCGCCCACATTGTTTTGTAGCGGTTTTCCATTTGCCACGAACCGGCTGCGCCTTTAGATATTGTTTCTATTACTTTTTCACCATCAAGCCCAGCTTGCTTGGCAAAATGTAAGCCTTCGGCTAAACCTTGCACTGCGCCAGCAATACATATTTGATTAACCATTTTACAAAGTTGTCCCGAGCCAACGCCGCCTAACAATTGGCTAAAACGACTAAACGCCGCCATAACTGGCTGCACTTTAGCAAATACGGCTTCACTGCCACCCGCCATAACCGTTAGTACGCCGTTTTCGGCGCCAGCTTGTCCGCCCGATACAGGCGCATCTATAAAGTCGATATTTTGCAGAGCCGCTTTTGCAGCCACTTCGCGGGCTACTTCAGCTGAGGTTGTGGTGTGATCAACCAAAACAGTGTGCGGCAACATGCCCGCTAACACGCCATCGTCGCCATACACTACTGAGCGTAAATCGTCATCGTTACCAACACACATAAATACGATGTCGGCATTACTGGCAGCTTCGCGCGGGGTTGATGCAAGGCTTCCTGAATGTTCTGCAGTCCACGTTTGTGCTTTAGCTTGAGTACGGTTATAAACGCATACGCTGTGCCCTGCTTTTGCTAAATGCCCCGCCATTGGGTAACCCATTACGCCTAAACCTATAAATGCGACTTTCATTGACATAAAAATGACCTATTTAACTGATAACTTAGAAACTAGACCTCGATTATGTCAACCGGTCGATAAAAAAGCGAATGAAAGTCTTTATAAAATTTCCTTAACGGGAAAGGTAAGTAGGTAACCTATGGACAGTATTTATCAATTTAATGCACCACTTTATAACAGCGAAAATTTTTCTCTTAGCCAGTTACAGGGCAAAACCGTCCTTATTGTTAATACAGCGAGTAAGTGTAATTTTTCGGTGCAATTAAACGCACTCGAAAAGCTCTATCAGCAATACAAAAGCAATGGTTTTACTGTGCTTGCGTTTCCGTGTAACCAGTTTGGCCAAAATGAGCCGCTTGATAATTTAGCCATTAAAGACTTTTACCAAGATCAATTTAATATCTCGTTTGAGGTATTTGGTAAGGTAATGGTAAATGGGCCAGAAACACATCCGTTGTTTAATTATTTAAAGTCGCATACGCGGGGTATTTCGCAAAACCGTGCAATTAAGTGGAATTTCACTAAGTTTTTAATTAACTCACAAGGGCAACTTGTTGCACGCTATGCACCGCGTACTAAGCCCGAAACACTTAAACAAGTAATAGAAAATAACTTACTGCAAGCTGCAAAGTTAAGCGCTGCAAGAGGTGGTAAAAAGGTAGCATCAAAAATACCTTTGTTTACGCCAGCTAAGGCTTAATTTAAATCAATAAAATGCGTGTTACTAAAGCACAGGTTTATAAAGTAGTTTATTGTATTGATACTTATTAAGCGTCGAGGCTATTACCATGAACATTGCTTTTTTTAGTACTCAAAAGTACGAACTGCCTTTTTTTGAACAAAGTACACGCGATCACCGTGATATAAAAATAACGTATTTTGAACAAGCCCTGAGCGAACAAACGGCTATTTTAGCAAACGGGTTTGATGCCATATGCGTATTTGTTAACGACACTGTAAACGCCACTGTTATTGAACAACTGGCAAGCCAAGGCATAAATACTATTTTGCTACGTTGTGCAGGATTTAATAACGTTGATTTACCTGCAGCAAAAGCACATAAAATTAAAGTATTACGCGTACCAGCATACAGCCCAGAAGCAGTAGCCGAGCATTGTATTGCACTTATGCTAACGCTTAGCCGTAAAACCCATAAAGCGTATAACCGCGTACGCGAAGACAATTTTGATTTAAACGGATTACTAGGCTTTAACTTGCACAATAAAACCGTGGGTATTGTAGGTTGCGGTAAAATTGGCCTTGCGCTGTGCAACATTTTAAACGGCTTTGGCGCTAAAGTATTAGTGTGCGACCCATACGCGCAACCTAGCAATTATACAATTACCGATATAGACACCTTGCTTAGCCAAAGCGATGTGATTTCTTTGCATTGCCCATTAACGGAACAAACTCATCATTTAATAGATGATGAGGCATTTAGTAAAATGAAAACCGGCGTTATGCTTATTAACACCTCTCGCGGGGCACTGCTTAACAGCAAAGCGTGCATTAATGCACTTAAAACTAAAAAATTAGGGTATTTAGGGCTCGACGTTTACGAGCAAGAGTCGGAGCTGTTTTTTAAAAACCAAAGCGACGAAATAAATCAAGACGATATATTCTCGCGCTTAGTGAGCTTTAAAAATGTATTAGTAACGGGGCATCAGGGCTTTTTTACACAAGAAGCACTCACCGAGATAGCAAACACAACCCTGCTTAACGCGTTTGAAGTAAGTGAAGGTAAACCTCTAACTAATGAGGTTTTATAAAGTTCTTGGCTATACCTAAATAACAGGCACAAAAAAAGCGAAGTGCGTTTTAAACTCACTTCGCTTTATTAATTTATTTTAGGGCTTAGATAAAATTAACCAAAGGCAACGTTTGCAAATACTAAGGTCATTAATATTGGGCAAACAAAACGAATATACTGAGCAAACCAGTAATGTACGCCTGTTGTTGCTTGATGTAATTTATTACCACGCTGCCACATCCAACCTACCGTAATAAAGTAAAACAAGCCCATAAGCGGTAATTGGTATTGGGTAAATAGCATAATAACTAAGCCAAATAACCAATCAAAATTTAGTATAATTGCGCTTGCACACACAAGTACAACGGCGCTTACTGCCCACGTTGCTTTGGTGCGGCTAACGTTGTGATTTTCGACTAAAAACGCTACCGGGATTTCAGTGGTCGATATAGTTGACGTAACCGATGCGATAGACATTAATACAAAAAACAATAAACCGACTAATAGGCCAATTTCGCCCATGGTGCTAAATAGCTCAGGTAAAATAGCAAAAATAAGTTGCCCTTCGCCAATCAGTTTACCGCCACTAAATACTTCAACACCGTTGTGCTGCGCCACATAAATAGCAGGAATAATGAGTAACCCAGCTAAAAAAGCAACGCCAGTATCAAGTAGTGCAACACCTGCTGTGAGCTTTGGTAAATTAGCATCTGGCTGTAAATACGAGCCATAAATCATCATACAGCCCACACCTAACGAGAGCGAAAAGAACGCTTGCCCCATTGCGGCAATAATTAAATTAGGGTCGAGTATTTGGCTAAAATCAGGAATTAAATACGCGGCAAAGCCTTCGCTTGCGCCATCTAGTGTTGCAATGTAGGCAATTAAACCAACAAGCAAGACGAGTAGCAGTGGCATTAAACGGCGCGACCAAGTTTCGATTCCTGATTTAACACCTTTTAAAATAATACTGGCAGTTAAAATAAGCATAAGCGGCGTAAATACAAAATTACGCAGCACTGAGTCGCTATGTAAAAATTCGCTTGCGCCTGTGAAACCTAAAAAAGTTGTTATGGGTTCAATAGCGTACGAGAGCATCCACCCTGCCACTATTGAATAAAAACTTAGCATAACAACTGCGCCTGCAAGGCCTATGTAACCGGCTGCTGCACCTACTTTACGGCTAGTGTTTTGCCATGCGTCGCCCAATGCTTTTACCGGGTTAGCTTGTGCTTTGTGACCTAAATAAAGTTCGGTATACAGCGCAGGAAGCGCAAGTAAAAATATAACAATAAAATAAACCAGTAAAAAAGCACCGCCGCCATGGTTGGCCGCTTGCGTAGGAAAACCCCAAATATTACCCAAACCCACTGCTGCGCCAGCAGCGGCTAAAACAAAACCAAGTCGGCTTTGAAACCCATCACGCACTTGTGCCATACATCTACAAATCTGTTATTATTTTGATTATTGTGAATTAAACCATATTTCATGCCAGCTGAGTAATAAAATTGTACCCAGCCTTTGTTAGTGGCGCTAACCGCTCACAATATCAGCGACTTCTTTTGCTTTAGGGCTTTTATGACTGAACACTATTTTAAAAACGCCTTGAGTATTACTTCAACTCAATTGGCAAATTTGTCTTTAGCGAGTAACAGCATTTTATTATTTAATGCTAAAACACTTGAGCTTAGTGACTTTAATTTGCCCGATTGCTTAAGCCCGTTTGAGTTAAACATTATAAACCGCCGTAAAAGCCCACAAGCTAAGCAAGAGTATTTAGCGACGCGGTTATTGTTAAAACACCTTATTAAAGTAACGCAGCCGCAACATGCTCACGTAGCCCTTAATAAAATGAGTACCGAATTTGACGAAGCAAGCTCAAAGCTGCAAGTACATGTAAGTGGTGGTGTTATAAATACCTGTATTTCACACTCGCATGGTTTAGTTGGGGTCGCGCTAAATTTTGATAGAAGTGAGTTTGGTTTTGATATTGAAAAAGTAAGCCTAAAGCGCCCGTTTGAAAAGCTTGCTAAGCATTTTTATCATAATGATGAAATTACACTTATCACTGAGCCTACTAATACCCAAGTCCAAGCAGATACATTTTTTAGAATTTGGACATTAAAAGAGTCACTTGCTAAAGCCACCAGCCGCCCTATTGCAAAATTACTTAGCCCAAATGTGTTTGACGAATTAAATAGTGCAAAGCTGAGTGCTTGCAGTAATCGCGTTACTGTAGTTGATAGCAGTGACAGTAATGCTTGTTTTGATGTGAGTGTGGTGCATAAAAAAAGCACCGACTGGCGATGCTTTTTATTAAATGACTTTATTAACTGATTTTACTAGTTAATTTCCCTGAATAACCGTTATTTACGCAGCAAAATCATTTTCTAATAAACGGCTATGAATAGACTGTACTACGTTATCTGACTCAGTTTGCTCTACTAAAAAGCACAGGTTGTGCTTACTAGCACCGTGACAAATTAATCGAATGTTAAAGTCTTTTAGTACACTCATTAAGTTCATTTCGTGTTGGCGTAATTGAATCTCAGAGCCAATAAGTGCCACCAATGTTAGGTTGTTTTCTACCGAAACATGACAAAACTCTGCAAGCTTATCTAGGCATTCTTGATCAAGCTCTGGGCGCGAGGCGTTTTGCGCGTTATCAAGCGTTATAGCTACACTGATTTCTGATGTAGTTACCAAATCTACCGATATATTATATTCACTTAATAGTGTAAATACGCGTGCTAAAAAGCCGCTTGCTAGTAGCATTTCTGGGCTTTTAAGCGTAAGCAATATTTGGTTTTTACGTTGCGTTACTGCGCGTATACCTGGTTGCTGCGATTTTTCGCGCTCAATCCACGTACCGCCACGCTCTGGCTCGCGGCTAGAACCTACAAACACGTTAATGTGGCTACGGCTCGCTGGTAAAATAGTTGCTGGGTGTAATACTTTTGCGCCAAAGGTTGCCATTTCAGCGGCTTCGTCAAAACTTAAGCGTGCAATAGGCGTCGCTTTTGCGCACAAACGCGGGTCGGTGCTAAAAATGCCCACTACGTCGGTCCAAATATGCACACTTTTAGCGTTAATCGCTTCAGCTAGTAATGCAGCGCTATAGTCAGAACCACCACGCCCTAGCGTTGTGGTTTGACCGTATTCGTCACTACCAATAAATCCCTGAGTTACAATTACTTGAGCGTCTAATAACGGAATTAAATGCTCTTTAGCAGCTTGCGCTGTGGCTGCAACATTGGGCGTTGCTTTACCAAATTGGCTGTCGGTTTTAAGTACCTTGCGCACATCAAAGCGATCGGCGTTTAAACCTTGTAAACGCAGTACCTGAGCAAACAAATACGACGATAAACGCTCACCAAAGCTAAGTAGCTCGTCGTGTTGCTGATCGGTTGTTAGTGGCTCTTGAGCCAATGTTTGAAATGCTTTTAGGGTTTCGTTAAAGCCAACCGCTAAATCGGCATCTAGCGATAATTCATCTAAAATAGTTTGTTGAATAGCAAGCACGCCGTTTATGTGTTCTTGGCGCTCACTAGGAGTAATGCTTGATTTACACAGTGCAACTAAGTGATTAGTTACGCCGGCACTGGCGCTCACGGCAACAATACGTACGCTTTTATCTGCAACAATAATTTCGCTACAGCGACTCATCGCTTCAAAATTTGCAACACTGGTTCCGCCAAATTTGGCAACGATGTAATCTGATTTTGCGCTTAACTCTGTTTGAGGCACTGTTTGTGGCGCTGATACGGTAGTCATTTAGTCTCCTTTCGCGGTATCCAAACCGCAATAAAACAAGAAGAACTTGGCAAAGGAATGCTTGAAGATAAGTCCACTGCCAGAAGCTCTCCACCTATATTGGTGACAGTTTTGAGGATTCAGCCCCATAAACCGAAAAACAATGACGACGTACCATTATTTTCCTCGGCGAGTACTTCCCTCCTTAATGATCATCGGCTTTCGTCGCCTAACATTAAGTACCTAAGTATCGCACCTCTTCTGAATGCTTTATTAACCAGTGGCTAATAAAACAAAACCCCACTAAGTAGCGGGGCTTTGAAAGTTATCGTTTAGACGTCTAGCTGTCAAGCATTTAATAATTTATGAGTTAAATAAAACTGCCCATGTAATACGAGCCCGCATATCCAACCGTGTAACAAATTAATAAATGCAGCGATAAACGCAAGTAGCTCATAAAGGTAAGCGCTTTAACTTTACTCATGGCAATAATGCCCGCAGCCGAACCAATAATAAGCATTGAACCGCCCACGCCCGTTGCATACGTAAACGACAACCAGTGTTGTTGGCTCATTACTATATTGGCTTTTAATAATGCAGCGGTAAGCGGTACGTTATCGACCCCTGCTGATAATATGCCCATTAAGTAGTTTGCGTATTCTGGTGCCATTACCGTGTATAGGTCGGTAAATTTACTCAACATACCAATTTCTTTAAGTGCGCCTACAAGTAAAAGTACACCTACAAAAAACAATAATGTGTCGTATTCTATATCGCGAACAAAATCGATTATGTCTTTGTTTATGTCTTTTTTGCGCATTAAAAATTGCGCCACTAAAAACATCACTGATAAGCCAAACAAAAAGGTTAATAAAGGCGGTACGCTGTAAATTACACTCAACGTAAGTGTGCTCACTACGGTAGATAAAAATATAACAGCAATGGTTATGTCGGTTTTTTCAATGCGGGTTTTACCTGCACTAGCAAACTCAACACGCCCTTTCATACCTATAGACAGTAACGCAGCAAGCAGCATAACGCTTGCAAGTGCTGGCGCTATAAGTAGTAATAAATGAGCAATGGTTACTTTGCCATCTAAAAATATCATTAGTGTGGTTACGTCACCTGTTATTAGCGATACCCCACCTGAGTTCACTCCAAACACAATAAGCGTGGCGTATTTAACGAGCTTTTTAGGTTCAAGCTTTAACGACATAACAACCGCAAGCGATATAAGCGTCGCTGTTACGTTATCTGAAATCGACGAAAACAAAAACGCAAAACCACCCACCAAAAACATGAGCTTTTTTTCGCTAATACTTTTTGGCATAACACGGTGCACAATATTTTCTATAAACCCCTTTGAATTTAAATACGCGACAAAGGTCATTGCAGCCATTAAAAATAGCCATAATGAGGCAATTTCTAAAATATTTTCATTTAAGAGGTGTTGAATCGTGTCGGGGCTTTGCCCGTGTAGAGGGTATATAAAAAGAAGAATCCAGCAAAGCGTACCAAAAAACAGCGTGGTTTTAGCTTTATTGACATGGATTATATCTTCTATAACGATCAGTAAAAATGCAATCGCTATCAGGGTTAGAATAATCGAGGAAACCATGGTAGTTAAACAACCTTTGATATAGTTTTAAAGAACACACAAATAACATTCCATTTCATGTGCCTATTTTCGGCGCGAATTTTAGCACTGCCTCTATGCAAAAACTATTATTAAATGGTCTTAAAAACGAATACTATATACAGACAAGGTTAATTAAAAATACGTAATAATGAGTCTTCTAAAAGAACTCAATAATAAAATACTAGGATGTTGTAACCCCTTATGATCCCAGCTAAAAAGCTGCTAAACACCATAACCGAACATTGGGGTGTATTAGAGCTATTATTTAAACGTTTTAAAATGGCTGACTTTAGCCTAAAAGACGTACAAAACACGATTAAGCAAAAGCAGCCTACGTGGTCAAACGAACGCATTTATAAAGAAACAAATCGTTTGTTAAACCAAGATATTTTAATTCCGCTGGCTAAATCCTCTCAGCTTGAAATAAATCGTGCTATTGCTGATTTTGCTACGTTTTTACTGCAAGAAGAGCATTTAGGCTTAGCGCAAGAAATTAGCGTATTAGTCGACGACCTAGCTCGTTTAGGCAACCGCCTAGATAACGCTGGCGAAATAGAAGACTTTGACGATTTACGCCGCTACAGCCGTATTATGGATGATCGGGTGCGTAAAATAATGAAGCTCTATACGCACAACGAAAACGCTATTTTAAATATAGTTGAACAAGCCAAATCAAATAATGCGGTGCAATCGCTGCAAAAGCGTTATAAAGCGGTAATAGAAGCGTTTGACGAATACATAGAGCCAATGCTTGAAATGGTTGATATTCGCGGTGAATTTCATGCATGTTTTACCCTCATTGAAGAGCAAATAAGTAAGCAAATACTGCACATTGAGCGCTCAGGTAAAGCATATAACGACAAACGCATGCTGGAGCAATTACGTACCCGTATATTAGAAATGCATTTAATGGGCCGAGAAAGCTTACGTAAAAGTGCCGATATGCTTATGCCGCTGCGCGAAGAGCTACGCCGTAATAACTTAATTACTCGCCAAGCAGCTAAAGTACTTGGGCTTGTGCGTAAAAATGGCGTAGACAATATGCTAAGTGCTGTGCAGCCGCATTTTGTAAGCGACGCGCAGCGATATTCACTTGGTCAGCAACGCCATATTGTGGCTTACATGGCAAGCTTGGTTGAATTTGAACACGAAGAATACCAATTGCCAGATCAACAAGACGTGCCTGCATTTGTTACGCCTAATATTCCTGACTACAACGATGTTAAAACCAGCTTTGCTAAGCGCTTTAATAAAAAACGCAAAAAGCCGCAGCCCTTGCTGCAATTTTTAGACGAAAGCTATCCAGATCTCGATGCCGACGAAATGCTATTTTTGTATCAAAAATTGGTCAGCGACAGCGATATTAAAATAATTCAAAGCAATGAAAAAGCCCGCGTAAAAATTGCCGGTCAGCACTTTTCTTTATATCCATTTAATTCAGAGCCTCAGCCAGATCCAAAGGCAGGTAAATAAACCATGACACACATAAACTTAGACGAGCTAACTCATCTACAAGCCATTAATAAAAAATTAGTAGCGGGTTATCACATTTGCGAGCAAGACAACGTAATGTGGCAAGAGCTTGACCAACACATAGAAGACTACACCGCCCTATTTACCGCTTTAGGTAACGATTTAAAACACGACAGCCGTGGCTTTTATTATTTTGGTAGCGACGAAAGCACACCCAATATGGGCAAAATATCTCGCGCTATCGCACTCACCATTTACATTTTAATTGAGCACTACGCCAATACGGGTAAAGATCCAATGCGCGCATTGTTTGACGACGTAAACGATTTAGAGCTTATGCAAACGCTGGTGCAAATTAACAAACATTTGTTTGATCAGCTTGAGATATTTTCGGGATCAGACCTACGTAAAGACGTTTACCTGCGCATGGTGCGCTTAGGTTTAGCCCGTGAAGTAGAAGGCGGCTTTATGCTACAAGCGCCAATTCACCGCTACATAGATGCACTCATGGAAGTAAACGAAGAAACCTACATTACAGAGGACGAGGAATGAAAAATCTATACGGACTAAGCAAACTCGCCCTACTCAACACCGCAGGCTATGCAAAATGTGTGATCCCGCTTGATAAAAGCAGCTCTATTTGTGCGCCCAATAACACAGGTAAAAGCTCGGTTATTAACGCCCTGCAGTTCCCGCTTATTAACGATTTACGCTTAACAGAATGGGATGGACACGATTTAGATGAAACTCGTAAGTTTTATTTTTCATCCGATCAGTCGTACATTTTACTAGAAGCTAACTTGCCTCATGGCTCGGTAGTAATAGGCGTGGCAGGCCTTGGTAAAATTGCCGGTTACGCGCATCAGTACTTTTGTTATCAAGGAAAGCTTGATTTAGAGCAGTACACGCAAGGTAAAACTATTATTAAATTTACCAAGCTGTTCAACCATTTAAAATCGCTTAACTACAACCCTATTGAGCTTAAAGCACAAGAGTTAAACGCGCTACTTACTGGCGGCGCAACGCCTTTTGACGGCGACATTAACCTAAAAATGATCCCGCTTAACAATGTCCAAGACTCCTCTATTTATAAAGAAATATTTAGACGTATTCTTAACTTACACAAATTAGGCGCAAGCGACGTAAAACGCTTTATGCTACGCGTTTTTGAACGCCATATGTCGAACTCTAAGGTCGATTTTTATGAAGTATGGCGTCGCTCGTTTGATAAAGTAAATCGCTCAAAACGCGAATTAAAAGCCCTTGAGTCAATGCAAGAGCCAATAGCCGCGCTTGAATCAATGCTTGAAAACCAAACCGTGCTTAAAGGTAAATTAGCCGCATACGCACCTAAAATTGACCAAGCACTGATTGATTTTGATACCTATCAAGAATCGCAACTTAATGAGTTGGGCATTGCGCTTGAAGATATAGAGCACGAAAAACACGAGTTTGAGCAAAAACAAAGCCTATACGTACAGCAATCGCGTGATATAGAACGCAGACAAACTCAAATTGAGCAGTGGTTTTTAGATTACGATGCGCTTAAAAGCGAGTTTGAACTGGTAAATAAAGCCACGCTTAAAACCAGCCTGACTCAATTAAAGCAAGATTACGAGTCGCTTTCGCACTCTATAACCAGCGCACAAGGGCAAAGCCTACACACGCTTGACTACCGCATTAGCG
Organism: Pseudoalteromonas sp. SR43-7; assembly: GCF_014163785.1. Lineage (NCBI taxonomy): Bacteria > Pseudomonadati > Pseudomonadota > Gammaproteobacteria > Alteromonadales > Pseudoalteromonadaceae > Pseudoalteromonas > Pseudoalteromonas sp. SR43-7. The sequence goes on along the minus strand of NZ_JACJDY010000008.1, from coordinate 97,126 downwards.
AAACACAAAAACAAATTAAGAGCTTAAAGCTACAACTTAAAAACCTTGAGTTTAATTTGTTTACCCGTATGCGCGAAGACCTCTCGTTAAAAGAAGTAGAGGAAATATCGCGGATTTTAAACCCTGATATTCTCTCGTTTGCGACCACCACTAATGGCGATATAACCATTGATGACGAAGACGCGTTTGGGGAATTTTTATCGCTGTTAAGTGAAAACGTTAAAGGCGGCGTATTAACGCTACCAGGTGCGAGCATTAAGCTTAAAAAGCTCTCGCCTGTGCAAATGCAAAGCGGCGAAAACAAAGAGCAATTAACCGCTCAGTTAAATGCTCTTGAGCATTCACTTAAAGAGTTTAAGCAACAGCGCGATGTTGCTGCAAACGTTGCCGACAAGCAAAAAGAAAAAGACGCGTTATACGATGAGCTTATGAGCGCAGAGAGCGCGCTAAAACGCTTAGAGCAGTTTGAGGTAATGCAGCAGTCGGTTGAAGCGCAAGCCATGCTAAAAGAGCAGTTATTAGCTGAGCGCGAACAAGTTGACGACTACTTGCAAGATATTCAAAAAAATAGTGGCTCAATTGCCGATCGTCGCTCGTTAATTAAATCGAAACAAGAGCAAATTAATCGCCAAACTGAGCGCTTACGCCAAGTTAAAAGCGAGCGAATTGATCACACGCTTGATTTATACAGCGGTAAAGTAACTCCATACATGATTGATATTACGGTCGACTTTGATAACTTAAGCGACCTTGTTCATCATTTTAATAAAGACTGCCAAGAACTGCGTAATTTTGACATAAACGTGCGTAATACCTATTTGCATGTATATAACGCGGGTATTACTAAATTCGACAACGAAAATGACGAATACACTAAATACCAAAAGCTAATAAGCGCCTTTCATAATATTGATAACGAACGCGATGCTGTTGAGCGCCAAGCACGCGTTGCGCTTACCGAAGTGGCCGCAACTATAAAAGGCTTGCGAGAAGATTTAGACCGACTTCGCCGCGAAATGAATAGCTTTAATAAAGGCATAAGCCAGCACCGTATTTCAAACCTGCAAGCGTTTAAAATTAACGTCATACCGCGCAAAATGCTGGTTGATAGTATAGATACCATTATCAGCACGTCGCATCAGTTTGAGCAAGGCGACACGCTTGATTTACTGAGCCAAGAACCGTACAGCGAAAGTGCGGTAAACGAAGCAAAAGATCACTTAATTAAACTCGCCTCAGATAAAGCGGGCTTAACACTTACCGATTTATTTGATATTCGATTTGAAGTAGTTAACCGCGCAGGTGAAACAGAGCACTTTGAAAAAATAGATTCGGCGGGTTCAAACGGCACACGTATTACGATTAAGTTATTGTGTGGCATGTTGTTTATTCGTTACTTATTAAGCGATCAGGAACAAAACCTATACCGTATACCTATTTACATAGATGAAGCGGCCGACATTGACCCACAAAATCAAAAAGCGATTATAGAAACCGCACTAAGTTTTGGTTTTGTGCCTATATTTGCCTCAGTTAAACCACAAATAAGTTGTGACTACATTGTGCCGATTCGCTCGGTAAAAGACGGTGCACAAAACTGGGTAGATGAAAAAGATTGGATTGAAGTTGAACATTAGCTGATGAATCGAGACTAATTAACATAGGTTAATTAGTCGTTCAGCCCTAACAATTAGACTAATATTTAGGACGTTTAAATAATACACATTTAAACTATGTGTGTTATTTTAAATTAATGCATTTTATTGGAGCAAACGTAATGAAAAATATACTTATTGTTGCAGCGCTAGTACTTCTTACAGCCTGTACACAAACCCCTGATTGGGATTACGATAAATCAGCTAACTTTAGTAATTTTAAAACATTTGCTTGGGTAGAAAACGCCAGCCTAACTAAAGACACAAATAACTACCAAATTAATGGCCTAATGGAAAAACGTGTTCGCACTGCCGTTAACGCAGAACTGAGCCAAACACTAGGTATGAGCTTAGTTGATGCAGCAAATGCTGATGTACTTGTTAACTATCATGCATCGGTAGATAAAGAGCTTGAAGTAGATACATTTAATGTAAACTACCGCCCGCATTGGGGTTATTGGGGTACTGGTTTTCAACGTGATACAACCGCGCGTGAATACGAAGTGGGTACACTGATCATTGATATTGTAGACCGTGAATCTAACCAGCTAGTATGGCGCGGCGCAAAAGAAGGCCGATTAAAGAAAAACCAATCGCCAGAACAACGTGAAGCATCAATTAATAAAACAGTGAGTGAAATATTAAGTAACTTCCCGCCGCAAAAGCAGCAGTAAGTTAAATTTTGCTACAAGTAAGTTTTAAAAAAGCTCACGTAATGTGAGCTTTTTTGTATATAGATCACAGTACTCAAAACTAATACTAGGTCTGAAAGTTAATTAATCTATATTTTTGGTAAGCATGAAACGGTCAAATAATCAAAAAACAAAAAAGAAGCCAAAAATAAAACACGCTAATATTAGTAATACCAGAATGTTATTAAATCAAATAGCATTCTCCTTGTTTTCTTTTTCTTTAGGGCTATTGCTTATAATAATAACGGTCAAATCTATATACGACGGTTATGTTCATACACCAACAGATTATCGAGTTGAATCTGATGTCTATTTTTTATCGACCTCTCCATTTTCTTATCTTTTTAACCTTCTTTTTTACTTAGGGGGTGGGATCTTTTTTTTAGTGCTACCTTATTTAAGTAGAGATATGTTCCCTCGTAAAAAAGAGAAAAAGCTAAACAAAAAAGCTCAAAGAAAAAATAAACAATAGTTTTCATTAACTCGTTTTGTACTTATGCAGTAACTCGAGCGGTATATGGCAGTAATCATCAGGGTGATTAGTTAGTCGGTCTTGATGCTCAGGATCGCTTGGCACGTAGTTAGTTAGCAGCTCTACCCCTACCACAATTTTATCGGCATCACTGCGCTTATTTATATAATTGCTTGCTGCATCTAAATGGCTTTGGTTTTTGCTATAAATGGCAGTGCGGTATTTAGGGCCTACGTCATCCCCTTGTTTATTAATACTGTATGGGTCAATAATTTCAAAAAAGTAGTCAAACAGCTTATTTAGGGTTACGACTTTTAGGTCAAAAATTACCTTTACGCATTCAGCATAACCATCGTATTCGCCGTCAGTGGTTTTGCTTGACCCATTAGCGCGCCCTGCTTCAGTACTTATTATGCCTGGTAAGTGCTTTAAAAATTCTTGTACGCCCCACAGACAGCCACCAGCAAAGTAAATAGTATTATGTTCTTTAGTATCCATTATAAATGTTATCCAATAAGTAATTATACCGATTGCATTAAATTAGTGTTCTATTATAGCGCCAAGAAAATAGCGCAATAACAAGGCGAAAATTATGACACATAGTTGTTCTATATAAATAATTTTTAACGCAGTGAATGCGCTATTTAATACGATAGAATAACCATGTTTTTAATAAAGTCGGTATTACGTAAATGGTTATCAAATGCAGTTATTAACAAATTAATGTACAATCGCGCACAAAATGACTGCTGTTATATTTGGCTATTTTATCATGCTCAAATATAAGCTTTGAAATTAATTGTAACCGCAGCTACAAATAAAAAATGATGAGAAACACATGAATCGCACACCACACATTATAATACCTGCAATATTATGCAGCGTTACTGCATTTGCCAATGCTAATACGCTATCTGATGAGTCGGCAATCGAGAAAATAACGGTTGAGGCCTCACCCACTGCAAATAAGTTGCCAGTAGGTACATTCGACTCGCCTATTTCTAATTTAGAATATGACCCCCGTGTTGACCTTCAATCGCGTAATATGGCTGAGGCGCAAGCTGATGTAACTATTCGTGGTGGGATTTTTGAAAACACCGGTTTTAGAGTAGGAAGCGCTACCCTGCTTGACCCGCAATCTGGGCATTATTTTGCTGAAATACCCATTGCACCGCAAATGCTAAGCGGCCCAGATGTTTTAACCGGTGCCGATAACGCACTTTACGGTATGAATAGCTCTGTAGGTACGGTTTCATTTGGTTGGAAACCGATTATTACTGGCGGTAGTGTATCCCTTGGTACTGGTACAAACGACTTTAATCTGCAAAGTATTCACGCTGCTAAAAACACACAACTTGATAGCTTAGCTAACTATACTCTGGGCTTTGAAGGTGAGTATTCTCATTCGCAAAGTGATGGAACAATAGATTCTGGCGATCATGACTTTTCGCGCGCCTCAGCTCGCGTGCAATTAGCAAGCGAGCATAGCCAAACAGATTTGTTTTTTGGCTCACAAGATAAGTTTTTTGGCTGGCCTAACTTGTACACCCCTTTTGGCGTTAACGAAACTGAAGATTTAGAAACCCGTCTTTGGATGCTTAATCACAAGCAAAACTACGCTGATAACAGCAACTTTGAAGTATCTGCTTATTATCGTACCCATGACGATCACTATATTTACTCGCGCGAAAATCCTAGTGCATTTGAAGCTTTTCATAAAAGTGAAGTTAAATCGCTTGGACTTTCGGGTCGCCATGCACAAAGCGATGCACTGGCAATAAATTACTCTACACAGTTTATTGACGACTCAATTGAATCTACCACGCTTGAAAACAACTTTACCTCTCGTAAGTATTATAAATTAAGCGTATTGCCTGAATACAAAATGGCGCTTGAGGATAATAAACAACTTACATTTCGTTTAGGTGCTGCGTTTGACGATACAAATAGAGACGACTCTGAACTGTCACTTATTGGTGATATAACGCTTAATACACAAAACAGCAAAGGTTTTGAGCGCACGTTTTATTTATCGTACGCAGAGGCGAGTCAAGTTGCAGGCTACACAGCCATTGGCGGCAGCGACTCTGGCGGGTTATTTAGAAGTAACTACAACCTTGAGCGCGAAACCACATCAAACTTGGAGCTAGGTTTATTACTTGAAGAACAAAGCTGGCAGTTAAACTCGGCTATTTTTTATCGAAAAGATAATAACTTGACCGATTGGACCTTTAATTTTGATTCAACCTCAGCGCGCTTTGCAAACCCAGTTGATATTGATACTGCAGGGGTTGAATTTTTAGCGACTAAGCACTTTGATACAGCAAAGCTTATAGCAAGCTACACCTATTTACATAAATCAGAAAACTACGGCGCAGCCGATATTGATGCCAGCTTTTACGCGTTAAACTTTCCTGATCACCGTTTAACACTTGGCGCTGTGTACAACCCAACTGATATTTTAGAATTTAGAATAGATAACGAATGGCGTACACAACACAAAAATGCACTTAGAAACGGCAATGATAACGCGTTATTTACCCAGCTAACACTTAAAATAACTCCGCCACAGTTGAGTAATTTATTTATCACCTTAGCGGCAGATAACTTATGGGATGAGTCGTTTGAAGAAATACCAGGTACACCTGGGCGCGGTGAGCAATATACGTTAAGCGTAACGTATAGCTGGTAGAAAATAAAGCCAGCGTTTACGAACTCAATTTATACTTTGGTTTGTAAACGCTGTGTTTATTTATATAAAAGTGCAGTTTTTAGGAAAAAAATATTACACAAAGAGAAAAGAATTAGGAGTAAATGAGAAAAACAAAAGCCAACTATTACTTTAAATTAATCTCCTCCTCTAAAAGCGCAGCGCCTCCTCCCCTCTTTGTGAATAAATCACTTTTACATGCTTTGCCTGTCACGTAAGCAAGCTTCACGCCTACACAAACCTACACTTTGGCGGTAAACGTAGAGCTTGCTCGCGTGAAAAGCACAGCTTTTAATTACTTAAAATAAATACTCACTAATAGATAAGTGTAAATATATGTGTATTTTAATAGCTCACTAAGTGAGCTCTTCGAGCTCTGTAATAAGCGCTAAAGCTTGTGCATTTGTTGACCCGCACACATCAAGCGTGGCACTAAAATCGCTACATACTTTTGGTCGACTTTCATCACCAAATAACTTACATAAATTACGTTCGTCCAGCTGAATACAACGTTCTCCGGCTTTTTTACCATTTGGCATACCTGGAATAGGCGAACTAATACTTGGCGCAATACAACATGCGCCGCAGCCTAGCCTGCAATTCATCGATTCGGTTTTCATAATTTCCTCGGTATAAAAAACACTTACTTTAATTTCTTTTTAGGAACTTAATTAGTCGCATAGTAAGTTGTAACACACACATGTAATGCTTTGTTACATCTTAAAACAGCTTGTAAACACTTTATTGCGTATTATTGCTCTGTCACCACCAATTATGAAGGAATGCCTTGTGGCTACTACAAAACAAATAATACTCCCAATCGCTGTTTTAGCAGGCGGTATTGCTTTAGCTTTCGCCTTTATGGCAATGAAAAAACCACCCGAAGAAAAGCCAGAGCAAGATTTACGTCCTTTAGTAGCAACACAAAGCGTACTTTTAAATTCTATAACGCTCGATGTTAAATCGTACGGCATTGTTAAACCAAAGTATCGTACCGAGCTAATAGCACAAGTTAGCGGGCAAGTTATTTCGGTATCAGATCAATTTGTTGAAGGCGCGTTTGTAAAGCAAGGCGATATTTTAGCACGAATTGATGCAAATGATTACGAAGCAGACTTTATTGAAGCGCAAGCGGGTTTAGCACAAGCAAGCTCAGCACTTGAAATAGAACGCGCGCAAGCACATGTCGCTCAAGCTGAGTGGGAGCGCATTAAGTCAGACTCAAGCGACGCTATTGCATCAGAACTTTATTTACGAAAACCACAGCTGGCCGAAAAATTAGCGCGTTACCGCTCTGCTCAAGCAAGTGTTAAACGTGCTAGCCGCAATCTTGAGCGTACTTATATTAAAGCCCCTTATGATGCCATTATTAATGAGCGCACAATTAGCTTGGGTTCAGTAGTAAACCCAGGTAATAGTTTTGGCGCACTAAGCGCAACCTCAGTTGCAGAGGTACGTTTACCGGTTGCCGATCAAGAACTGCAATATTTAAAAAATGGCGGCGTAGGCTCAAATGTTACATTTAACGCAGAATACGCGGGTAAGCAAACAATGTGGCAAGCCAAAGTAATTCGCACCGAAGGTGTGGTTGATCAAACAAGCCGTATGAGCTACTTGGTTGCACAACTTGCAACACCTTATGGCGACAAAACACGCCCTCTTCGTTTTGGCTCATACATTAACGCTACCATTGAAGGTCGCCCGCTTGATAACGCAATTATTGTTGCGCACCACTTAGTTAAAGATAATAAAATTGTAATTTTAAATGACGATTTAACATTGTCGTTTAAAACCCTCAATATTATACGCGAACAAAACGGCATGATTATAGCCAGCCAAGGGTTAAAGAATGGCGAGCAAATTGTTACCTCAGCGCTTGAATACCCAACTGAAGGTATGGCAGTAAAAATTGAAGATATTGCGCCTGATAAAACTGATGTAACTCAACTTGCGCTGAAAGAGGAATAATCATGAACACTCGTGAAACAGGGTTAATAGCATGGTTTGCCCGAAATCCCGTTGCTGCCAACCTACTAATGATATTTATATTAGTAGGCGGTATTTTAATGGCGATGACCATTCGCAAACAAATGTTCCCACAGTTTGAAAGCAACTGGATAAGCGTACAAGCAGTTTACCCAGGTGCAGCCCCGCAAGAGGTAGAAGAAGGCATAACCATAAAAGTTGAAGAAAACCTCGAAGGTATTGAAGGCATTAAACGCCTAATTACGTACTCTAACCGTGGTTTTTCACAAGCGTGGATTGAAATAGAAGAGCAATACAATCCACAAGAAGTACTTGATGAAATTAAAGTACAAGTTGATTCAATAAACACCTTTCCTGCGGGAATGGAGCGCCCTGTTGTGCGCCGCGATAAGTTTGAGCAAGAGGTAATGATACTCGCGCTTTACGGCGACATGAGTAACTACCAGTTAAAAGAGCTTGGCAACGATATAAAAGACGAGTTACAAGCACTGCCTCACGTTAACCTTGTAAATTTTAACGGCGGCTTAGAGTACGAAATTGGTATAGAAGTCAGCCCTGATAAACTACGCGAGTACGGATTAACATTTAGAGATATTGCAGGTGCGGTGCAAAACTTTTCGGCAAATATGTCGGCGGGGCAAATACGCTCTGAAAATGGTTATATTTCGATGCGTGTTGAAAAACAAGCCTACCGTGGTTTTGAGTTTGAAAAACTGCCACTTATTACCCTTGCTGATGGCGCACAAATTTATTTAGGCGATGTTGCAACTATTAATGATGGCTTTGAAGAAGGTCTACAATATTCAAAATACAATGGTAAGAATTCACTCTCGTTTGAAGTAAACGCATCAAAAGATCAAGACATTACCGATGTAGCAAAAGTACTTAAAAGCTACATGGCAACTAAAGAGCCACTTTTACCTGCAGGCGTTAAGCTCTCTCCTATTGTTGATTTAACCTACTACCTTGAAGGTCGACTCGATATGATGGTCGATAACATGATTTGGGGTGGCTTGTTAGTAATGATAGTGCTGGCACTATTTTTACCGCTACGCTTAGCATTTTGGGTAATGATGGGCTTACCGGTTTCGTTTTTAGGCGCCTTTTTGTTTATGCCTATTGGCTTTTTAGATGTAACAATTAACCTAGCCTCTCTTTTTGCCTTTATACTTGTACTCGGGATTGTTGTTGATGACGCCATAGTTGTGGGCGAGTCAGCCAGTGCCGAAATAGAAAAATACGGCCACACACTTGATAACGTAGTACGCGGTGTTAAACGCGTTGCGATGCCAGCAACCTTTGGTGTACTAACAACTATTGCGGCATTTTTACCTCAAACACTCGCAACCGGCCCTGGCGCTGCTTTTTCTAAGGCAATTGGTGGCGTTATTATTTTATGTTTGATTTTTTCACTCATTGAATCAAAACTAATTTTACCTGCGCATATTGCAGCAATGAACCCACGTAAACCAAATCCTAAAAACCTATTACATCGCTTACGTATGGTGATTGATAGTGGTTTAAAAGGCTTTGTGAATAACTACTACCTTCCTTTTGTTAGCCGCTGTATTCACTACCGCTATACCGTAATTGTTGGCTTTATGTGTTTGCTTATTGTAAGCGCAGGTATGTTTGCAGGTGGTTTAGTTAAGTTTGTACCAAACCCTAAAATACCGCACGACTTTCCGCGTATTGATATAGAAATGAACCTTGCCTCATCTGAGCAAGCAACACTTGAAACCGCACGTAAAATAGAAAACGTGTTGTTACAGGTCGATCAGCAACTACAAGAGCAATACGGTAAACCGATGATCCGCGATTTATCGGTAAGTCTGCGCGGACGAACGCAAGCAAATATTATGGCCATTTTGGTAGAGCCTGATTTACGCCCTATCGACACCTTTGCCCTAAGTGCATTATGGCGTGAGCAAATGCCCGCTCTACCCGGCATTAAAACCATGACCATTCAAGACAGTATAATGAATGGCGGTCGAGATGATGGCGACGTTAGCTTTAAACTTGAAGGCAAAAATGCTAACGAGCTAAAAGAAGTAGCAGGTAAATTAAAAGCCAAATTACAAACAATGGAAGGCGTTGGCGACGTAAACGATTCAATGCAAAGCGCTACCGACGAAGTGCAACTTGATTTAAAACCACTCGCTTACAGCATGGGATTAACGCTTGCTGATGTAGCGTCGCAAGTTAGCTTTAGTTACTACGGCTTAGAAGCGCAGCGAATATTGCGTGAAGGCGAAGAAATTAAAGTCATGATCCGCTACCCAGAAGACGAACGTAACTCAATAAGTGACATAGCAAGTGTGCGTATTATTACACCTACAGGCGCTGAAGTACCGCTAAGTGAAGTAGCCGAAGTTAAGCTGGTTGACGGTGTAAACCGTATTCGCCGCGAAAACTCTAAACGCACTGTAAACGTATGGGCTGCGGTAAATACCGACCAAGCCGAACCATTTGCGATTGCTGAGGAAATTCGTGACGAATACTTACCAACATTACTTAAAAGCTACCCTGGCGTTACAAGTGATGTAGCTGGGCGCATTCAAGAAGAAATGGATAGCGCTTCAGAACAGCTTCGTGACTTTGGTATATCAATGATGATTATATTTGCCTTATTAGCGATTCCACTTCGCTCTTACTCGCAGCCACTTATTATAATGTCGGTTATTCCGTTTGGTGTAGTGGGCGCGATGTTTGGCCATATGATTTTAGGTATGACTATGAGCAGCTTATCTATGTTTGGCATTATTGCGGTAGCGGGTGTGGTCGTAAATGACTCCCTCGTTATGGTTGATTTTGTAAATAAAGCCCGCGCCGAAGGTGTTGCAATTAAAGATGCAGTAGTACAAGCCGGTGCTCGTCGCTTTAGGGCAATACTACTCACCTCAATCACTACCTTTATTGGTGTAATGCCAATTATTTTTGAAACGAGTTTACAAGCTAAAATTGTTATCCCAATGGCTGTATCACTTGCTTTTGGTGTGTTATTTGCCACAGTAATTACACTGATACTTATACCGTGCCAGTATGTTGCACTAGAAGATGCTAAACGATTAGTTCGTAAAATGCGTGGCAAGCCACCACTAGTAGATGCCCAACCAGCGCCTACTAATAGCTAAATTAAGTAACATCCCAACCAAAAAAGCTCGGCATATTATATGCCGAGCTTTTTATTTTTAGCTTAAAAATAATATTCACCTATTTGCCAAGTCTTTATCTTACTGATAGTTTAACTCTATAAATATAACCCTCAAAAGGAATAATGATGGGCACAATTCAACTTATTTTATTTATTGTTTTTGCTGTATTAACCACTCTTGGCTACAAAAAGAATAACCGCAACTTAATGCTATTAGGCGCCGTTGCAATATCGTTTGCGTTTGTAGGGCTCGACTTTTTAATCGGCGTAGATGAGGGCTTATCAGAGACTGGTTATGAATGAATGTACAAACCTAGGTAAGTTCACATTATTTAAATTCGTTGTATCTTATACTATGGAAGGTACTTAAAAGTTAGACACTTAAGGCTTTATTTTTACAAATTTTTGTATATAGGAAAGGAATCTAATGCGTTTTTTTATAGTTCTAATCTTGTCTTATGTTGCTCTTTTGAGCGGCTGTCAGCACTTTATTGCCAAGCAAATAACGAAGCCAGTTAAACCTGTTATTTTTGATAAAGCAGTTGTAGATAGCAATGTTTTGGGGAAGAAAACCCAACATTGTATAAGCAATAAACACTGTGTGGATTTTTTATACACCTCACCAACAATGTTTAATAATGGCACAGAAATTTCAACGGTTACACTCAATTTTGAATTAAAAATCGATTCTAAAATTAAAACGTTCGAAGAAAACTTTAAATAACGAAAATAAGCACTCTGTTAAAAAAAATAATTTACTCGTTTTATTCCCAGGCTATGGTGTTGATTACACGATCTATGGCATGCAATCACGCTGGCTTGCTCATTTTACAGGAGCTGACGTTATTGTTGCACCTTCGCCTAACCAAAACGAACCATTTGATTTTGGTTTAGTAAACGCAAATATTGTGAGTGAATATATAAAGATACAAGAATATGAAAATATATCTCTTATTAGCTATTCAATGGGTGCAGTTGCGAGTAGTCACATAAAGACCAAGCTAAATATTGATAAACATATACTTATTGCTCCTATGATTAATTTTAAAACTGCATTAAATACTATTGCTAGGTTAACTCACCCTACTTATAGTATGTTTTTAGGTGATGATTATTTGAATGAAGTGGCTATTAAAATAATTGAAGAAAGTGGAGTTCCTGCTTACAAACTTAATCTATTCAATGCACTTAGCACACCTAGTTATTCTGAAAAAACTTACATACTTGCAAGTAATGCAGACAAAGTGAGTCCATATAATGGGTTGCTTACTCTTAATAATCCAAAAGTGAGCATTTATGAGATAAAAGATTTAAATCACCTTGAAATGGTTTCTTTAATATCCGCACAACAAAGGAATGTGCTCCTTTCCTTGCTTGACGGATAACTTTGGCAACAGTCCTAATAATTGAGAGAAATATTGCTCGTTTTTTATCCCTAATACGTTATGGTATTTAAATAATAAATAGACATAATAAAGTTAAGGAACAGCCATGAATACATCTCCCTCTGATCACATTCCTCAAGAAGCCTTTGATTGGTATGACGAATACGCCCACGGTTTAATGGACCGACGTACTTTTATGAAGAAACTCGGTGGCCTTGCTGCTCTTGGCTTTTCGATGGCTGTACTTACATCAGCATTATTACCTAATTACGCATTGGCTGAACAAGTGTCGTTTAATGACGTCGATATAACAGCAACGTACGAAGAATTCGATTCGCCAGACGGGCACGGTAAAGGCAAAGGTTACATAGCAACCCCTAAAAACATAGAAGGTAAGCTTCCCGTTGTACTCGTGATACACGAAAACCGTGGATTAAACCCTTACGTAAAGGATGTAGCAAGACGCTTAGCTAAAGTCGGTTTTATTGCGTTTGCACCCGACGCGCTCTTTCCACTGGGTGGCTACCCTGGTAACGATGATGAAGGACGCGCTATGCAAAAAACCATGGATCGCGCTAAAATTCAAAACGATTTTGTTGCCGCAGCGCACTTTTTAAAATCGCATGCTAACAGTAACGGTAAATTAGGCGCTGTCGGTTTTTGTTTTGGTGGCTACATTGTTAATTATTTAGCGGCAGTAGATAGTAATTTAATCAGCGCTGGCGTGCCTTTTTACGGCACTCCCGCCAGTGAAAGTTTACGTAAAAATATTAAAGCACCGTTAATGATTCAATTAGGCGAGCTGGATAAACGTGTAAACGCGTCGTGGCCACAGTACGAACAAGATTTAAAAGCTAATAATGTTGAATACACTATGCATATGTATAAAGGGGCAAATCATGGTTTTCATAACGACTCGACAGGTCGCTATGATAAAGACAATGCCGAACTTGCATGGCAACGTACCGTTGAGTTTTTTAATAAAAAGCTAAGTTAGCGAATAAAAAATAATGCCACCAGATCTAAGCCGGTGGCACTATTAAGTAGACTAATTAGCTCAGTACGCTTTTATCAATAATTCCTTTCTTTACCAACTGCTGCAAAATAGCTTGGGATTTTGCTCTGCATGCATCACGTAGTAAACGCACCGCTGGGGTTATTGACTGCCTACTTGGGCAAATAAGCCAAAGTTCACCATTAACATGTTGATAATCTTGCATTACAGTAACCACCCTGTCATTGAGTAAATCATCGGCTATATCAAGGGCTGATTTTACAGCCAAGCCTTTACCCGCAAAGCACCAGCGCCTTACTAAATCGCCATCGTTTGAGGCGCGCCTGCCATTCATTTTAACTTTATATTTTGACTCACCATCGGTGAATTCCCACGTATTATTTATAATATCCTGCAACTGATAAAACAAACCTTGATGCGACGCTAAATCATCGGGATGCATGGGAGCCCCGTTTTGTAAGAGATATTCGTCAGTTGCACATAACAAGCGCGGTACGTTACAAATTTTGAATCCATAAACGCTAGCATCATTAGGCGAGCCATAACGAAGCGCTATATCAACTGAGTCACGGTAAAAGTCGATATTACTATCACTTATATGCGTTCTTAAACTTAGCTTTGGATAAGTGTCCATGAGTTCATCAATCCATGGGATCACTAAGTTACGGCCTAAGTCAGATGAAAGGGCAACACGCAGCTCGCCTTCTATTTCGTCGTGCTCACCTTTTAGATTTTGCTTTGCAAGCTCAAGTACAGCTAAAGCCTGCTCACATTGTGGTATGTAGCGCTCCCCAGCAGCCGATAACCTTAAATGACGTGTTGTCCGAACAAACAGCTCGCTACCAAGGGCTGCCTCAACACGTTTAATAGCAGCGCTTGCTGTGGCTGTACGCATATCTAACTTAGCAGCTGCGAGCGTAATACTTCTAAACTCAGCTACTTTTAAAATAAGTTTTAAATCTTCTATGTTCATATTATCTATTTATATTTGATAATGATTCAACAATTATGCGGTTTATCTATATTAAAGCAAGGTCTACTATCTATCCATCAGCTAGCCAAAGCATGGCTTGCACCTTATATGTAAATAGATTAGGACACTTATTATGAAAGCCATTGGTTATAAAAAATCTCTTCCTGTTTCAAACCCTGAGTCGTTAATTGATGTTGAATTACCACAGCCAGTTGCAACAGGTCGTGATTTATTAATTAAAGTTAAGGCTATTGCAGTTAACCCTGCCGATTATAAAGTGCGCCTATATATGCCACCAACAAACGGTGAAATAAAAGTTATTGGTTGGGATGCAGTTGGCGAAGTGGTTGCAACAGGTGAAGCTGTTACAGACTTTAAACCAGGTGATGCGGTTTACTACGCAGGTGATATTACCCGCCCAGGTAGTAATGCAGAATTTCAATTAGTGGATGAGCGCATTGTAGGGTTCAAACCACAAAGCTTAAACGATGCTGAAGCTGCTGCATTACCACTTACTGCAATAACAGCGTACGAGTTATTATTTGAGCATTTAAACATTGTAAAACAAGCAGCTGATGCAAAAACAAAATCAGACGAAGTTATTTTAGTAACAGGTGCCGCAGGCGGCGTTGGTTCTATTTTTATCCAGCTTGCTAAAGCGATTACTGGTGCAACAGTGATTGCCACTGCATCGCGTGAAAGCTCACAAGCATGGGTTAAAAAACTAGGCGCAGATTATGTTGTTGATCATACAAAACCATTACCGGCTCAAATTGATGCATTAAATATTGGCTCGGTAACACATGTAGCAAGTCTGCACAGTACTGATACTTATTTTGAAGCGTATACAGAGGTACTTGCACCATTTGGTAAAATTGCAATGATTGACGATCCTGAGTCATTAGATGTTAGTAAATTAAAAATGAAGAGCTTATCGCTACATTGGGAATTTATGTTTGCCCGCTCAATGTTTAATGCCAAAGATTTAATTGAGCAAAGCAAGTTATTAAATCATGTTGCTGAGTTAATTGATCAGGGCCATATTCAAACAACGATTGGTAAAAATTTAGGCATTATAAATGCGGCTAACCTGCGTATTGCACACGCAGAACTTGAAGAAGGTCGCTCTATTGGCAAAATAGTGTTGGAAGGTTTTTAATTCCATAAATACTAAATACGCGCTGCCTAATTAATTGAAGGCACCAATGTAATTGGTGTCTTCAGCCAATATTTTGGGTGGCTATGGCTGTATTTATATTTATTAAAGAAACTATTACCTAATAATATTTGATAATGATTCAACCATATACCTGTTTATCATATTGTAATAACCCACTACTATCAGTACCTAGCTATATTGACAGGCTTTACTTTACGTAGATATCAATTGAATTAAATAAGTAGAGTGATTTAAAAACACGATATTATTTTTGTAATAAATTTTTAAAAGGGTTTGTTTTTACTAAAACTGACTCAACATAGTAAATACTGGTAAAACACCTACTCAATGGAGAAACTAATGACTCACCCTATTATTAATGACTTAGAAAAGCGTTACACAGCAAAACGTTACGATGCAACGAAACGTGTATCTCAAGACGATTTAGCCGTTATTTACGAAGCTATGCGCCTATCTCCATCATCTATTAACTCGCAGCCTTGGAAATTCATCGTAATTGAATCAGATGAGGCTAAAGAGCGTATGCATAGTACATTTGCTAATAAATTTGCGTTTAACCAGCCACATATTAAAACAGCTTCGCATATAATATTATTCGCTCACAATCCTAAATATACCCGCGATGACTACGCACAAGTTATTGATGCAGATATTAAAAATGGCCGTACTAAAGCAGAAAATCGCGAACAAGCTTTTGGTGCTTATGCGTTTGTTGATATTAATACTGATGAGCAAGGTAACAATGCCGCATGGACTAAAGCACAAACTTACATTGCACTGGGTAACACTATGCATGCCGCTGCACGTTTAGGCATTGATTCAACCCCAATGGAAGGCGTAGATGCCGAGCTGATTGGCGAAGTCTTTGAAAAAGAACTTGATGGTTACGTATGCGACGTGGCATTAGTACTTGGCTATCATGATAGCGCTGAAGATTATAATGCTAAATTACCTAAATCTCGCTTAGCAAAAGAGCAAGTTATTCAGGTTTTATAAGTAATACGTTATAAACTTAAATGATAACAATATTAAAAAACCACTTATTTAAATAAGTGGTTTTTTTGCTTTAAAGCAGTTTAACTTACTTTGCGCTGTGCAGCCTGAATGTATTGCACTAAATCTTCAATAGAAACCACGGTCATATTATGTTTATTAGCATAATCACTCACCTCAGGTAAGCGCGCCATTGAACCATCTGGATTTGTCAGTTCGCAAATTACGCCAAATGGTTTTAAGCCGGCAAGTTGCATTAAATCAACGGATGCTTCGGTATGACCGCGACGCACTAATACGCCACCCGTTTGTGCCTTTAAACCAAATACATGCCCTGGGCGCGATAAATCACTTGGTTTTGCATTATCCGCTGTCGCTGCTTTTATAGTAGTTACTCTATCAGCAGCAGATACACCTGTTGTTACGCCATGCTTAGCTTCAATAGTGACTGTATAAGCGGTGTTATTTTGACTCGTATTGTTAGCTACCATTTGCGGTAAGTCGAGCTGTTTAATGCGCTCATCCCCCATGCATAAACAAACAATACCGCTGCCTTCGCGGATCATTTCGGCCATTTGAGAAGTCGTTAAATGCTCAGCTGAAAAAACAAAGTCGCCTTCATTTTCACGGTTTTCATCATCAACAACAAGTACGCCTTGGCCTTGCTGTAGTGCAGTGATTGCGCTTTGTACGCGGGTATGGCTTTCGCCGAATTGAGTAAGTAGAGACTGAATCATCATTATATTCCAAATAAAAATAATAGATTCAGGACTGTGAAAGGATCAGTAATACATCACTTAAATTTAAAGTGATCACTACCAAAATAGCTTAAATAAAATAACAAAAAGCACGCAGCAAAATGCAGCGCACACTGTTATACCAATAACATTAAATTAGTGACTAATTATAGCGCAAAGAAAATAGCTCACTTAACGCGATACAACGGTCATGTCTTTAATAAAATTGGTTTTAGTATAATAAGCCATATTCTCTTTCATCCGGACTGTAACCGTCGGCTCTGGCATCTCACCAGATCTGCTTGACCTTTACTTAACCTAAAATAAGTTAAATAAAGCGCTCGCGGGCTCGTTTAAGTCATAAAAAACATTAAACATACCGCCGGTGGGGAATTTCACCCCGCCCTGAGAATTTACAGTAAGCATTAGCACTTACTGTAGGCATATTATACGCTTGTATTTATTTGTTTTTCAAAACTAAATACAATAAAAACTACGAAAGTTGAATATTTAACGATGCGCACTCCACAATACCTTCGTTTATATCAGCAACTAGCGTACAGGTAGCACCATTGACCAAATTTAAATTAGGTTGAACGTGCCCTATATCGGCATCAAAAATTACAGGAAATAAACACCCACCTAGCGCTACATCTAACGCATGGCGATAATCAAAGGCATCGTAATGACCTTGTGTTATTTCACTTCGCCCTAAAACCAAGCCATTGATATCATCAAATATACCGGCTAATTTTAATGACAGTAAAAATCGTGCAACGGTTGTTGGTGTAAGTTCTGAGTTTTCGAGGTATAAAATAAGCCCTTCGGGCGCACTGTTCTTTTTAAACTCATGCAGCGCTAAAAATGGCGAGTCGAGCAATAAACCTACGGTATCTAAACACCCACCAAATAACCGACCAGACATTTCTATGGTACGTTTATCTGTGTAGTTTAAACATTGCCAGTTTGTAGGCTCACTCGGGCTGAGTAATTCGTTCGGGTTTTGCGCGTAATTAGGCTTATTTTTTTGGTATAAAGAAGAAGGACCTTGCTCAAATTTACTACCGGCTTCGTAGGTCAGAGTTTCAAATATTTGTAAACTGTACGGATTTTTTTCATCTGGGTGTAACTGCATAAGATTAGCGCTGTGAAGGGTTGCCCATTGGCACTTAGCAGTGAGTGCACATGCAATAGTACTCACATCAGAAAAACCAACTAACCACTTAGGCTTTGCTTCTTTAATGGCGTTAAAATCAAGTAGTGGCAGTATTTCCATTGCCAGCTCACCACCCATTGGCGGCATAATCGCATCTATTTCATCATCTAATAAAAAACCCATTAGCTGCTTAGCATGCGCTTTAGCATTAAGCTGTTCGCGTGGTTTGTTTTGACGTAAAAACTCGCCTTCAACAACATCATACCCTCGTTGTTGTAGTCCATTTATAACTATATCTAAGCGTCCGTGATACTTTTCTTTTAGCCCAGATGAAAGCGAGCAAATAGCAATTTTAGAGCCTACTTTTAAAGGCGCTGGGTAAAGTATATTAGCCATTGAGTGTTCCTTTTTAATAATACCAACCTGCATAAATCTTTGATCAATTTAACGAATTAAATTGCACTATAACGTCGTTAAAAGTTTTTTATTTAGAACAACTAGATATAAAAACTTTTGCCTAGTTCTAGCGTAATTTTCTTAACGTTAAATAGACCCCATATATAAGCAGATTGGTATAAAGTGATTATGTACCTATATCATCATGCTCACTCTTTATGCAATATGAACACCCTTATCAGTATAGTGATTTATTTAAGGCATAAAAAAACCGATGTAAATACATCGGTTTTTATTTAAAACGTTAAAGTGAGTTATGCGTTAAAGATACTCAACTTCAATGATTTCGTACTCAACGATACCTTTTGGCGTTTGGATAGACACTGCATCGTCTACTTGTTTACCAATTAAGCCACGTGCAATCGGTGAATTAACAGAAATTAAGTTGTTTTTAATATCGGCTTCATCATCGCCTACAATACGGTATTTTACTTCAGCATCCGTATCTACATTTACTATAGTTACGGTAGTACCAAAAATAACTTTGCCCGTATTTGGCATTTTAGTTACGTCGATTATCTGAACATTTGAAAGTTTAGCTTCAATTTCTTGAATACGACCTTCACAAAAACCCTGTTGCTCACGTGCAGCGTGGTACTCAGCGTTTTCTTTTAAGTCACCGTGTTCACGCGCAACAGCAATGTCGGCGATAATTTTTGGACGGGTAACTGTTTTTAATTCGTTAAGCTCTTTGCGCAGTAAATCTGCGCCACGAACTGTCATCGGAATTGATTGCATACTTTTCTCACTTAACACCAAGGCCCTAGTTGGCCTTGGCACATTTCCTTAGTTCAATCGCAGGTGTAGCTCTTGAACTGACGTTACTTTACTACGGTCATCTGCTTTGTTAGCAGTACAGTTAGCAAAAGCCGCGTTCAAGGTTGTCGTATAGTTGGTTTTATTTTGCAATGCACCACGACGTAACACCTTCGAATCTTCGATCGCTTGGCGACCTTCGGTGGTATTAACGATATAGCTGTACTCTTTATTCTTGATATAATCAAGGATATGCGGGCGGCCTTCATATACTTTGTTTACACGTCGTACTTCAATGCCAGCTTCTTCAAGAGCTTGTGCCGTGCCACCCGTTGCGTCAAGTTCAAAACCTAAGTCGGTCATAATCTTGGCTAATTCAACAATGCGTGGCTTATCGCTATTACGAACAGATAATAACGCGCGACCACCGCGTGGTAAAGTGTTGCTTGCACCTAATTGTGCTTTTGCGAATGCTTCGGCGAAAGTATCACCAACACCCATCACTTCACCCGTTGAGCGCATCTCAGGGCCACGAATTGGATCCACACCCTGAAACTTAGCAAATGGTAAAACAACTTCTTTAACGCTGTAATAAGGAGGGATCACTTCTTTAGTGATACCTTGGCTTGCCAAAGACTGACCCGCCATACAACGAGCCGCCACTTTTGCAAGCGCTACACCGGTTGCTTTTGATACAAACGGTACAGTACGTGCGGCACGCGGGTTAACTTCAATTAAGTACACTTTGCCATCTTTTACAGCAAACTGTGTATTCATTAAGCCAACAACACCAAGCTCAAGCGCCATATCGGTTACTTGCTTGCGCATCACATCTTGCACTTCTTGCGATAAAGAATGTGCTGGTAATGAACATGCTGAGTCACCAGAGTGAACACCGGCTTGCTCAATGTGCTCCATGATACCGCCAATAATTACTTGCTCGCCGTCGCAAATCGCGTCAACGTCAACTTCAATTGCGTTATCTAAGAAACGGTCCAGTAATACAGGTGCTTCGTTTGATGCAGATACAGCTTCGGTCATGTAGCGACGTAAATCGTCTTCATCGTATACAATTTCCATTGCACGACCACCTAGTACATACGACGGACGTACAACGAGTGGGAAACCAATTTCAACTGATTTAAGTAGTGCTTCTTCAGTTGAAGTTACTGTTGCATTTTCTGGCTGAAGTAAGTTCAGACGCTCAACAAGTTGTTGGAAACGTTCGCGATCTTCTGCACGGTCAATCGCATCAGGTGAAGTACCAATTACTGGAACGCCATTCGCTTCAAGCTCACGTGCTAATTTAAGTGGTGTTTGACCACCGTACTGCACGATAACGCCTTTTGGCTTTTCAACACGTACGATTTCGAGTACGTCTTCAAGTGTAATTGGCTCAAAGTATAGTCTATCAGATGTATCGTAATCGGTAGAAACCGTTTCAGGGTTACAGTTAACCATGATAGTTTCATAGCCGTCTTCGCGAAGCGCAAGCGAGGCATGTACACAACAGTAATCAAATTCAATACCTTGGCCGATACGGTTAGGACCGCCACCAATAACCATGATTTTGTCTTTATCTGTTGGGTTTGCTTCACACTCTTCATCGTAAGATGAGTACATGTAAGCTGTGTCTGAGCTAAATTCTGCGGCGCACGTATCAACACGCTTGTATACTGGCACGATGTTTAATAGGTGACGTTTTTTACGAATTTCAGCTTCAGATACACCAGCAATTTCAGCTATACGTGGATCTGCGAAACCTTTGCGTTTAAGTTTACGTAGGAAGTCGGCATTTAAACCAGCCATACCTACTTCACCAATTTTTGCTTCGTCTTTTAAAATATCTTCTATTTGTACTAAGAACCAGCGATTAACTTTAGTCAGCTCATAAACATCATCAACGCTCATACCATGGCGCATTGCATCAGCAATGTACCAGATACGCTCAGCACCTGGTTCGCGTAATTCGCGGATGATTTTTTCTTTCGCTTTAGGGTCATCAAGTGCAACTATTGGGTTAAAACCTGTTGCGCCCACTTCAAGACCACGTAATGCTTTGTGTAATGATTCTTGTTGGTTACGACCAATCGCCATTACTTCGCCAACTGATTTCATTTGCGTAGTTAAACGATCGTTAGCACCGGCAAATTTTTCAAAGTTAAAGCGAGGAATTTTTGTTACAACGTAATCGATTGAAGGCTCAAAAGATGCTGGAGTTTTACCGCCAGTAATATCGTTTTGAAGCTCGTCAAGCGTATAACCTACTGCTAGCTTTGCAGCAATTTTAGCAATTGGGAAACCCGTTGCTTTTGATGCAAGTGCAGATGAACGTGATACACGTGGGTTCATCTCAATGATAACCATACGGCCATCTTCAGGATTAATACCAAACTGCACGTTAGAACCGCCAGTTTCTACACCAATTTCACGTAATACCGCCATAGAGGCGTTACGCATAATTTGGTATTCTTTGTCGGTTAGCGTTTGCGCTGGTGCAACGGTGATTGAATCGCCAGTGTGAACACCCATAGGGTCAAAGTTTTCAATGGTACAAACAATAATACAGTTATCGTTTTTATCACGTACAACTTCTGTTTCGTACTCTTTCCAACCAATCAGTGATTCATCAATCAATAATTCGTTTGTTGGCGATAAGTCTAAACCGCGCTCACAAATTTCTTCAAACTCTTCCATGTTGTAAGCAACACCGCCACCGGTGCCACCCATGGTGAAAGAAGGACGAATGATACATGGTAAGCCAATTCGGCTCATTGTATCTTTAGCTTCTTCCATTGAGTGAGCAATTTCAGCACGAGGACATTCAAGGCCAATGTTTTTCATTGCTACGTCAAAGCGTTCACGGTTTTCTGCTTTGTCGATTGCATCCGCCGTTGCGCCAATTAGCTCAACGCCGTGCTTAGCCAATACACCGTGCTTGTCTAAATCAAGTGCACAGTTTAATGCTGTTTGACCACCCATTGTAGGCAGTACTGCATCAGGCTTTTCTTTTTCAATAATTTTTTCTACCACTTCCCAGTGAATTGGTTCGATGTAGGTAGCATCGGCCATTTCAGGATCGGTCATGATAGTTGCAGGGTTTGAGTTAACTAATATAACTCTATAGCCTTCTTCTCTAAGTGCTTTACACGCTTGAGCACCAGAGTAGTCAAATTCACAAGCTTGACCAATTACAATTGGGCCTGCGCCTAAGATAAGAATGCTTTTTATGTCGGTACGTTTTGGCATTATTACTCCAGTTAAATTAGTGATTACGCGCTTGCATCAAATCGATGAAGTGGTCAAATAATGGTGCTGCATCGTGTGGACCTGGACTTGCTTCAGGGTGACCCTGGAAGCTAAACGCAGGTTTATCGGTACGATGAATACCTTGAAGCGTTCCATCAAATAATGATTTATGCGTAGCACGAAGCGTACTTGGTAGGCTTGATTCTTGAGCTGCAAAACCATGGTTTTGAGCTGTGATCATAACTACATTACGGTCTAGGTCTTTAACTGGGTGGTTACCACCGTGGTGGCCAAATTTCATTTTTTCTGTTTTAGCACCTGAGGCAAGGGCTAATAACTGATGACCTAAACAGATACCAAAAATAGGTGTGTCGGTTTCTAAAAAGGCTTGAATGGCTTCAATAGCGTAAGTACAAGGCTCAGGATCACCAGGGCCATTAGATAAGAAGATACCATCAGGGTTTAAAGCAAGTACGTCAGCGGCTGAAGTTTGCGCTGGTACTACTGTAAGTTTACAACCACGGTCTACAAGCATACGTAAAATATTACGTTTTACACCGAAGTCGTAGGCAACAACATGAAACTTTTCATCAGCAGCGTCAAGGGTTTTAAATCCTTCACCTAATGTCCAGCTTGATTCGCGCCACTCAAAATTTTCCTTGGTTGAGACAACTTTTGCTAAATCCATACCTTTTAAGCCTGGGAAGGCTTGCGCGGCTTGTAACGCTTTATTTTCGTCTAGCTCGTCACCGGCAACAATACACCCGTTTTGTGCGCCTTTATCACGCAAAATTCGAGTTAGCTTTCTGGTGTCGATGTCCGCAATACCTAAAATATTACGTTCTTTTAAGTAATCATCTAACGATTGCTCGTTACGAAAGTTACTTGCTAGCAGTGGCAAATCACGGATCACTAGGCCTTTAGCCCAAATTTGATTCGCTTCTTCGTCTTCGCTGTTGGTACCCGTATTACCGATATGTGGGTACGTCAAAGTTACGATTTGTTCCGCGTATGATGGATCAGTCAAAATTTCTTGATAACCAGTCATAGACGTATTGAATACCACTTCACCGACTGACATGCCGTCAGCGCCGATTGCAGTACCGCGAAACACTGTGCCGTCTTCTAGGACTAACAGAGCGGATTTAGTCAAGTTAAACCTCCTAACAGTAAAAAACGGGAGTAAGCAATTGCTTAACACCCCGCCAATACCCAGAGGGATCGTCAAAACCAGATTTTTGTGAGCTTAAATTGTTTTACGCAGTCTTAAATGATGCAGATGTAAAGCATTCAACCTTCAATCATTTTTCTTGCCTAAAACTATTTTCATTCCCACTGAAACCCTGGATTTACTAGCCACTTGGGTATAATTGGAAACACGCATTTAGTAATTTTTGGCAAATTGGCTGCATATTACATGAAGTTGCTATTTAGGTCTAACATTATTTGGTTAATTGTTACAAATAAGTCACTGTAGGTGAAATTAGACCCAAACAGTTAAAATAGTAACTAAACTACTTAAGATCTAGCACATCTTGCATATCATAAAGTCCATCAGGTTTGTTTTTTAACCAGCTTGCAGCCCTTATAGCACCTAGAGCGAACGTCATTCTCGAACTTGCTTTATGTGTTAATTCAAGCCTTTCGCCCATTGTAGCGAAGTATGCGGTATGTTCACCTACTATATCGCCCCCTCTTAGGACAGAATAACCAATCTCATTTTGAGATTTCGCTGTTTCTACTTGGCTTCGGTCATATACCGCAACCTGGTCGTGATCCCAGCCTTTCGCTTGCGCGATTGACTCACCTATTGCCAGTGCAGTACCCGATGGTGCATCTATTTTATGACGGTGATGCGCTTCAAATATTTCGATATCTAAATCGTCACCAAACTTAGTCGCTGCAGTTTGCACAAGGTTAAGTAATACATTGACACCTACGCTGTAATTTCGCGCAAATACAATAGGGATATGTTTAGCGGCATCGTGTAATAGCGCCATATCATCATTTGTTAAACCTGTAGTGCCAATCACCATAGGAATTTTTTGTGCAACAGCTGTTTTTAAATGGTTTTTCATACCCGCTGGCAGCGTAAAGTCGATTAAAACATCTACATCATCTATTGTACTTTCGTCGCTAAAGCTAACACTGTTATCGGCTGCGCTATTTACTTGATTTACATTAATGCCTAATAGCGATGAACCACTACGAACATATGCGCCTGTAAGTTGTGTTTGCTCTTTAATTGTCGCGGCTTCTAATAGGGCTAAGCCCATTCTGCCGTTGGCACCAAAAACACCTATTCGATTTGTAGTCATGGTTTTTACCTAATTTAATTTGAATCCGTTTATTAGCCATATATCCGGGCATTAAAAATACGCAGGTGGGTATTTTTATGCAGTTGGATAAATATTAATCGCTGAAAATCGCGTTGCTTCATAGATATTATCTAAAAGTCATGCAATAGTCAGGTGACCTTTTAATTTAATAATAATAACAATACCAGTTTACTTTAGCCATCTATACATTTAAACTTCTCTTTCGCGTCGATTTGGTCTTTGGCTTGCGGACGCTGCGGCTAACAATTTTTTAAATAAAAAGTTGTACTGCTAAATTCAGCTAAAAGAGGAGTTTTGGCTGTGATAAATTTTACTGGTTATGAGGATTATGATGCAGCCATCATTTAATAAAAACAAAGCAATACTTTCTTTACTTCCCCTACTTACCTTTGTAGCGCTATTTTTAGGCTCAGGTTTGTATTTGCAATCGCAAGGGGTTGATTATGCTTTTTACCAACTACCTGCACCTGTTGCTATATTGCCCGCCATCATGCTTGCGTTTATTTTAAATAAAGGCACGGTAAACCAATGTGTAGAGACCTTTATTAAAGGTGCCGGACACAACAATATTATTACCATGTGTTTAATCTACTTACTTGCAGGTGCCTTTTCGGCTGTGGCAAGTGCAACCGGTGGAGTAGATGCGGTAGTAAATGCAGGCTTATCACTTATTCCACCTTCGTTATTGCTCCCTGGTTTGTTTTTAATTGCGGCCGTTGTTTCTACTGCAATGGGAACGTCAATGGGTACGATTGGCGCCATTGGCCCTATCGCTTATGCGGTATCAATTAAAACAGGTATAGACCCAGCATTAATGGCAGGTACGATTGTATCTGGCGCTATGTTTGGCGATAACTTATCTATTATTTCAGACACCACTATTGCAGCTACGCGCACGCAGGGCTGTGAAATGAAAGACAAGTTTAAAGAAAATCTTAAAATTGCAGTCCCTGCAGCCATTCTAACAATCGCCCTGTTGTTTTATTTAACACCTGCTGCACAAGTAGTTGAAACTAAAGACTATGATATTTGGTTGGTACTTCCTTATGCCTTTATTTTAGTGTTAGCAGTTGCTGGCTTGAACGTATTTGTAGTGTTGTTTAGCGGTATTATTTTTGCCGCATTAATGGGCTTTACAGGAAGTTACGAAGGCGCAAGCTTTGTAAAAGACATTTACAAAGGCTTTACTGATATGCAGGAAATATTTTTACTTTCTATGTTTATTGGTGGCTTATCTGAATTTATTCGTATCAACGGTGGTCTTGATTACATTGCTCAAAAAATTCAAGCGATTACTAAAATCATTGCAAAATGGCACCGTAAAGTGGCAGATCAATTAGGTATCGCTGCGTTAGTTTTAACAAGTAATGTATGTATTGCTAATAACACAGTGTCTATTATTGTCGCGGGTCCTATTGCTAAAAAGCTAGCAGATGACGGTGAAATAAGCGGTAAACGCTCTGCCAGTTTACTTGATATATTTGCCTGTGTTACACAGGGTTCATTGCCATACGGTGCCCAAGCATTGTTATTAGGTGCTACGTTTAAAATTAGCCCGTGGGAAGTATCAACGTCTTCTTATTACTGCTTTATTTTAGCATTTACAGCCATTTCAGTTATTTGCTTACGCCGTAATAAAGCATAGTTTAAACACCGACACTATGTTGCAGCTTAATAAGTAAGCTGCAACATATGTTAAAATAATACTCTACATATCAATCACTTTTGCTATAATGCGCGCCTTCGCGTGTCACTAAAATTATAGTTAAATACAGATATGAAATTTAAAAAATTACTTCCTCTCGTTACTTTTACATCAATTGCTTTATCGTCTTCTGCTTTTGCGGCTAATTGGAGCAGCACAGCACTACATATTAATAATGGCAACCAAAAAAACCCATTCACTGAGCAAGAGTCAAACACCACTGTTTACTCGGTTCAACATGCATCGGGTTACGATTACGGCGATAACTTCTTTTTTATCGATTACAGTAAAGACGATACCGATGATGGTTACCAAGATGCTGATTTTTATGGTGAGTGGTATTCAACGGTAAGCTTGTCGGCCATTAGCGGCGAAAAAATTGGCGCAGGCGCATTATTAGATGTGGGCCTTACCGGTGGTATTAACGTTGCTGGTGACTCTAAAGTAATGAAATACTTGCCTGGTGTTAAATTAAGCTGGGATGTACCTGGATTTAACTTTTTTCAAACGCTGTTCACAGCTTACATTGACGATAGTGAAGGTGTAGCAAAAGGCGGTGCTCCTATTGAAACAAATAGCTGGATGCTTGATGTAGCTTTTGAATATCCTTTCACTATTGGCTCACAAAAATTTAGCTTTAAAGGCCACGCTGAATACATTGCAGAGCGTGAAGATGAATTTGGTAACGATGTAGAGGCGTGGATACTCGCACAGCCTATTTTAGTATGGGATATGGGGCATGCTATTCAAATGAAAGAAAACACACTACTGTTGGGTATGGAATTACAATACTGGCACAATAAACTAGGTACTGAAGTCACTGAGTCAGTGCCACAAATCCATATTGAGTGGACGTTTTAAGCTTTAACGATACTCGTTTTACCCTACATTAATAAGCGAAGCTCTCTTTTAGCTTCGCTTTTTTCATCCCCAAATTAAACAACGTTGAGCATGACAAAGCCTCAATTGAATAGTACTTAATGTTTGATTACTATAATGAATTATTCTGAGTTTTATATATTAGAGCTAATATTATTTGTCCTTAATTGGAGTAACCAAATGTCGTCGATTAAAGTTATTTGCTTTTCTACTTTATTGTTATTAACAAACAATGCATTAGCGAGCACAACGCAAGATACCTCTTCACTTTCTTATGATGCGCTTTTAAGCAGTTACCAGTACGACTTTAAAGTAAATTACTTTAACATTGAGTCACAAAAACAGTCTCTTAAAATGGCCTATATTTACTTAAAGCCTACCAAATCCGACATGCCTACAGTGACGCTTATGCACGGCAAAAATTTTAATGCAGATTACTGGACTACCACTGCGCAATACCTGCAATCTTTAGGCTACGGCGTATTAATTCCTGATCAAATTGGTTTTGGAAAATCATCTAAACCAACTAATTACCAGTATTCATTTGCGGCTCTTGCTAACCATACTCATGCGTTAATGGACTCACTTAATATAAAAGAGTCAATTGTATTAGGGCACTCTATGGGTGGGATGCTAGCGAGTCGTTTTGCATTAATGTACCCAAACACAACTAGTAAATTAATTTTACTTAACCCTATTGGGCTTGAAAACTATCTGCAGTATGTTGATTACAAAGATACAAATTTTTTCTATAAAAACGAATTTTCAAAAACGCCAGAAGGCGTAAGAAAATACCAACAAAAAAATTACTACGATGGTAAGTGGAATGCCACATATTCAGCCTTAACCGACTTTATAACAGGGCAAATACAAGGCCCAGATAAAGAACAAATGGCATGGGTAAATGCAAAAACATACGATATGATTTTCACTCAACCTGTAATAACCGAATTTAAAGATTTAACTGTACCGGTTAAATTAATTATTGGTACACGCGATAGAACTGGCCCTGGCCGTAACTGGAAAAAAGACGGTGTTGATTACGAGCTTGGTCGATATGATAAATTAGGCAAACACGCTGCAACACTTATACCTGACGCACAATTATTTGAACTGGATAATTTAGGGCACCTGCCGCACATTGAAGATTTTGAACGCTTTAAAAATGTATTTAAACAAGCACTTGCTTCTGAATAACCACGCTTAAAAACTAAAATAAAACCCCTGTAGGTAAATACCTACAGGGGTTTTATTTTAATTACGCATTAATACTAAACGCACACTACTTCAAATAGTAAAGCGCTTAACTACAGTGTGCATTGTGGGTTTTTACCCTGTGCTTTAGCAGTGCTTTGCTCGCTAAGTGCTTTACTCATTTGCGCTTGTAAATTTTTAATACGGTTACTTGGCGCTGGGTGAGTTGATAAGAACTCAGGGGTTGTACCACTACCTGCTGCACTCATATTTTGCCAAAGGGTTACTGACTCTTGTGGGTTAAAACCAGCCTGTGCCATTAAATCCAGACCTATAGTATCGGCTTCTGATTCGTGAGAGCGGCTAAATGGTAAAACAACTCCATATTGTGCGCCCAAACCTAAGCCTTGCATAATTTCGTTACGGTATTGAATATTACCCATTTCAAGTGCAGCACTACCAAGCTGCATACCGGTATCTAAAATAGAGCTTTGTGAAACACGCTCATTAGAATGTTCAGCAATTACGTGCCCTACTTCATGCCCTAGTACTGTTGCTAGTTGGTCTTGATTGGTGGCTATTTTTAATAAGCCCGTATGAACCCCAATGTAACCACCAGGTAGTGCAAAAGCGTTAGCAGATTCATCTTCAAATACCACTACTTCCCAATTTTGCGACGCGTATTCTTTTGGTAATACAGCGACTACTTTTTCAGCAATGCAATTTACATATGCATTTGTTTTTGGATCTTTATTAATTGGTTGGCTTTTTTTCATATCTGCAAAGCTAGCTGTGCCCATTTCACTCATTTGTTGATCTGAGTAAAGCGCTATTTGAGTACGTCCTGTTGGTGACGTTTTACAACCAGCTAAAACGGCTGTCGCTAATACTGCAAGTACTAGTTTTTTCATGATAATTCTCTTAAGTAATGAATTTTTTATTGCTTGTAGAATAGCAAACACAGTACCAATTTAAAATATTTGCTTTATGTACCGTTATATTAAAAATAAGCAATATGACGATAAACTTAGCGGGCAAACTAAGTTTATCCAAATACAATGCCCTGTTACACTATAACCCTTGTTTTTAGTGATTGTTGAGTTTACACATGGACGCCTCAGCCTCGTCTTTTAATACCCGTATTTTATTGCCTTTATTAGCCAGTATAGTGGCGATTACGCCATTGGCGATAGATATGTACTTACCTGCCATGCTGGTAATTGCAAACGATTTACACACTAATATGCCCAATGTACAAATATCGTTGAGTATTTACTTAGCAGGCTATTCATTAGGGATGCTATTTTTTGGCCCCATTGCCGATCAAATTGGCCGCCGTAAGCTTGCACGTACCGGCTTAACCTTATTTGGTGCAAGCTCACTTGCACTGGCATTTACCACCGAAATCCATGCTTTTTGGACTCTTAGAGCAGTGCAAGCATTTACGGGAGCGGCAGCAACGGTAGTAGTACCGGGTATTATTCGCCATATTTATCAGCAAAATACAGCTAAAGGAATGTCATATGTATCGATGATCATGATGGTAGCACCGTTAGTTGCCCCCTCTGTTGGTTCGTTTATCTTAGGATTTTCTGTTTGGTCAACAATATTCTTGGTTCTTGCTGGATATAGCTTTTTAATATTGGCGTTAGTGCAAGTGTATCTAATTGATATTCCTATTCACAAAAACGAAAAAAAGGGTCTCGCTCTGTTTTTCGACAGCTATAAAACAGTGCTCAGTAATAAAGATGCACGTGCCGACATACTCAGTTCTATGTTTGTATCGTTTGGATTTTTTTGCTTTTTGACCTCAGTACCATTTATTTATTTAGATTTATATGAAGTGTCAGAACAGTTATTTGGTGTGTTATTTGCGTTTAATGTAATGGCGCTGATGTTTGGTAACTTTTTAAATACGCGAATTGTACCAAGGCTGGGCTCTCGAAAAATGCTCTATATTGGGCTTACATTTGGATTTGTATCGGGGCTGGCTTTGTTAACATTTAGCTTATTACACTTATCACTTTATTATATTGTGGCTGCTATTGCGCCATTAATGATGAGCTTAGGCGTCACTGCAAGTAATGCTGACTCGCTAATATTAATGAAGTTTGAAAAAAACACAGGCACGGCAACGGCCGTAATTGGCACACTTCGTTTTGGCAGTGGCGCATTAGTTGGCCCACTACTCGCTATTATGCATGCAAAAAGCGCAGTGCCATTTTCAAGTCTAATGTTTAGCGCGGTTTTGCTTACTATGCTCGTACAGTTAATTCACTATAAAAAAGACAAAAAAAATGCCTCAATATGAGGCATTTTTTAAAACTAATAATTCAATTAAGCATCAGCAGCTTTAGAAACCATAACCATTGCAGGGCGTAATAAACGACCATTCAATGTGTAACCTTTTTGCATAACAGCAAGTACTGTATTAGGTGTTACATCGTTACTTGGTTGAATTGACATTGCTTGATGAAAATCTGGATTAAACTGCTCACCTTGTGGGTTTACAATTTCAACACCAAACTTTGCAACAGCATCGTTAAAGCTTTTAACTGTCATATCGATACCTTCAAGCAACGGCTTTAGAGTCTCATTTTTTTTATCAGAAAACTCAATAGCACGCTCAAGATTATCAATTACAGGTAGTAATTCGTTAGCAAATTTTTCTAGTGCAAACTTATGCGCTTTTTCTACATCTTGTGCTGCACGACGACGAATGTTGTCTACGTCTGCTGCAGCACGAACAACACCATCTTTTTGATCAGCAATAGTTTGTTTAGCAGCTTCAAGCTCTGCATATAGCATAGCTATTTCTGCTTCAGGGCTTTGCTCTTCTTCTGCATGTTGATCAGCGGCTTCTACTGCTGCTTCTACATCAGCCTGCATTTTAGAAATTTCTTCGTTTAATTCTACTTCTTGCTCAGGGTTTTGTGTCTGCTCAGACATAAAATACGTGCTCCAATTCTTTACAACTGCGGTAATTATGGGGATTGAATAAAAAGATTCAAGAGTTAGATGCCTCAATTAATTTAAATTCTCGAATTATTTCTTCAATTTGCGCTGATTTAGGGCAAATTATACAAAAGCGGCTTTGGTATTCTTGATTTTGAAAGTACGGCACGCTTATTACGATCAATTCATCACACTCAGTAAAAGGCAATTTTTCGCTATTAAGTACCGAGACACCGTTTTTAAAAGCGAGTTTATCTTCTACATAATTTAAAAACGAAACACCAATATTTAAACTTTGCTCACAATCGATTTGTTTATAGAGGTAATTTTCGCCAACTACAATACTATTATCTGAGCCTAATTTTTGACTTAGTTGTCGCGTCCATTGATTAAGCGAATCATGACAATTTCGAGGCGCTGTATTTGCCATCGCCTGCATACGATACAAACCCTCCATAAGAGTTTGTTGGCTAAATACGGTGTTCAACCATGTTGCAAACTGATAACGAACAGAGTCTGACGAATCATGAGGTTTATCAATACAAATGTTGTGG
Organism: Pseudoalteromonas sp. SR43-7; assembly: GCF_014163785.1. Taxonomy (NCBI): domain Bacteria; kingdom Pseudomonadati; phylum Pseudomonadota; class Gammaproteobacteria; order Alteromonadales; family Pseudoalteromonadaceae; genus Pseudoalteromonas; species Pseudoalteromonas sp. SR43-7. The sequence goes on along the minus strand of NZ_JACJDY010000008.1, from coordinate 64,931 downwards.
CTCTGCCCAGCCCTGTCTATTAATAGAATAAGCCAGTCGGTAGAATCAAAATCAAGCACTTCTACTCTAAACACTTGCTGCGAGCTGGCTTGTGGTAAACCAACACAACAACATATTTGGTATTTTTGGCTCAAACCATGTGCTAGTTCAACGAGTTGTGATTGCTCTGGTTGCCAATAATTAGCAATGTCAGCGAGTGGAAAAAACTCGTCAAACCAATAATCAAACCCTTCATTTGTGGGCACTCGTCCTGCAGATGTATGAGGTGAATACAATAGCCCCACTTTTTCTAAGCGAGCCATAGCATTACGAACCGTAGCCGAGCATACTGCCATGCCTTTGAGCTTGGCAATTTTTGTTGATGGAACAGGCAAGCCTTCACCATTACAGTACATGTTCATAACAGCTGAAAAAATTTGCTGATCTCGTGAGTTTAGTTTCATGGTATCTACATCTTGTTGCATGAAAGAGATATCGGGGCGTTTAGTTGTTTTTCAAGTCGTGCAGTTAACTCACTGCGAATAAAATTGAAGGTTTATAATATTGCTATAATCTGTATTTTCAAACACTTCTGTTTTGAGTTACTCTACAATTATTAAATCTTTTTGTGCGTACATTATGGACTCTCCTTTTAATACCATTGGCCTAATTGGCAAACCTAATCACCCGGGAGCCGCTGCTACCCTTCAGCGCTTACATACATTTTTACTTGCGCTTGGTTTTGAGGTAATAGTAGAAAAACGCACAGGGAGTCAATTAGACGATATCCCGCATGACAAACTTGTTAAGTTAGTCGACTTAGGAGAACAAGCCGATTTAGCTATTGTTGTAGGCGGTGACGGTAACATGCTTGGTGCTGCACGCGTGCTTGCGCGCTTTAACATTGCTGTAATTGGAGTAAATAGAGGTAACCTTGGCTTTTTAACTGATTTAAACCCTGAAGGGTTTGAAGCGAGCTTAGAGCAAGTCCTCAGTGGTGAGTACCTTGAAGAAAAACGCTTTTTATTAGAAGTAGAAGTATATCGCCACAACGAATTAAAGAGTGCAAATTCTGCCGTTAACGAAGCGGTACTTCATGCCGATAAAGTAGCGCATATGATTGAGTTTGAAGCTTTTATAAATAATGACTTTGTGTTTTCTCAGCGCTCTGACGGTTTAATAGTATCAACCCCTACTGGCTCTACGGCATATTCACTTTCAGGTGGCGGGCCAATTTTAACGCCAGAGCTAAATGCAATATCGTTAGTGCCTATGTTTCCTCATACCTTATCTAGCAGACCTTTAGTGGTCGATGCCGATAACGAAGTACGCTTAAAGCTAAGCCTAGAAAATACAGATAGCTTACAAGTAAGTTGCGACAGCCATGTTGTGCTTGCCGTATTACCCGGCGATGAGGTAGTAATTAAAAAAGCGGATAAACAATTGCGCTTAATTCATCCAAAAAATTATTCGTACTACAACGTTTTACGTACAAAACTAAATTGGGGTAGTCGTTTGTACTAATTTTATTGCCAAATTTAGTACTATAAAGCAAAATGGCGGCTTAAAATAATAATCAAATAATTTAGGAACGAGTAGCAATGACTTATGTAGTATTCTTTGCTTTACTGCTATTAATTACACTTTTATACAGTTACCTCAAAATTGAGAGTAATCGCAAAAAAGCAATCGAAGCTAGAAAAAAGCTATTTAATGAACGTGTTTCGCATGTAAATTCACGCCTTAAAGCAAAGCTTAATGATCTTCTTGATGCTAAAATAATTCGCCCAAAATACGTTCCTCGTATTCAAGCTATTGTAAATAATTTTTTTGTTGTGCAATCGCATACAGACGAGAATTTGCAACAACTTGAAGATACCGCTGACCTACTAATTAATACGTTGTCCAACGAGTTAATTAAAACTAATCAAACGAATATAATCCAGCCATTGATTGATAATATACAGTACTTTGTATCTGAGTTACCTCAGCAAGGAATTTTATACAATAAGAGTTTTTACCTAAATACTTTACCTCCACTTATCGGGCTACTTAAAACCGAAGACATTATACAAGCTACTGATATTGTTGATGATCAAATTGATACCTCTCCAAAAACTTCTGATACACAATTTACTCAAGATGTAAGCGTTGCATAAATAATAAAAAATTAATTTGCAAAAAACCAAAACACTGTATAAATTAACAGTCAATTGACTGGATGGATAAACAGTATGTTAATTGGTTTAGAAGTTAAAAATTTTGCAATTGTTAGTAATTTAAGCACAGAATGGCGCAGCGGTATGACCGCGATCACTGGCGAGACAGGCGCTGGTAAATCTATTGCTATTGATGCGCTATCATTATGTTTAGGTGAACGAGCTGAAGCATCAGCAGTGCGCCCAAGCTCTGATAAAGCAGAAGTATGCGCTCAATTTGACCTAACAGATTTACCGCTAGCTCAATCGTTTTTAGAGCAACATATGCTAAACAATGACGATAATGAATGTTTATTGCGTCGTGTTGTTTGCAAAAATGGACGCAGTAAAAGCTATATTAATGGCAGTGCCGTTACCGCATCACAATTAAAAGAACTTGGTCAATATTTAATATCTATTCATGGACAACATGCCCACCAACACTTATTAAAAGCTGAGCATCAGTTACAGCTTTTAGATGCTTATGCAGGACATCACCACTTAGTAAATGATGTAAATAACAACTATAAACAGTTTGCTAACTTACAAAAAGAATTTAAACATTTAGAACAACAACAGCAGCAACAAGCAGCGCAAAAACAATTGTTAGAATACCAAGTTGCAGAGCTCGATGAGTTTGCCTTACAAGAAGGTGAGTTTGATTTAATTGAGGCCGAGCATTACAAACTTAGTAACAGCCAAACAATATTAGAATCGTGCCAACGTGAATTACAATATTTATATGAAAGTGATGAACAAAATGCTTGTTCAATGCTGCAGCACAGTGCCCAACAATTCGCTGAGCTGGCTCAATACGACGAAAGCTTAGCGGGCGTAGCAGCCCTCCTTAGTGAAGCCGCAGTACAAGTTGAAGAAGCAAGCCGTGAAGTTCGAAATTATACTGAGCAAGCAGATTTAGATCCTGCTCGTTTAGGTGAAGTAGAAAATAGACTAAGCGGTGCGATGGATTTAGCGCGTAAGCATCACATAAAACCACAGCAGCTAGTTGAGTTTCATCAATCGATTGCTCAGGAGCTTGAGTCAATAAGTAATAATAGTAATCGTCTGGAGCAACTAGAGTCAGAAATAGAAAGCGCGTTACTTAGTTATAAGCAAGCTGCCGATGAACTAAGTAAAAGTCGCTATGAGTATGCTAATACACTTAACACACTAATAAGTGAAAGCATGGCTAATTTATCGATGGAAAACGGTGTATTTGAAATAGCTTTAACTCAAGAGAGTAGCCGCGCACCTAATAGCTTAGGGTACGATAATGTGTCGTTTTTAGTATCAACTAATCCGGGGCAGCCACTTCAGCCGTTAGCTAAAGTAGCCTCAGGTGGTGAGCTTTCGCGAATTAGCCTTGCTATACAGGTAATTATTGCCCAAAAAGTAACAACCCCAACGCTTATTTTTGATGAAGTTGATGTAGGTATTTCTGGCCCTACAGCATCAGCCGTAGGCAAACTATTGCGCCAGTTAGGTAAGTCTACTCAAGTGATCTGTGTTACTCATTTACCGCAAGTTGCTAGTAGCGCACACCAACAATTTTTTGTAGCTAAAGAAATAGCACAAGGCGAAACGTTCACTCATATGCTGCCTTTGAATAAAGATGGTCGTATTAATGAAATAGCTCGCTTACTTGGTGGTGATAATATTAGTAAAACAGCTAAAGCGAATGCTAAAGAACTAATAATGGCCCATGCCTAATATTGGTTAATAGAGCTTTGAAGGATTAAATAATGCACAGTACTTTAGTTAATTTTTGTATCATTTTAAGTTGGTTTTTATTAGCGCTAAGCAGCTGTTTAATAATTTTTAGTAAATATAAGCATACTTACTTTAAACAGCGTTTACTGAGGTTTTTAAATAGCTTTTTAGTTCTTCAGATAATCGCCGTAGCCTATTACTTTACTAGCGAAAAAATAAATAACCTAAGTGACTTAGGCATCAGTTATTGGCTATTAATTACAATGCAGATTGCCTGTAATGCAATGTGTTACATGAGCGTAAAGCGCAGAAAGGCTAAAATAAAGCCATCACTTGATTCGTTTTCAATGGATTAAAGTAGATAAACTTTTAAGAAGAACACGTTCTGTTTTTACCTTGCGCTTTTGCTTTATAAAGTAGTTCATCAGCACGCTTGATATCAAGATCAATTGAGCGTTCGGCACTTGCAGAGATAACACCAATACTTAGCGCAATATTGGTACTATCTGAAAATAAGCTCACAGCTGAAGCTTTAAGGGCGTTGTGGATTTTTTCTGCAACTTGCTCCCCCTGCTCAACTGTTGCATTTGGGATAACAATTAAAAACTCCTCTCCGCCCCAACGTGATGCAATCGCATTTTTTGGAATACTTTTATCAAAGGTTTTAGCTAACTGAATAAGTGCTTCATCGCCAAAATCATGGCCGAATTGATCATTAATTTTTTTAAAATTATCTACATCAGCTAATAAAATTACAAAGGGAGTATTATTATCTTTCAGCTCACTTTTAAAAGCCACAAGCTTATTCATGGTATAGCGACGGTTTGGCAGGTTGGTGAGTGGATCTATAGTTGCTAAAAATTCATTCTTTTGACTCAAAGCAATTATTTTACTGCTGTATTTTTCTCTTGAAAACTCGTAGTAGCCACTCAGCGACGCGACAATTATAAAAGCGAGTATAATTCTGATAGGAAACTGTTCCGGACTATAGTCATATATATTGAATGTATCAGCGCAGTAAAAGCCTAAAACAATCGCTAATAAAAACAAAATTATATCAAATGTACCTCGCTTAAGTCCGCGTATTGAATAAGTAACAGGAGACACTATGAATATCCATATAGGCCCTGTTCCTTGTGCTCCACCAGTGAGGACTAGGTAAAACATTAGTGCATAAAGGTTGTATAAAATTATAGTGCCTGACTTCTCTACTCCCCTACTTATGCTAAATGCCAATAAATAGACAAACGAAGAAACCACCAAGGTACACGCTAATAAATAACTGCTATTAATAAATGCTAAGCTAGCCATAGAAAACGTTGCTATAAACCCTATTGAAGAGAAGAATCGAACAATGAGTTTCCTTTCCGACTTGTTTGAATATTCGTACATAATTTCTATTTATTTTATTAATATATAAAAGCTTACTTGTAGACAAAAAGTAAGCAAACCGTAAACAGCGTGCGATAATGGACCAACTTTATATTTAAATCAACTCTTAAGATTAGTTATTTCGGGTTGATAAAAGCGAATACTTTAACCATTACTTACCTTTGTTAGGGATAATGCAATAATATTAAGGGTTAAAAAATAAATAAGTTTACTTTTTTATTCCCACACTACCCGCACTAATAGTAATAGTTAAAGTAGTGATATAACACACGTAGTTAAAGATGGTGTTAACGGTACTGTATATATGTATTGAGCCAAGCAACCAATCAATTAACTCTTCAAATCAAAGTATTTATACAACGATGCAAACAAGAGTTATAGCATATTAAGCAACAAAAGAAGCTACAGATTATGGCCAAATAACGTTAGCTAGTACTACTGAAAATCCAAAAAAATCGAGTTGCTATAAGTATATGCCTGTACCCTTGTGTTGGTTAAGTAAAGCGTAAAGTTTGATGTATGAATTAACCCTCAAGGCTGCTTAATAGATGCCCTAAGCATCCGTATTTAGCTCGAAACAAGCTCACCCACACTAAAGCATAATAATCCCTCTTGGTAGTACTCTAAAGGTAAAAACTCAAGGTGTCGCTAAAGAAAGCTATGCTACAGGTGATATTAATATAATACCGTTTGTGGCTAACTACGTTGACATTACATTCGAATAAAACAATAAAAAAAGCAAGCCAGTTGGCTTGCTTCTTATTTATTTTATTAATACGAACAATTAAACTTTTAAGTAATCCATAATACCTTCTGCAGCATTACGTCCTTCAAAAATAGCGGTTACCACTAAATCTGAACCACGCACAATATCGCCACCAGCAAATATTTTAGGGTTCGTTGTTTGATGTGTAAATTCACCTTGTTCTGGTGCATTAATGCCGCCCCAGTGGTTTATTTCTACATCGTATTTTTCTAACCAGTCCATTTTGTGAGGCTGGAAACCAAATGCCATAATAACTTGGTCAGCTTCTATCACATGCTCTGAACCAGGTACTTCTTCAGCACGACTTCTGCCATTTGCGTCAGGTTCGCCTAATTTAGTTTTAACCATTCTAACGCCAGTTACTTTACCTTTATCGTTCAATACAATGCCTTTAGGCTGAACGTTATAGGTAAATATAACGCCTTCTTCTTTGGCGTTTTTAACTTCACGTTTAGAACCAGGCATATTTTCTTTATCACGACGATAAGCACACGTTACTTTTGCAGCATTTTGACGAATAGACGTACGCACACAGTCCATCGCTGTATCACCACCACCAAGTACAACTACTTTTTGGTTAGCCATATCAATACACGGCTGCTTAGTCTCGTCATAGCCCATTACACGGTTAGTGTTACCAATCAAGAACGGGAGTGCATCGTGTACGCCTGGTGCATCTTCATTTTCAAGACCTGCACGCATACTTTGATACGTACCAACCCCTAAAAATACGGCGTCGTAATCAGCTAAAATTTGATCAAGCGTAATATCAACACCTACTTCAACATTTAACTTAAACTCCACGCCCATTTCAGTGAAAATTTCACGGCGCTTTTGCATCACTTCTTTTTCAAGTTTAAAAGAAGGAATACCAAACGTGAGTAGTCCGCCAATTTCTGGGTGACGATCAAACACTACTGGTTTTACGCCGTTACGAACTAAAATATCAGCACACCCTAAACCAGCTGGGCCCGCACCAATAATAGCTACTTTTTTGTCGGTCCAAGTTACATAAGACATATCAGGCTTCCAGCCCATTTTAAATGCCTCATCGGTAATGTATTTTTCAATATTACCAATTGTAACCGCACCAAACTCTTCATCTAATGTACACGAACCTTCACACAAACGGTCTTGTGGGCAAACACGCCCACAAACCTCTGGTAAGCTATTTGTACGATGAGAAAGCTCTGCTGCCTCTATAATACGACCTGTGCGTATTAACTTTAACCATTGTGGAATGTAGTTATGTACTGGGCACTTCCACTCACAATACGGGTTACCACAATCTAAACAACGATCAGCTTGTGAGTTAACCTGATTCTCTGAAAAGGGTTCGTAAATTTCTACGAAAGATTTTTTACGTGACGAGATTGGTTTTTTGCGTGGGTCTACACGCTGCACGTCTATAAATTGATATACATTTTCGCTCATACTGCCCCCTTATTGCGCCTGAACACGTAGTTCGGCACTACTGCGAGCGCGATGCCCGAGTAAACTTTTTACGTCGCTTGATTTTGGTTTTACTAATTTGAACATCGGTAAGTACAGTTCAAAGTTAGCTAAAATGCTTTCTGCTCTGCACGAACCCGTAAGCTCTAAATGCTCAGCAATTAAGCCGCGTAAATGTTCTTGATGCGACGTTAATTCGTCTAGTGTTACTATTTCTACAAGCTCTGGATTAATGCGTTTTTCAAAATCATTTCGCTCGTCTAAAATATAAGCAAAACCACCAGTCATACCCGCGCCAAAGTTAACACCTACATTACCAAGTACACACACAACGCCACCGGTCATGTATTCACAACCGTTGTCACCTACACCTTCAACAACCGCTTGCACACCTGAGTTACGAACTGCAAAGCGCTCACCGGCACAACCCGCTGCAAAAAGTTTTCCGCCTGTAGCGCCGTACAAACACGTGTTTCCGGCAATAGTTGCTTTATGGCTTTCAAAAGATGAGCCAAGTGGTGGACGAATCACTAACTTACCGCCTGCCATGCCTTTACCTACGTAATCGTTAGCATCGCCAACCAATGTCATTTCAAGACCACCGGCATTCCAAACACCAAACGATTGACCCGCCGTACCGTGTAATTCAATTGCTACGGGGTCTGCCGCCATACCTTGATTACCATGTTTATCAGCAATATAACCCGAAAGCATTGCACCTACAGAGCGGTCAGTATTACAAATACGACTCACAAGCGAGATACCGCTTGACGTATCAATTGCCTCTTGCGCTTTAGCTAATAAACTTTCGTTTAACTTACCTAGGTAATGCGAACTGTTAGGCGCACTACAATACAGTGTTTCGCCAGTTGGGTTGTTCGGCTGAGCAATAACAGACGATAAATCAATTTTCTTCTGCTTTGCAGTTTTGCCTTCAATTTCTTCTAATAAATCTAAACGGCCAATTAAGTCAGTTAAATTTGCAACGCCTAGGCTAGCCATAATTTCACGCGCTTCTTGCGCTATAAACTTAAAGTAGTTCATCGCCATTTCTGGTAAGCCGTGATAATGCTTTTGACGAAGTGTTTCGTCTTGTGTTGCAACGCCGGTCGCACAGTTATTTAAGTGACAAATACGTAAGTATTTACACCCAAGGGCAACCATTGGACCAGTACCAAAGCCAAAGCTTTCAGCACCTAAAATTGCTGCTTTAATAATATCTAAACCTGTTTTTAAGCCACCATCTGTTTGCAGGCGAATGCGATGACGAAGGCCATTTTCAACTAGTGCTTGCTGTGTTTCAGCAAGTCCAAGCTCCCATGGACTACCCGCATATTTAACAGAAGTAAGTGGGCTTGCGCCTGTACCGCCGTCGTAGCCAGAAATAGTAATTAAATCGGCATATGCTTTAGCAACACCTGTTGCAATGGTTCCAACACCTGGCTCTGAAACAAGTTTTACAGAAATAAGTGCTTTAGGGTTTACTTGTTTTAAATCGAAAATTAGCTGTGCTAAATCTTCAATTGAGTAAATATCGTGATGCGGTGGTGGCGAAATTAACGTAACACCTGGTACCGAATAACGAAGCTTAGCAATATACGGCGTTACTTTTTCACCTGGTAATTGTCCACCTTCGCCTGGTTTTGCACCTTGCGCTACTTTAATTTGAATAACGTCAGCACTGCGTAAGTAATGAGGCGTTACACCAAATCGACCTGAAGCGACTTGCTTAATACGCGAGTTTTTCTCTGTACCATAACGCAGTTTATCTTCACCGCCTTCACCAGAGTTTGAACAACCACCTAAGCGGTTCATTGCAATTGCTAGCGCTTCATGAGCTTCTGGTGATAACGCACCAATACTCATTGCTGCTGAGTCAAAACGCTTGTATAGGTTTTCTGCAGACTCTACTTCATCGATGCTTATACCTTGCTCAGGTAGTTTAAGCGCTAACATATCGCGCAAAGTCGCTATTGGACGATTATTAACTAAATCAGCGTACGCACTGTAGTCCTTATAATCACCTGAACGAACCGCTTTTTGCAGAGTTTGAATAACATCTGGATTATAAGCATGATACTCACCACCGTGAACGTACTTAAATAAACCACCGTGGCTTAATAATTTACGCTTACTTAAAGCAAGTTTGTGCAAACTTTGCTGATCGTCATCAAAGTCGGTAAAGCATGCACCTTGTATACGACTTGCAACGCCTTTAAAGCACATTTCAATAATCGCATCAGATAATCCCACCGCTTCAAACAACATTGAACAACGATAAGACGCAACCGTACTTATGCCCATTTTAGACATAATTTTGTACAAGCCCTTATTAATGGCTTTACGATAAGCAAGGGTCACTTCGCAATACGACTTATCAATAATTTTGCTGTCGCTCATCGCAACTAACGATTCATACGCAAGGTATGGATAAATTGCCGTAGCACCAAAACCTAATAGCACAGCAAACTGGTGCGCATCTCGCACGCTGCCAGTTTCAATGATAATGTTTGATTCACAGCGCAAGTTATTATCAACTAAGCGTTTTTGTACCGCACCTACAGCCATAGCTGCTGGAATTGGTAAATTTGTTTCATCAAAGTTACGGTCAGTTAAAATTAGCATGATACAGCCCGCATCTGCTTTTTCTTGTGCTTGGTCACAAATACGCGTAACCGCGTTTTCTAAACCTTCTTCAACTGTGTAGGTAATATCAATTTTACAGTAGCTGTAATGCGCTTCATCAGCATTTAATAGCTGCTGCATGTCTGCGTACATTAAAATTGGCGTATCAAACTGTAGGCGCTTAGCATGACCTGTTGTTTCGTTAAATACGTTTTGCTCACTACCAATACAGGTTGCAAGCGACATTACATGGTTTTCACGTAGTGGATCGATAGGTGGGTTTGTTACTTGCGCAAATTTTTGGCGGAAGTAATCATAAAGTGAACGATGCCCTTCACTAAGCACAGCAAATGGTGTGTCATCACCCATTGAGCCTGTCGCTTCTTGGCCGTTTTCACCCATTACACGAATAACGCTATCAAGCTCTTCGTTGGTATAACCAAACATTTTTTGATATTTAGCTAGCGTTTCGTCATCAAATGAGCGATTACCAGCGTCTTGCTCAGTAAGATCTTCAAATGGAACTAAACGTTTAACATTTTCTTCAAGCCATGACTTGTAAGGATGGCGAGATTTTAAATCTTGATCGATTTCATCTGAATGCCAAATTTTACCAAGTTTAGTATCAATAACTAATAATTCACCAGGACCAACACGGCCTTTTTCAACTACTTCATCGGCAGTGTAATCCCAAATACCCACTTCTGATGCGAGGGTAATAAAACCATCTTGCGTAATTACATAACGTGCTGGGCGAAGTCCATTACGGTCAAGGTTACACGCCGCAAAACGACCATCCGACATAACAATACCTGCCGGGCCATCCCATGGTTCCATATGCATAGAGTTAAAGTCGTAAAATGCACGTAAATCATCATCCATTGCACGGTTTTTCTGCCATGCAGGCGGAACGAGCATACGCATAGCGCGGAATAGATCCATGCCGCCAGCTAAAAATAGCTCAAGCATATTATCTAGGCTTGATGAATCAGAACCGGTTTCGTTTACAAACGGCGCTGCGCTTTGTAAGTCAGGTATAAGCGGTGACGCAAATTTATAAGAACGTGCGCGTGCCCACTGGCGGTTACCTTCAATAGTATTAATTTCACCATTGTGTGCTAAATAGCGGAAAGGTTGAGCTAAAGGCCAACGCGGCTGAGTATTAGTAGAAAAGCGCTGATGGAAAACACAAATCGCACTCGTCATACGAATATCAGCTAAATCTAGGTAAAAATTAGGTAAATCCGCAGGCATCATTAAGCCTTTATAGATAGTTACCAAACCAGATAAACTTGCGATATAGAAAGCTTCATCATCAACAATGCGCTTTTCAGCGCGGCGGCGTGCTACATATAAGCGACGCTCTAAGTCTTTAGAACGCCAACCTTCTGGCGCGCTAACAAAAATTTGTTCAAAACCTGGTAATTGCTGTACAGCAATAGGACCCAACATAGATGGGTCGGTTGGTACAACACGCCAACCTAAAATATTTAGCGTTTCTTTTTCTAATTCTTCGCTAAGTATTTGTTTTGCAGCTTGTGCTAAAACAGGGTCTGAATTTAAAAATATCATACCCACTGCGTAGTTTTTGCCTAAGTGCCAATTATGTTCACTGGCAATTGCACGGAAAAAGCTATCTGGTTTTTGTAATAATAAACCACAGCCATCACCTGTTTTACCATCGGCAGATATACCGCCACGGTGCTGCATGCGATCAAGCCCCGTAATAGCAGTACGAATAAGCCTATGACTAGCTTGACCATTAACTTGGGCTATTAAGCCAAAGCCACAATTTTCTTTTTCTAACTTTGAGTCGTATAACATAGACCCCTCCCCTTGCTGCACTGTTAGCGTGGATGAACTGCTCGACGATTTGCTAACAGACGGACAAAACTAGCCTCTATCTTAAATAGAGTCAATAGCACTTTGAATACATATTCACATTCTTGAATATTTCTCACTTCATAGCAAGATTTCTTTTTATCATTATTTTTAACATTTAGCGTTATTTTAACCACTATTTTTTCATGACACTGGTGTCAAGTTTAACATATTGTAAAAAACACAAGCGCTTAAAGTCGCAGCTTACGTAAACGTAAAGTCGAGCGAAAGTGAATAAGTATTCAACTCGTGAAGCACTATTCAGTTAACATTTAGATAGTTTTATGCTATTTCATTACTTTAATGGCTTAACATCCCCGATTATTGCTGCTCATTAGTATAGTTATGAAAGTTCATGTCCTTTTTTGTACATTAATAGTGAATTTTTATTTAAAGCGGTGTCCGATGCGGACATAAAAACTGTCCGCGGACATCATTTTCAAGAACAAAAAATAAAAAGCACTTTAATATCAATGTGATAATAGTTGGCATATTAATCGTATAACTTTACGTATAATCGCTAATTGGAATTACCATGTTTACTCTAAGCTTATTTTTGCTCTCTCCTATTGCCGCCATTTGCACAGCAGCTTTATTACTGCTGTGCGAAAAATACATAAAAGCAATGTAGGGGGAATTAAATGATTAAAGATACCAGCGCACAAGACGTACAAGTAAAGGCACCTATAAGCTATAAGAAATACGCGATAATCACTGCGGTTATTTTCATTGCAGCCTCTACAATTGCTTATATTTTTTTAACGAGTCATAGCGCTAAAAGCTCTATTAGCCGCTCAAAAGTACAGGTTGCCAAAGTACACGTTAAAGCGCTCATTCGAGACATTGCCGCCAGTGGTAAAATTGTTGCTGCTAATGCTCCTAAAATCTACAGCCCAGAACGTGGATTTATAGATTTAAAAGTAAAGGCCGGCGATACAGTAAAGCAAGGCAACACACTTGCCCTGCTGCAAAGCCCTGAGTTAACTAACGAATTAAAGCAACAGGAGTCTGTACTTAAACGACTACAAGGCGAGCAGCAAAGGCAACATTTGCAAGCAAGACGCCAAACACTCACCTTAAATAAAACACTCGATATGGCACAAGTTGAGCTTAACGCCGCTGAGCGCGAAAATCGTCGCGCACAGTTATCAATTCAAAAGCACTTGATTAGCCAAATTGATCTTGAAAAAGCAGTTGATGATTTATCACGTGCAAGACTCACCTATAAACATGCGCAACAAGAGGTATTGCTTGCCAAAGACACGCTCGCCTTTGAACTACAAGCTGCTAAAAGTGATGTGACCCGCCAACAACTTATTGTTGATGATTTAATAAGAAAAGTAAGCAACCTATCTATTAAGGCTTCCGTTACAGGGATCGTGGGTAACCTACTTGTGCAACAAAAAGCCGCAGTGACGCAAAGCCAACCTCTTATGACTCTCGTCGACTTAAGTAATTTCGAAGCGGAACTTCAAGTACCTGAAAGTTACGCCAACGAATTAGGACTCGGTATGGAAGTAGAGCTTAAGTTAGGCAATGAAACAGTGATGGGGAATTTATCCGCCATATCCCCAGAAGTTAATAATCGTGAAGTAACAGCACGCGTCCGATTTAAAGGTGTTACTAACAACATTCGTCAAAACCAACGCTTAACTGCACGTATTTTACTCGACAACCGAGAAGGTGTAATGCAGGTAAAACGCGGCGCTTTTATGCAGCAAGGAGGAATTTTTGCTTATAAGGTAGAAGGCAATATTGCAAAGCGCATACCTATTACAATAGGCGCCACCAGCATTAATGCGGTTGAGCTTTTGAGCGGACTAAAAGAAAACGATGAAATTATTATTTCAAGCTACAGCGACTTTAAGCAAGCCGATACGATTTTATTAAATTAAACAGACGTTCTCAACCAACGCTAAAAATAATTAGGAACAACCATGTTACAAATGAACAATGTAAGTAAAGTATACCAAACAGAAATGGTACAAACCCATGCGCTTCGAGACTTTAACCTACAAGTAAACGAAGGCGAATTTATTGCTGTTACCGGTCCTAGCGGCTCAGGAAAAACAACCTTTTTAAATATTGCAGGTATGCTCGAGCCTTTTAACGAAGGTGAATACCTGTTAGATGGCGTTAATGTTGGCAGCCTAAACGATAACCAACGTGCTGATTTACGTAATCAAAAAATTGGCTTTATATTCCAAGGCTTTAATTTAATCCCCGATTTAAATTTATATGAAAACATAGAAGTTCCTCTTCGCTACAGAGGGATTAAAGCAAATGAGCGAAAACGTCGAATTGAGCAATGCCTTGAACAAGTTGGTTTAGCATCTCGCGCTAAACACTTACCTCAACAACTCTCTGGTGGCCAGCAACAACGTGTAGCAATAGCCCGTGCGCTTGCTGGTGAACCTCGTTTTTTACTTGCCGATGAGCCAACAGGTAACCTCGACAGCTTAATGGCTCGCCAAGTTATGGAGTTACTTGAACAAATCAATCGCGACGGTGCCACTATTGTAATGGTAACGCATGATAGCGAATTAGCCCGCCGTGCTCCGCGTAATATTCAAGTAGTTGATGGACAACTTGCCGACTTTACGCTTTATCAGGGCGCGCAAACTATAAAAACAGCATCGGGGGTTTAACTAATGTTTATTCATTATTTAGATTTAAGTTGGCGCAGCTTCAAGCGCACCCCACTGGTTAGCTTTTTAATGGTACTTGCCATTGCGATAGGTATAGGCATAACAATGACCAGCCTTAGTGTTTATCACATGATGTCGGCCGATCCTATCCCAGAAAAAAGCAGCCAACTTTACAGTGTACAATTACAAACAATGGACGATGGTAGTACGTGGCGAACAGAAGATAACATGCCACTGCAACTGACTTATCAAGATGCAGAGAACTTATTAAAGGCACCCTCTTTAGATAGGAAAGTGGCCATGATGCGTACCGGCTTTTCGGTTTATTTAGACTCTGACAAAATAAAACCTTTTATTGGCAGTGCCCGCATGACAACGCCAGACTTTTTTAGCATGTTTAATTTGTCATTTTTATATGGCGGAACGTGGAGCACAGAGCAAGAAAATTCAGCCGCACCCGTTGTAGTTATTACACAAGAGCTAAACGACAAGCTATTTGCAGGAAAAAACTCCGTTGGAGAACTAATTTACTTAGATGATGGCAGCTATCAAGTAGTTGGTGTTATTAACCATTGGCCTCTGAATATTAAATATTATGATTTAAATAACGGCGCATTTAATCAAGCCGAAGATTTATTTATGCCTTTTAGTTTAATTAAAGCAAAAGAGCTCGTTAGTTGGGGTAATAGCAATGGTTGGAAGCACGAAAACACGCCAACCTTTGCCGATAAACTGCAATCGGAGCAAGTATGGATCCAGTTTTGGGCAGAGCTAAATACGCTTGAACAAAAACAAGCCTATCAAAATTACTTATTAGCCTACATGCAAGAGCAGCAAAAGCGTGGTCGATTTAATCGTAAAGAACTTGAGTATAAACTTCGCGATGTAAACCAATGGATGCAGTACAACAACGTCGTCACCGAAGACAATAAAATTTTAGTGGGCTTGAGCTTTATGTTTTTAGGTGTCTGCTTAGCCAATATTTTAGGTTTACTTTTAGCTAAATTTTTACGCCGAGCACCAGAGGTCGGTGTAAGGCGCGCATTAGGTGCAAGTAAAAGACAAATATTTTTACAGCACTTAGTTGAGGTCGCCATGCTTGGCTTTATAGGTGGCCTACTTGGAATTGTAATAGCACAACTTGGCTTAATGGGCGTAGGGCAAAGCTACGACTACTATGAAAACTTAGCGACTATGGATTTAACCATGCTATTGAGCGCCCCATTAATTGCAATTACAACCTGTATTTTTGCTGGTTTGTACCCTGCTTGGTTAGTGTGCAAAACCAATCCTGCTATTTATCTTAAGAGCCAGTAAGGGAATACCACAATGTTAGAAATAAAACCTATATTTAATGCCTTATGTCGCTCAAAGGTAGGCGCTGTTTTACTGCTAATTCAAATTGCAATCACCACGGCAATTGTCAGTAATGCTGCATTTATTATTCAAGATAGAATTAGCTATTTAAACCAAGAAACAGGCTACCCTGAGCAAGATATATTTAAGTTTAATGTAATGACTTTTGGAAAGGATATTAACTTAAGTCAACAATTTGAGCTTGATGAAACCATGATCAGAGAAATGCCAGGCGTAGTCGATGCCGCATTAAGCAGTAGCATCCCGCTATCCGGCGGTGGTAGTGCCTCTAGTTTTAATTTAAAACCAGCTCCTCAAGAAGGCCTAAGTGTAAGAACCGCTTATTTCTTTATAGATGACCATGCTATTAATACCTACGGCGTTAACTTAATTGCTGGGCGAAATTTTACCGAAGATGAAGTGCTTGTAACAAATGAAATTACGCAAGAGCGCACCAATGTCACTATAGTCACTAAAGCCCTACTTGATGAGCTCTACCCTGATGGAGACGGTTTAGGGAAAATAGTTTATTTTGGCGACCTACCGCTTAAAATTATTGGCGTGATCGGAAAAATGAAAGGCCCGTGGCTCAAAGACAGTAAACCCGATAATCTTGCGTTTATTCCTTATATTAAAGCAGCAAGTTATGCACAAGTTGCCGTTCGTACAGAGCCTGGTCATCGAGCAGCTGTAATGAAAGAAATAGAAAATGCTATGCTCGAAAATTACAGCAAACGCGTTATTAACAACATTAAAGGGCTTGATGAATTAAAAAATGAGTATACCGCTCAAGATCGCCTTATGATGCGCATGCTCATAGTATTAATCACTATTTTAGTGCTTATAACCGCTCTCGGTATTTTTGGCTTAACCTTATTTAATATTAGCAAACGTACTAAGCAAATTGGTACACGCAGAGCACTTGGCGCAAGAAAGTCAGCTATTGTTAGCTACTTTTTAGTAGAAAATGCATTAATTTGTAGCCTAGGTTTAGCCTTAGGTGTAGTAACAGCAATACTGCTTGGGAAAATGTTAATGCAGTATTTTTCTGTAGCTGCACTACCGCCAAGTTATATAGCCGTTACCGCCATTGCCGTATTTTTAATGAGCTTACTTGCGGTATTAGCGCCGGCTAAACGCGCTGCTAATATTTCGCCCAGTATCGCAACTCGCACAATTTAACCTAGAATCCGCTTAAGGTAGATTTATTATCCAGAGTTTAGGTTACTAAATCATGTAAAAATCACTATGCTACAGTGATTAGTAAGGCAGTGTAGCCATTAAAAAATTATAAAAATAACCTATGACTCATAAAATACTCATTGTTGATGATAACCAAGCAGTACTCGATGCACTTTCATTGTTGCTCGAAATCCACGACTTTTCGGTAGTCACTGCAACAAATCCGTTTGATGCTCTGCAAATAGTTCGCTATCAGCGAATTGAGCTTGTAATTCAAGACATGAACTTTACCAGCGACACCACCTCTGGCGAAGAAGGTAAAGCCTTGTTTTATGAACTACGAGAAATAAACCCACACCTCCCTATTATACTTATTACAGCCTGGACCGAACTTGCTACCGCTATTGAGCTTGTAAAAGCAGGTGCTGCCGATTACTTACCAAAACCCTGGGATGATGCAAAACTACTAGTTTGTATCGCTAACTTAATAGAGCTAGGCAGTGCTAAAAAAATAGTTGCTGCACATAATCGCCATCAACAAGAGCGTGAAGGTACATTTAAAAGCGCAGACCTTGCCGGGCTAATATTTAAAAGTACTGCGATGGAACGACTGGTCACTATGGCGCTTCAAGTGGCTAAATCTGATATATCTGCATTAATTACAGGCCCTAATGGGAGTGGTAAAGAGTGCATTGCGCATATCATTCAAAAAAACTCCCCACTTGTATCGCAACCTTTTATTAAGGTAAACGCAGGCGCACTACCACAAGAACTTATAGAAGCCGAACTTTTTGGCGCTGAAGCCGGTGCATATACGGGGATAACCAAACAACGTATTGGTCGATTTGAAGCAGCTGATGGCGGTACGTTATTTTTAGATGAAATTGGTAATTTACCACTTTCAGGACAAATAAAATTACTACGCGTACTACAAACCGGCGAGTTTGAACGTTTAGGCTCAACAAAAACACGAAAAGTAGATGTGCGGGTTATATCGGCCACTAACGAAAACTTACTACAAGCAATTCAACAAGGTAGATTTAGGGAAGACTTATATTATCGCCTTAATGTAATTGAGCTCAATGTGCCTGCCCTAAGCGAAAGACAAGATGATGTTTTAGCACTTATTAGCCATTTTTTACCTCACCGAGAGCTGACTATAAACACAGAGCAAGCACTTCAACATTACAAATGGCCGGGTAACGTTCGAGAGCTAGAAAACGCTTGTAAACGCGTAGCGGTACTAAAACCTACAGGTGCGCTTACAGTCGATGACTTTGTACTTTCGTCACCGGTTACTGCTCAACAAGAAGCAAAAGCAGAGCCGACCAAACAAGAAATAGAACACGCAATGCGCGCTCATCAAGGTGTTATAGCCAAAGTGGCCCGTGAATTTGGTTTAAGCCGACAAGCACTTTACAGGCGGTTACAAAAAATGGGTATTGATTATTAATGCTAAACATTATTAGCAACTTTACCCTAAGCCAAAAGGTTGTATTAATTTGCGGGTTTTGTAGCGCGCTGCCTGTTGTTATTATTGCCGCGCTAAGTGGCTTTGATATTTACTACACTCTGTTTTTAATATTACTAACGCTTACATTTAGCACCCTGCTTTCAAGAGCTCTCTCCAAGCCAATAAAGCTTGGCATGCAATCGCTTGAAACCGGATTACTTAATTTTAAAGATGGTGAGCTCTCCAGTTTGCTTGCGTATAAAAGTAATGATGAACTTGGAAAACTATGCCAACTTTATAATCAAACCGCAAAACAGCTTCGCCAAGAAAAACAATGGATTTACCAGCGCGAGTTAATGCTTGATAAAGTATTGCAAAGCTCGCCGCAAGCGTTATTGCTGGTCAATGATAATAATACGGTGGTATTTAGTAATTTAATTAGCCGTAGTTTATTTAATAGCGCAACTCGCCTTGAAGGTATGCAGCTAAGTAAATTGCTCGAAAATTCGCCTCTGCAATTAGTAGCAGCTATAGAGCACGGTATTGATGGCCTCTTTAATATAGAAATAGAGAATCAAGACTCGCAAACTTGGCATTTAGCCACTGGGGAGTTTTTACTTAATAATCAAAAGCATCATTTATATATATTTAAACAGTTAACCCGTGAACTTAGTCGCCAAGAAGTTGCGGTGTGGAAAAAAGTAATACGCATTATTAGCCACGAATTAAATAATTCACTCGGCCCTATGTCATCCATGCTACACAGCGCACAATTGCTCGCAAATAAAGTTGATGAGCCTCGCCTTGCCCGTGTATTTGCAACTATTGATGAGCGAATTAGTCACTTAACTGAATTTGTACAAGGCTATGGCAAGTTTGCTAAATTACCTCAGCCACAAAAAACGCAAGTTAACTGGCAAAACACCCTCAATAATTTAAAAAATCACTGGCAATTTAGCTACGAAATAAAAAATTCACACAATGAATTACAAGCTGATCAAACACAACTCGAGCAGCTGCTGATAAACCTATTAAAAAATTCACACGAGTCAGGCTCCAACGCCAATGAAATACATATTCAGGTCGAGTTTGTACCCCAAGCATGTGTTATAAATGTAAGCGACTGCGGTAAAGGAATGAGCGAGCAAGTAATGGCAAATGCTTTAGTACCCTTTTATTCAACAAAAAGTACGGGGAGTGGTTTAGGGCTTGCTTTATGCAGAGAAATAGCAGAAGCGCACCAAGGGCATATAAGTTTACGTAACAAAATAGAGGGCGGCTTAAACGTTCAAGTGAGCCTTCCTTACTCATAAATTTACACAAATTAAAAACAACAAAGCCACTTAAAAAGTGGCTTTGTGTTTAAAGAGCTTAATAACCCGAGTTCAGGTTGAGTAATGAATTACTCTGCGTCAGCTTCTTTGTATTTAGCAGCAGTTTCTGTAATTAACGGCTGTAATTCACCGCGTTGAAACATTTCGATAATAATGTCACAACCACCAACTAATTCGCCATCTACCCAAAGTTGTGGGAATGTTGGCCAATTTGCGTATGCTGGAAGCTCAGCACGAATGTCTGGATTAAGTAAAATATCAACGTATGCAAATGGTTCACCACATGACATTAACGCTTGCGATGCTTGTGAAGAAAAACCACAATTTGGTAATTTTGGTGACCCTTTCATGAAAAGGATTATTGGATTTTCTGAAATTTGCTGTTTAATTTTATCAATGGTTTCCATCTACAACCTCAAAGTAACGATAGCTAAATATATTTAGGTCTTGAAAATAACTCATCGTGACCACAAATATATAACTTAAAATGGGCAAATAAAGCCGCAATTGAAATAGTCTTTCGCAATAGCATTGCTGTTTGCTTAAACTTGAGTAAAATACTCAACAATTATAGTAACACTATATTACCGCTTGGTATAGGTAACTGCTCTGTTTCAACAGGCATTACGTATTATCAAATGGACTATCAACCAAAGAAGATGGAGATAAAAAAATGGCATTTGAACTACCGTCACTACCATATGCAATCGACGCACTTGAGCCACATATTTCAAAAGAAACGCTAGAGTTTCACCATGGCAAACACCACAACACTTACGTGGTTAAGCTTAATGGTTTAATCCCTGGTACTGAGTTTGAAAACAAATCTCTAGAAGAGATCGTATGTTCATCAGAAGGCGGCGTATTTAACAACGCAGCACAAATCTGGAACCATACTTTTTACTGGAACAGCTTATCTCCAAACGGCGGCGGCGAGCCTACTGGCGCAGTTGCTGATGCAATCAACGCTAAATGGGGTTCTTTTGATGCGTTTAAAGATGCATTAAATGACAAAGCAGTAAATAACTTTGGTTCAAGCTGGACGTGGTTAGTTAAGCTTGCTGATGGTTCACTAGACATCGTTAATACATCTAACGCTGCTACACCATTAACTGATGATGGCGTTACGCCAATCCTTACAGTGGATTTATGGGAACACGCTTACTACATCGATTACCGTAACGTTCGTCCAGATTACCTTAAAGGTTTTTGGTCGCTTGTTAACTGGGAATTCGCGAACGCTAACTTCGCTTAATTAGCCTTTAAACGCTAATGTAAAAAAGACGCTTAGGCGTCTTTTTTTGTTTGTTGTTTATCACACCTAAGCGCCTCATCATTTAATAAAACGCTTTTAGTAACATGATCTTTTTTCACTTAAATTTTTAATTTTATTGCACAAAAATACACATTCGTGACTAGACTTTAAAAGGTAAGCACCTTTTTACAGCGGGTTTCGGAGGTTATTATGACGATTTTTGAGCATTACCAAGCACGATACGAAGCGGCACAGGAAGAAGAATACAGTATCGCTGAATTTCTTGAGATTTGTAAAACCGATAAGTCTGCCTACGCCAGCGCACCAGAACGCCTACTCATGGCAATTGGCGAACCACACATGGTAGATACCGCAACGGATGCACGACTAAGTCGATTATTTTCAAATAGAGTAGTTGCGCGCTACCCTGCCTTTGCTGATTTTTATGGTATGGAAGACGCCATTGAGCAAATAGTCTCTTATTTAAAACATGCGGCTCAGGGGCTAGAAGAATGCAAACAAGTGCTTTATTTACTTGGACCTGTTGGTGGGGGTAAATCATCCATTGCTGAAAAACTAAAGTATTTAATGCAACAAGTGCCTATTTATTCAATTAAAGGGTCTCCTGTAAACGACCACCCCCTCTCCTTGTTTGATCCTATCGAAGATTCAGACGTACTCAGCAAAGAGTACGGTATTAAACCGCGCTACTTAAAAACCATTATGTCGCCTTGGGCTGGCAAACGCTTAAAAGAGTTCAATGGTGATATTAGCCAGTTTAGAGTGGTTAAACGCTACCCTTCTATTTTAAACCAAATAGGCATTGCCAAAACCGAACCAGGAGATGAAAACAACCAAGATATTTCAGCACTGGTTGGTAAGGTCGATATTCGCCAGCTTGAGCACTTTGCCCAAAACGATCCTGATGCATACGCCTACTCTGGCTCTTTATGTTTAGCTAACCAAGGGCTGATGGAATTTGTAGAAATGTTTAAAGCGCCTATTAAAGTGCTGCATCCTTTACTTACCGCAACCCAAGAAGGTAACTATAACGGCACAGAAGGCATTAGTGCCCTGCCCTTTAATGGCATGATCCTCGCTCACTCGAATGAGTCTGAGTGGCAAACCTTTAAAAACAATAAAAACAACGAAGCATTTTTAGACCGTGTTTATATTGTAAAAGTCCCTTATTGCTTACGTGTAACTGAAGAAATTAAAATTTACGACAAATTACTTGAGCACAGTGAGCTATACAACGCGCCATGTGCACCGGGTACACTTAAAACATTGGCGCAATTTACGACGCTATCACGTTTAAAAGAGCCAGAAAATTCAAGTATCTATTCTAAAATGCGGGTATACGATGGCGAAACTCTAAAAGATACCGACCCTAAAGCAAAATCGTATCAAGAGTATCGTGATTACGCAGGGGTTGATGAAGGTATGACGGGGCTCTCTACCCGCTTTGCGTTTAAAATTTTGTCCCGAGTGTTTAACTTTGATACCACTGAGGTTGCTGCAAATCCGGTGCATTTGTTCTATGTGCTTGAGCAACAGATAGAGCGCGAGCAATTTTCAAGTGAAATAGAAGAGCGTTATTTAAGCTTTTTAAAAGGCTATTTAATTCCACAATATGTCGAGTTTATAGGTAAAGAACTGCAAACCGCTTATTTAGAATCGTATTCGGAATATGGACAAAATATTTTTGACCGTTATGTTATTTATGCAGACTTTTGGATACAAGACCAAGAATACCGAGACCCCGATACAGGACAACTATTTGACCGCGCAGCGCTAAACGCTGAACTTGAAAAAATAGAAAAGCCAGCGGGTATTTCTAATCCTAAAGATTTTCGTAATGAAATAGTGAACTTTGTACTGCGTGCCCGTGCACACAACAACGGCAAAAACCCACTATGGACAAGCTACGAAAAACTACGCACGGTGATTGAGAAAAAAATGTTCTCTAATACCGAAGATTTACTACCCGTTATTTCGTTTAATACTAAAACGTCTGCAGAGGATCAGCAAAAGCACGAAGACTTTGTGAACCGTATGGTCGAAAAAGGCTATACACAAAAACAAGTTCGCTTGCTTTCTGAGTGGTATTTACGGGTTAGAAAATCGCAATAACCTTCATAGTCGTAGTATATAGGAGGTCAATATGGCGCATTTTATAGATAGGCGTTTAAACGGAAAAAATAAAAGTACGCTTAATCGCCAGCGCTTTATTAGGCGCTATAAAAAACAAATTAAAGAAGCGGTTTCAGATGCGATTAACAAACGCAGCGTTACCGATTCAAGCTCTGGTGAGAGTATTTCTATTCCACAACGCGATATCAGCGAACCTACATTCCATCAAGGGCAAGGCGGGAATAGAGAACAAATTCACCCTGGTAACGATCAGTTTTCTACAGGTGATAAAATTGAGCGCCCTAAAGGCGGACAAGACGGTGGTGCCGGTGAAGGTGACGCCAGCGATTCGGGCGAGGGACAAGATGAGTTTGTATTTTCAATATCAAAAGATGAATACCTTGATTTACTGTTTGAAGATCTAGAACTTCCTAACTTACAAGAAAACCAACTTGATAAGTTAGTGCAAATGAAAACCCATCGCGCAGGATTTTGTAGCGACGGCATGCCAAGTAATATTGACATTGTCCGCTCTCTTCAAGGCTCGCTTGCACGGCGTGTTGCCATGAGTGCAGGTAAAAAACGCCGTTTAAAAGAGCTCGAAGAACAACTTGCTCTGCTGCTTGCTGGTTCACATAGCGATAAAGCGGCAATTGCTTTATTACAAAAAGAAATTGCAGCATTAAAAGTGCAAATTAAATCGGTCCCGTTTATTGATAACTACGATTTACGTTTTCGTAATTACGAAAAGCGCCCTCACCCCACCAGCAAAGCCGTGATGTTTTGTATTATGGATGTGTCAGGCTCAATGGATCAGCCAACAAAAGACATGGCAAAGCGTTTTTATATTTTGCTCTATCAATTTTTAACACGCAGCTATAAAGACATAGAAGTTGTTTATATTCGCCACCACACACAAGCTAAAGAAGTTGACGAACAAGAGTTTTTTTACTCCCAAGAAACTGGCGGCACTATTGTTTCGAGCGCTCTTAAATTAATGAACGAAATAATAAAAGAGCGTTATCACGCAAATGAGTGGAATGTATACGCCGCACAAGCCTCTGATGGCGATAACTGGGCGGACGACACCCCGCAGTGTGGTGAAATATTACGTAATAAGCTCTTAAGCGCAGTACGCTATTTTGCTTATATTGAAATAACCACTCGTGCTCATCAAAGCCTATGGCGCGAATATGAATCTATAACACACAGCCATAATAATTTCGCTATACAGCATATTCAAAGCGTTGAAGATATTTACCCAATTTTTAGGGAGCTATTTAAAAAAGGTCGTCAACAGCAAAACTCTGCATAGCCTAAAGCGAGGTAACATTATGAATGATAAACGATTGAGTGATGGCCCAGATTGGACCTTTGATTTATTAGATGAGTACCAAGGTGAAATTGCTCGTGTTGCAGCTCACTATAGGTTAGATACCTACCCTAATCAAATTGAAGTGATAACCGCAGAGCAAATGATGGATGCTTATTCAAGCGTTGGTATGCCTATTGGCTACAGTCATTGGTCGTACGGTAAAAAGTTCATTCAAACAGAGCAAAATTATAAGCGCGGACAAATGGGTCTCGCTTACGAAATAGTGATAAATTCAGACCCTTGTATTGCGTACTTAATGGAAGAAAACACCCTACCTATGCAAGCGCTTGTAATGGCACATGCGTGTTACGGACATAACTCATTTTTTAAAGGTAATTACTTATTTAAAACCTGGACCGATGCAGGTTCAATTATTGATTACTTGGTATTTGCTAAAAACTACATAAGCCGCTGTGAAGAAAAGCATGGTATTACACAAGTAGAAGCCCTACTCGACTCATGTCATGCATTAATGAATTACGGGGTCGATCGCTACAAACGTCCACAACAAATATCGCTATTTGAAGAGCAAAAACGCCAACAAGAGCGCGAAGACTACCTTCAATCGCAAGTAAACGAATTATGGCGAACTATTCCTGAGCAACAGCAAGAAACCAAAAAGAAAGTCCGCCATTTCCCTTCTGAACCTCAAGAAAATATTTTGTATTTTATTGAAAAAAATGCCCCATTACTGGACTCTTGGCAACGTGAAGTGATACGTATTGTTCGTAAAATTTCGCAATACTTTTACCCACAAAAACAAACTCAAGTAATGAACGAAGGCTGGGCAACTTTTTGGCATTACACCATCCTTAATCACTTATATGATGAGGGAAAGCTCACCGACTCTTTCATGTTAGAGTTTTTACAAAGCCACACCAACGTAGTTTATCAGCCACCTTATAACAGTAAATATTATTCAGGCATTAACCCATATGCTTTAGGCTTTAATATGATGGTTGATATTCGCAGAATATGTGAACACCCAACTGAAGAAGATAAACGCTGGTTTCCTGAATATGCAGGTAGTAACTGGCTAGATACACTGCATTTTGCAATGGAAAACTTTAAAGATGAGAGTTTTATTAGCCAGTTTTTATCGCCTAAGTTAATTCGTGATTTTAAATTATTTACTATTATTGACCATACTAATAATCCCCATTTAGAGATTGGCGCAATACATAACGACAACGGCTATAAGGCTGTGAGAGAAGCACTCTCAGCGCAATACAATTTAAGTAATCATGAGCCTAACATTCAAGTGTATGATGTTGATATTAGAGGTGACCGTTCATTAACCCTACGCTATGTACCTCATAACAATATTCCTTTAGCAAACTCGCACGAGGAAGTGCTTAAGCATCTTTACAGATTATGGGGCTTTAAAGTAAAACTAGAACAAGAGTCAAATTCTGGTGAAGTTTCAATGATTGGTCAATGCCCAATAGATGACTCTCGACACACAACACAATAATAAAGGGAAATACAATTTCCATACTGATTGGGTTTGCCCAGCAGATTGTAAAAAAACACGGTATTATTTAACCCTAAATTCTGGATATAAAAAATGACGCTTAAGCGTCATTTTTTATAACTTCGTAGGCTATTACTTTATTTCGCCCTGTATTTTTAGACTGGTACAGTGCTTTATCTGCAGCCTCTATCCAGCGCTCATGATTTTTAAAATCATTACTGCTACCAGCCAGCCCTATACTTACCGTCATTGTTATTTCAAAGTGTTTATACTTAACAGGGTTAGTTTCAATCAATACCCTTAAACGCTCAGCAAATATAAAAGCGCCTTCTTTGTCCGTATCAAGTAATGTCACTGCAAACTCTTCACCGCCATAGCGCCCTGCAACATCAGTCTCGCGCAGCGTCGTACGTAGTAAGTTAGATAAATGACGAAGCGATTCATCACCACAGCTATGGCCATATTCATCATTTATTTTTTTAAAGTGATCAATATCAAACATTAATAATGTACTACAGCCACCACTTCGCTTAACTCTTAAAAACTCTTGGCGTAGCGTACCTTCCCAATGTCCACGGTTTGCAAGCTGTGTTAAGCTATCTGTTTGACTTACTTGTTCTAATTTTTTATTTAACTCTTCAAGCTCTTTTTTATTTACCGCGACATCTGTTACATCATATAAAATAATACAAATATGGCTAACTTCGCCCATCGTATTGGTAAGAGGGATGAATGTCGCATTTTGATACATGTAATCAGCTTTACCAGTAATAGGTCGATAATTTTTAAACCTAAAAATGTATGGCTGCTGCTCCCAAATCGTAAAAGAGCGGTTTTTTAAAACAAAAACCGACTCAGATTTACTTCTAAACCATTTTTCGTCTATTGCAGGAAATAAATCAAATAGATCTTTATCTTTTACTGCGCTTGGTAGAAGCCCTGAATGGTTTTCCATAAAACCATTCCATACACACACCTTATAATCCCTATCGAGTACCACAAGGCCTACATCAACGGTATTAAACATATCCATTAACCAATGGATCTCATTCATTTCTAAATCAGCGGCCATAACTTAATCTTCTAATAGGTAAGCAACTTTGTATTTCAAAGTTTTAAGTGAATCTTCAGTAAATAACAGCATGAGGTCGCAATTTATATCATGGTTTTCAATACCGTAACTAATCTCTATTGCAAGGGTGCGTTGCCAACGTGACTTGTTTGATTTAACCAACTCAGATACATCTCTGTGTTGGCCAAGTACAATCGGGTGCCCTTGGCTAAATGACATATCGAGCTGTTTTGAAAGACCCGTTAAAATAGCGCCTATCAAAATATTACTAATATCCATAAGCAGCTCAAGTTCAACTTTATCGTTTAACTCGCCGTCATAGTTCATCAAAGAAGCTATTTCTTTAAAGCTTGAATCATTTAAAAGTAATAGCGCCTCGCCCGAAATACCACCACCAATAAAGCCCTGGCACACACCCGATGTAGCTGCGTTATTATCTATAGATTGTAGCGCCATATCGAGTTCATTAACTTCCAAAATATTCACATTAGGAATTGGTAACTCTACAAATACATTAAGAAGACGTGCAAGTAAATCCCCAGCCTGCCCCATAGCAACGTTAGTTAGCTCTTGGTATATATCCCGAACATCAGGGTCGACTTGCTCTCCTAGCGAATGAGAGAGACGCTCACGCATGGCTTTATCTTTAATCCCATGGTGTTCAATTATGCTGGCTAGTTTTTCGGGGGAACATGGTTTTTGAATAAAATCGATAGCACCAAGCTCAAGTACTCTTTGGTGTGCACTTGGTTGTATATCACCAGAGACAACAACAGTGAGAATATTAAGCCCCTGTTCTTTCATAGCGATTAATACTTCATAACCGTCCATTTCTGGCATGTTTAAATCGAGAAAAAGTATCTCTGGTTCAATTAACTTTATTTGCTTTATACAATCAACGCCGTCAAGTGCAAATTCAACTTTAATGTCCCAATCTTCAGGTAATGAGCGAGCCAACTGACGTCTAGCTAATTTCGAGTCATCACATATTAATACCGATGTTGACATATTATCTCTCTGTTTCTAAACCAGTAATGAGCATTAAAATCATTTTATGATGGTTTTTATTTTTATTATTGAAGATATCTTTTGTAACTTCATGTTAATCAAAGTTTAGCATAGTTACAATTTTTATATTTCAGAGCTAATACCCACTCTATTAAGCAGGTTTAATCACTTGGTAACTATAGCCCAGTATAATACACTGACGCCCATTGCGTTAATTTAAAAGGAAATACCTTATGTTACGTTCACTTGCCTTTGCTTTGAGTGCATTTTGTTCTGTGGCTATTGCAGCCGACTATCCAGAAAACACGCTTGATGCAGGAAAAGTATCCGCGCAAGGCAAACCAGTCACTTTATTAGGTCAAGGTATCTCAATTGGAGATAGTGCGCCAAACTTTAAAGTTGTTGATGACAACTTTATTCCAGTGACACTTGAGGATTACAAAGGCCAAGCTGTATTAATAAGTGTAGTACCGAGCCTAGATACCGGCATTTGTAGCCTGCAAACTAAGCACTTTAATGAAAAAGTAGCCTCACAATTCCCAAGTGTAGTTATGCTAACAATTAGTGCTGATTTACCATTTGCTCAAAAGCGTTTTTGCAAAGCTGAAAATATCGATAAAATCATTACGTTATCAGATTCTGTTTGGCGTGATTTTGGTCAAAAATACGGATTGATTATTAAAGATATGGGCTTACTAACGCGAACTGTATTTATTTTGGATGAAAGCCATAACGTCATTTATAAACAGTTAGTTAGTAGCCTTTCAACGGAACCTGAATACAACAGCGTGATTGAAAAACTTAAAACACTGTAAAGTCCATTAAGTAGCACTAATTAAGCAATGCTAAATAGCCTTAAAACAAAAAACCGCCAATTGGCGGTTTTTTAATGTGCTTTTATAATTAACCTAAAAGTTCACCAAGTTGTTGGCTAACAGTTTCAACAGCTTGTGTACCATCTAGTTTATGGTATTGAGTATTACCAGCAGCCGCTTCTGCTTGATAGTAATCAACCAATGGCATAGTTTGCTCGTGGTAAATACCTAAACGTTTACGTACTGTTTCTTCAGTATCATCAGCGCGAACAATTAAGTCTTCGCCAGTTTCGTTGTCTTTACCTTCCACTTTTGGTGGATTATAAACAACGTGATAAACACGACCAGAACCAGGATGAACACGACGTCCGCCCATACGCTCAACAATGACTTCATCAGCCACGTCAAATTCAATAACGTGATCAACCACTACGCCATTTTCTTTCATTGCATCCGCTTGTGGGATTGTACGCGGGAAGCCATCAAGTAAAAAACCTTTCTCACAATCCGCTTTAGTAATACGCTCTTTAACTAAACCAATAATAATATCGTCAGAAATTAGTTGACCAGCATCCATTACTTTTTTTGCTTCTAGACCCAGTGGCGTGCCTTCTTTAATTGCTGCACGTAACATATCGCCAGTAGAAATTTGTGGAATACCGTATTTGTCCATTAAAAACTGAGCTTGAGTACCTTTACCTGCACCCGGCGCGCCCAAAAGAATAATGCGCATATTATTGTCCCCTAGTATGGATATTTATTTTAAAGCCTGAATTCTTCCACAAGCGCCGCCGATACTCAAGCAACTTATACTAATTGATGAGCCGTTGGGGTGTTTACAGGGCATTAAAAAAGGGAACACACGTTCCCTTTTATTTAAAGTACATAATTTATACTTTATTAACTGAGTAAATACCTATTTGCTTATTTACTTAGTTCAAGCATCAATTTATTTAAGCGAGTAACAAATCCTGTTGGATCTTTAAGTGTACCGCGTTCTGCAAGTAGTGCTTGATCTAGTAAAACGTGTGACCACTGCGCAAACTTATCTTCATCTTGTTCGTCATTTAAGTGCTTAACAAGTTGATGCTCTGGGTTTAGCTCAAACACAGGTTTTGCTTCAGGGGCTGCTTGACCAACAGATTCCATTAGCTTTTGCATTTGTGAGCTCATGTCGTTGTCGTCGCTTACAACACATGCTGGAGAATCTGTTAAGCGGTGCGTAAAGCGCACTTCTTTAACGTCATCACCTAGTGCTGTTTTAATACGTTCAACAAGCCCAGCCATTTCTTTTTCAGACTCTTCTTGCGCTTTTTTAGTTTCTTCGTCGTCAAGCTTACCTAAATCTAAGTCACCACGTGTGATCGACTGTAGCTGCTTATCAGCAAATTCAGTTAAGTGGCTCATCATCCACTCGTCAACACGGTCACTTAGTAGTAATACTTCAATGCCTTTTTTGCGGAAAATCTCTAAATGCGGTGAGTTTTTCGCAGCGGTGAATGTATCAGCTACTACGTAGTAAATTTTGTCTTGGCCTTCGTTCATGCGTTCAACATATTGCTCAAGCGACACATCTTGTGTTTCTGAGTCAGTATGTGTCGAAGAAAAACGAAGTAGCTTACAAATAGCTTCTTTATTTGCAGCATCTTCAGCTGGGCCTTCTTTCATTACTTGACCAAACTCATTCCAAAATACTTGGTAATCGTCAGCTTTGTTTTTAGCCATACGCTCAAGCATTTTAATAATACGCGATGTACACCCTTTACGAATAGCTTGCGTTACTTTGTTGTCTTGTAGAATTTCACGAGATACGTTCAGTGGTAAATCGTTTGAATCTAGTAAGCCTTTTACAAAGCGAAGGTAGCTTGGCATGAATTGCTCAGCATCATCCATTACAAACACACGTTGTACGTAAAGTTTTAAACCACTTTGACGTTCACGGTTCCATAAGTCGAAAGGTGCTTTTTTAGGAATATATAAAAGGCTAGTGTATTCAGTTTTACCTTCAACCTTATTATGTGCCCAGCTAAGAGGAGCTTCCCAGTCGTGGCTTACATGCTTGTAAAACTCTTTGTATTCATCATCAGAAAGCTCTGATTTATCGCGTGTCCACAATGCAGTCGCGCGGTTAATGCTTTCCCACTCACCTGGTACTGCTGGAATTTTTTCGCCGTCTTCGCCTTCAGATTCAGGCACTTCTGCTTTAAACATTTGTACTGGCGTTGAGATGTGATCAGAGTATTTAGTAACGATACTACGTAGGCGCCAGTCATCAGCAAATTCTTTTTCTTCATCGCGAAGATGTAAAATAATGTCGGTACCACGGCCTTCTTTTTCAATTTCTTGAAGTGTGTATTCGCCTTCACCTTGAGATTCCCACTCGTAAGCGGTTGTTTCACCGGCTTTACGTGTACGAACAGTTACTAAATCAGCAACAATAAATGCTGAGTAAAAACCAACACCAAATTGACCAATTAATTGTGAATCTTTACTTTGATCACCCGTTAAGTTTTTGAAAAACTCAGCAGTACCCGACTTTGCAATAGTACCTAATGAGCTAATGATTTCATCGCGCGTCATACCAATACCATTATCTGAAATGGTAATTGTATTTGCTTCTTTATCTGCACTAATACGAACACGTAAATCGGCATCACCTTGGTAAAGGTCACCTTGAGATAATGCTAAAAAGCGTAACTTGTCTGCTGCGTCTGATGCATTTGACACAAGCTCACGTAAAAATATTTCTTTATTAGAATAAAGAGAATGAATCATTAAGTTTAATAATTGTTTTACTTCTGTTTGAAAGCCTAATGTTTCTTTTTGTGCTGCAGTCATTTATATATCTCCAATTTGCAAAGTGTCTGCGTTATGCACTTAATATGGGGTGAGGTGTTAGAACTTCAAGGGAAAAATTTAAAAAAGGTGAAACGAAAACAAAGAACCATTAATTTGTTTAAAACGAATGCGGACAATTAATATGAATCTTTTCACCAGTTGTTGGATGTTCAAAATATAAATCGCTGGCATGTAATTGTAACCGCCGTGCCATATGTTCACTTTGCGCACTTTTATATAAATCACAGCCTAAAATTGGGTGCCCTATAAACTGGCTGTATATTCGTAATTGATGGGTACGCCCAGTAATAGGTGTAAATTGCACTAAGGTTCTGCACGGCTGCCTGAGCCGCTCAAGTACTTTATATTCACTCAGCGCTGTTTTACCTGTCGATTGGCAAATTTTAACACGCGGAAAAAGCAGTTTATCTTTTGCAATTGGCGCAGTAATTTGCCCTTCATCAACAGCCAAGCATCCCTCTAACATGGCTACATAACGCTTTTGAATACTGCGTGCCTGAAATTGCTTATTAAGGTGCTTTGACGCAATCGCGTTTAATCCAACAATCATAATGCCCGATGTGCCCAAATCTAGCCGATGCGGTAACTTAGCCTCTGCAAATGCAGCTGTTAAGCCCTTTTGACCATGTACTAAGCGGTAATGCACTGAGTCCCAATTAAGCGGGTTTTTACCTGATAAGCTTAATAGTCCACTGGGTTTATTGATCAGTAAAATATCGTCATCTTGATATAATATTTCAATAAACCCGTCGCACTTAGGGGCTACAAAATCATCAACTATAATGGGTTGTTCTGAAGGTGTTTGCGATGTTGAGTTAGCCATTAAGTTAATCATTAAATTAGTCACTATCTTTTGAATGAAGCGCTTTTAAAGCCAATACTTTTTCACGTAAATCATCTGCTACTACTTTATCAGCAGCAATCGGGGCACCGACTGCAACCGACACCAAAGACCATTTTAATCGAGGCAATTGCCACTTAGCTTTACGACTAAACATGCTGCCCCATAAACCACCTAAGTGCACAGGAATAACGGGCACAGGTGAGCGCTCAATAATGCGCTCGATTCCACGGCGAAAAATATCCACTGAGCCGTCACTGGTTAGCTTTCCTTCAGGGAAAATACCAACAAGTTCGCCTTTATTAAGCGCAGCAGCTACTTCGTCAAAGGCTTTTTTAAACGCTTCTGGATTGGTTTTTTCACTGTTAATGGGAATAGCCTTAGCCATTTTAAATAACCAATGTAGAGCCGGCGAATAATAAATAGGGGCAAATACCATAAACCGGATAGGCCTTGGTGATGCGGCTAAAATAAACATCCAATCAACAAAGCTGACATGATTACACACTACAACCGCAGCGCCTGCATCAGGTATATTACTTTCACCTTTTGTACGCACTCTGTACATACAAATAGCTAAAATATATATAATAAATCGTAAAAAGAACTCTGGTACTTTGGTATAAATATAAACAGAGATAAGTAAGTTTAGCCCGGCAAGTAACAGTAGCAACTCTGAAATACTCCACTGAAAAACAGACAGCGTTACAATACTTAAAACAGCACTGCCCACCATAAACAGTGCATTTAATACATTGTTAGCCGCTATAACTCGTGAGCGACTCGACTCTTCAGTACGCTGTTGAATAAGCGCATACAGCGGTACAGTGTAAAAACCAGAGCCAATACCAATGCCTGCCATCCATACAAAATGCCACACCATATCGCCTGTTTTTAATAACTGCTCAAGCGTCAATAATTCAGGGTTTTGAGGTAAATAAGAGCTAATAGCGCTCTCTTGGCTCAGTAAGTATAAAAACAAGGTAATTAAAATAGCGCCAAAAGGCACAATTCCTAATTCTATTCGTGAGCGAGAAAGCTTTTCACACAGTAACGAACCAATCGCAATACTTAGTGAAAACACAACAAGCGCGCTAGTGACAACCAGTTCATCACCACCCATTGTGTGTTTTACATAATTTGGTAGGGATGTTAAAACGATGGCGCCAATTAACCAAAACCAACTGATCCCGAGGACTGATTTACCAACTGATTCTGTTTGCGAATTAAGTGCTGAAAATACGTTTTTTGTGGATGAAAATATATTGTAGGTAAATTTTAAGTTAGGCTCGTTTGCTTCACTAGTGGGTATAAAGCGACTGCTCACATAACCCATCACGGCCAAGACTAATACTGCAATACTTATAAGCGTAGGCCCTACTGATTGAGTAATATAATAAGTGCCAAAAATTGTACCAATTAGTATCGCCACAAACGTGCCTGATTCAACCAAACCATTCGCTTTTGTTAATTCATTAGGTGCTACGTGCTGCGGTAAAATAGAATATTTTAATGGACCAAAAAACGTACTTTGCACGCCCATTAAAAATACGGTGGCTAACATTAGCCACACATACTGCGTTAAAATAGAAACTGCCCCTACAACCATAATAGGGATTTCACATAGTTTTACGATTCTAATCAATTTTGATTTTTCTGTTTTTTCTGCAAGCTGCCCTGCCATCCCTGAAAATAAAAAGAACGGAAGAATAAATAACCCAGCAGCAATATTTGAATAAAGTGCGCCATCTGCAAGCGTTGCAGCCTGAAATATTAATAGAATAAGCACTGATTGCTTATACACGTTATCGTTTATCGCTGAGAAAAACTGCGTAATAAAAAGCGGTAAAAAACGCTTACTACCTAGTAATGCACCTTGATAGGGTTGGTTATCTTTCATTGTATTCCTTACTAATTAGAGACATAGCCCAAAAATAAATTAGATTGTTTTTAAGCTTACCTTAAAAACGAAAAAGCCTACATGATTTAATCATGTAGGCTTTTGTAATTTGTTTTCAAATAGTGACTTAGAGCTAGTCTTGAGTAACTAGGCGCCTGCCGCTAAAGGCATGCATAAGTGTTCTACCATCTACTAAATCAAGCTCACCTCCCACAGGAATACCATGGGCAATACGTGAAGCGCCTACTTTGTATTTATGACAAAGCTGAGCAATATAATGTGCGGTAGTATCGCCTTCAACGGTAGGGTTAGTCGCTAAAATAACCTCATTAATATCGCCTTGGGCAAGCTTTTGCTCTAAAACATCTAAGCCAATCTCTTTAGGACCAATACCGTCTATTG
Source organism: Pseudoalteromonas sp. SR43-7 (assembly GCF_014163785.1). NCBI lineage: Bacteria > Pseudomonadati > Pseudomonadota > Gammaproteobacteria > Alteromonadales > Pseudoalteromonadaceae > Pseudoalteromonas > Pseudoalteromonas sp. SR43-7. The sequence continues at coordinate 29,821 of NZ_JACJDY010000008.1, read as the reverse complement.
GCGATAAGTGACCCATTAATACAAAGTATAGACCTAAATACTGACCTGTTTGCTCGATGGCAAGTACGTCAGTAGGCGATTCAACAACACATAATATACCGCTGTCTTGGCGTTTTGTACTTAAACAAATATCGCACTGAGCTTGTTCGCAAAAAGTACGACAAGACTGACAGTGCCCTATGGCGGTCATTGCTTTAGTGAGTGCATTGCCCAGCTGAGTGCCTCCCTTTCGGTCGCGCTCAAGCAGGTGAAAAGCAATACGTTGCGCTGACTTTGGACCAATGCCCGGTTGACAGCGCAGTGCTTCTATAAGCTGATTTAAACTATCTGAAAGTTGCATTATTTACTTAAAACGGCATTTTCATACCTGGTGGTAATTGCATACCGCCAGTTACTTTACCCATACGCTCTTGTGTTTCTTCTGCAACACGGCGAACAGCATCGTTACATGCTGCTGCAAGTAAGTCTTCAATCATGTCTTTGTCGTCTTCCATCAAGCTCTCATCAAGCTGAACACGACGTACATTGTGGTTACCAAGCATAGTTACTTTAACTAAACCTGCACCGGCTTCACCAACAACTTCAAGAGTTGCGATTTCGTCTTGGGCTTTTTGCATGCGATCTTGCATTTGCTGCGCTTGCTTCATCATGTTGCCCATTCCACCTTTAAACATAACTTTCTCTCTTTCTTTTAATACATTAATTAACATGAACATAAGGGCGATTGTAAGTAATTACAATGCCTGAATACTGTTTTCGTCAATTTCGGCGCTAAATACTTGCTGAAATTGTACTATGTTTTCATCCGATGTGATCACATCGATTGCTTGTTGATGGCGTCCTGCATCTATTTTTTGCTGAATAAGATAAGGAGAATCAATAACTCCCTTAGCAAAATTAATACTTAACGACACGTTATGCTCATAAATACTCGACAATGCGGCATCTAATCTTTGGCGAAGCATCGGTGTATCTAAATGCTTTTGTGATTCATCAACGTCTATATGTAAACTGTTGCCTTGCTTGGTAAATATTGAATGCAACGCAAATTGGCGCATACGACCACCCAGTCCCATACGTTTAATTAAATAAGCCCATTCATCTTGTTGGTGTGCAAACCTAATTTCACTAATTGGACTTTGAAAATCATCAGGCACGGGAATGCTAATTTCCTCGGGCGCTGCTTCAGGTACTTTTTGAGGATTTATTTGCTCAAGTAGCTCTGGCGCTAAATTTTCGGTAATTGTTTGATGCTTTTCTTTAAAATCAACTTTTCGTGCTGGTTTTGTATTAGCGTGACCATGTGCCTGGCTTTCGCTCCCTGTTGGTGGGAGCTCATGCTTTTTTTCACTTGCACCTGCACTATCAGTCACCCAAGGTGGGGGATCGCTAGGTGCTACGCTTGAAACGCTGTTGAGCTCGTTTGTATTTTCAGCGGTGCTACCTTGGTTAACACTTTGAGCTTTAGGCATTCTTGCGTGATGTTCTGGCTTTTTAGCGGGCGCTTGGTTTGGCTGCGCTGCTACATTATTTGCAGAGGTGCTTGTACTCTTGCTTGATAACCTACCCGCACCGGATATGTTTCTGTCACGTAAAATACGAGCAATGGCAGATTGCGCCTGCGCTTCTTGTTCAGCTATTGGCGTACTTACATTGTGATTAGTAACAGGCTCTGATTGAGGTTCTGAGTTTGCAGTAGGTGCAGGTTTAAAACCCTGATCTACAGCGCTACTCATTATATCGTCAAATTGCGAGGCCAGCGTTTGTTCAGCATCACTATGGAGCATATAAGTTTCATCTTCACTTTGTCGCTGGGCTTGAGCATCTGAAACAACATTGGTTTGTGGTTGCTCTTTAGCTAAAGCCTGTTGCTTTGAAGCGTTTTCACTTTGTTGAACCGGTTGCTCTACTGCAACTTGAGCAGGCTCATTATTACTTTGCACAACTTCATTATTTGATGACTGAGCGGCAGCGTTAGCTGAAGGCTCTATCTCAACGGCTTTAGGCTGCTCTGCATTGCTAACTGGCTTAGTATTATTTACAGGTACACTACTTTGGCCAGCTACGGTGTTTTGCGATGTTTTATTTTTATTTAATATATCTCGCAGTGCATTTGCACGGCCTTGTTTATTTGGGGCCGGCTCTTCGTTTGCTGTGTGTACAGTTTGTTGCACATCTGAAGGCTTAAATGCTAATAATCTTAGCATTATCATTTCAAAACCTAAGCGAGGCTCTGGTGCCCATTGTAAATCTTTTTTACCATTTAACAGTAACTGATAATAAATTTGAATTTGTTGTGGGCTCGTATGTTGTGCAACATGAGCAATATAATCTACATTTTTTTCATCTAGCCCTGCCGCTTCAGGCACTAACTGGGTTAGTTGTGTTAAATGTGTAAGTGCAATTAAATCATCAAGCAATGCCACATAATTAGGATTACGACTTGCCACCTGCGCAATCTCATCCATTAACGCAGCGCCATCTTGTGCAAGTAATGCTGCGAGCAAGCTTTGGCTATAATGAGTATCCATTAAACCAAGCATTGTTTGTACTGCTTGATTATTAATATCACCATTTGTTTGAGCAATAGCTTGGTCGGTTAAGCTAAGTGCATCACGCATACTGCCATCAGCGGCTTTTGAAATAATGCTAAGTGCATCGGTATCAAAGCTAAGCTGCTCTTGAGTAAGTACGTGTTCAAGCTGTGTTTTAATTTCACTTTGCGACAAGGCATTTAAGTTAAATTGTAGACAGCGAGATAATATAGTAACTGGTAATTTTTGAGGATCGGTGGTCGCCAATAAAAATTTCACATGCTCTGGTGGCTCTTCAAGCGTTTTTAAAAGCGCATTAAAGCTGTGCTTAGAAAGCATGTGAACTTCATCGATTAGGTATACTTTATAACGTCCACGAGTTGGTGCATATTGAACGTTATCAAGTATTTCGCGAGTGTCTTCTACTTTTGTACGAGAAGCCGCATCTATTTCGAGTAGGTCAATGTAGCGCCCTGCTTCTATATCCAAACAGCTGCTACATTGTCCACACGGATTTGCAGATATACCTTCATCGCAATTTAAGCTTTTAGCAAAAATACGTGCAATGGTGGTTTTACCTACACCGCGGGTTCCAGTGAATAAATAAGCGTGATGCAGTCTATTTTGCGTAAGCGCATTTACAAGCGCTTGCTTAACATGAGACTGCCCAACCAATTCATGAAAGGTTTGAGGACGCCATTTTCTCGCTAGAACCTGATAACTCATCGATTACTCGCCTTCGAATTCAACCAATTTTAGGATTTTAATACCCATTTTTTTGATGCGCTGCTCGCCACCAAGTTCTGGTAGTGATACAACAAATGCTGCATCTGTGGCTTCGCCACCTAGTTTATTAACTAACTTAGCAGTGGCTTCAATTGTGCCACCAGTTGCTAATAAGTCATCAACTAGTAATACTTTGTCGCCAGGTACAATTGCATCTACATGCAGTTCTAGCGTGTCTTCACCGTACTCAAGTAAGTAATCTTGGCGAATAACTTCGCGTGGTAACTTACCTGGTTTACGTACTGGAATAAACGGAATGCCTAACGCATAAGACAATGGCGCACCAAAAATAAAACCACGTGATTCTGTGCCTATGATTTTAGTAAAGCCCTGATCTTTATATTCTGCGATAAACGCGTCAATAGTTGCTTTAAAAGCTTCTGGATTTGCCATTAAAGTGGTTACATCGCGAAACATAATGCCCGCTTTTGGATAATCAGCAATTGTAGTTATGCTGTTTTTGATAATTGCTGGTGTTACTTGAGTCATAATTTTAACTGCTCAATTGTTTATATTACAAAGCAGGTGATTATAACCTTAACTAACCTTTAATTGCGAGTTTGGCGTTATTATAAAAGAAGTATTAAATATGGACGGGGTAATTAAAATAAAGTGGTTCAAGGCTGAAGTTAGCAACAGCCTTAATACACGCTATACATTTTACGTTAAGCTAGTGATCCAGCCTAATATTGCATTTAAACAACCAATCCCTGCAAATACAGCTAAAAAAGCAAGAAAGTAAGTAGCGTTGAACGGATCTTTAAAGTCTTTATCATCTGACATTGGTACAACCTTTTATTAAGCACGACAAATAAGGCTGCCATAATAGACGATGTAAAATCATCAATAAAGACCTTAGTCTTGATTTTTTGTCACAATTACCCCTCGTTCAACCATAGCATTAAGAGTAACCAGTGCACCTTGAGTAATTTGCTCTGCATTAAATTGTGGTGCATGAGCTAATACCTGTTGGCAGACGTTGTCAAATGTCGCGCCTTCGCTTGCCTCTATGATTGACAATAGCAAAGCTGTCACCGCATTCGTAGCCAGAAATTGAACGTCATCATCTTCATCTCTATATACAACAAAATAATTAGGCTGAGGTGATGGCTCTTTTGGTTTAAAGCGATTGCTAATATTTTGAACCGGAAATTGATAACTTAAATTTCTTGCCGTTTTCGATAAATATAAAGCTGAACTAGTGAGCGCTGTTGTTTGTAATTTTTTCTCTTGCTCATCTTCGTGTGCAATGGATACATCTAGCTCTACCCATTCATAATGGGCAAGCTCAAGCATAAACACGGGATCGTATTTTTTCATTTTATAATCACTTGATAAGTAATTAATAAACTCCCCTGCTATGTCTAAAAAGTACGGCGAATGACAATCATATTCGCTAAAAAACTGGCGTACGAGGGCTTGCCATTGCTTCTGGGTATATAACGTTTTTAATACCGGAAAACCTGATGATATAAAACCTTCAATGTTATTAAAAAATAGGTCGCGATAAATAGCCATACGCCTGACTTCGATACCGCTGGGCTTTTTATTTTTTTGAGGCTCGCGAATATGCGCCATAAATTCGTTTTGTATTTCAATAAAGCTCATAACTAGGCACTCTTTTAATGTTGATAAAGGCTTATATTAAGCTCGTTGTTTTGAAACTGTTGAATCAAAGTGTTTAGCCTGTAGATCATGAATTATATCTAACTCTTTGGTTAAAACATTCATGGTAGGAATATTAAAATCGCGCTCAAGCAAGGTTGGAAATACGCCATGCACTTCGTATGCTTTATCGAGTAGCTCCCAAACAGGATCAATCACATCAGCGCCATGTGTATCAACAATTAAGTCATCAGCCTCATTATAATGGCCAGCAACATGCCCATAGGCTATACGATTAGAGGGTAACCCAGTTAAAAATGCTTGCGCGTTGTAGCCATGATTTATCGAATTAACATAAATGTTATTCACATCAAGTAAAAGCTTGCAGTCAGCTTGCTCTAAAATAATATTCGTAAATTCAAGTTCTGATAATTGCTGTCCAGGAGCGCCATAATAGGAAACATTTTCTATCACAATTTGCTGCTCTAGTATGTCTTGAACTTGTTTAATACGAGGAACAACATGTGCTATTGCATCTTGTGTAAATGGAATGGGCATTAAGTCATACATATGCCCTTTACCGGAGCAGTAACTTAAGTGCTCACTAAAAATTTTTATATTGTGCTCTTCAAAAAACACTTTTAAAGACTTAACAAATTCAACATCAAGAGGTTCGGGAGAACCGATAGACAGTGATAATCCATGACACACAAAATTATTAGCATCGGTTAATGTTTTAAATTGCTTTTTAAAGCGTCCACCCAGTTTTAACCAGTTCTCTGGCGCAACTTCTAAAAAGTCTACTTGATTAGGTACATGCTCAAGCAGCTCATCAAGCATTTCTCGTCGTAGGCCAAGGCCCACCATCCCAAAATCTTTACTTTGAGTTTGTATCATAACTACCTCTAACTTAACAAAAAAGGGCCTTAGGGCCCTTTTAGCATAACTTATTTAGAATAAGATATTAACGGCCACCACATTTACCTTCGCCGCACTTACCTTCTTTTTTAGTTTTTTTAGCGTCGCCGCCACATTTACCTTCACCACATTTGCCTTCTGTTTTAGCTTTTGCGTCTTTTGCATCGCCGCCACACTTACCTTCGCCGCATTTACCTTCTTTTTTATCTTTTGCGTCGCCACCACATTTGCCTTCACCGCATTTACCTTCTTTTTTACCTTTTGCATCGCCGCCACATTTGCCTTCGCCGCATTTGCCTTCTTTTTTATCTTTTGCGTCGCCACCACATTTGCCTTCGCCGCATTTACCTTCTTTTTTATCTTTTGCGTCACCGCCACATTTGCCTTCACCGCACTTACCTTCTGCAGCATCTAATTGGTAACCTGTTACTAGTTGTTGAAACTCAAATGGGTTAGCTTGTACATCTGCAGATACAAAACTTGCAGAGCCAACTACTACTGCACCTAAAGTTAACGCGATTGTATTTTTTTTAACTGTATTCATTTTATGACTCTCTTTAATCAAGGATTGTAAATCTTAGCAATAAAAATGTATTTTTAAATTGCTTGTATGCTTAAGTAGACCCGTACAAAAATAAAAACTTTCATTTATTTTCATAATATTTACTTTTGCAATTTATACATCAAATATGGGCGGTAATTACAGATTTATCAATGTGTGATTTACAGGTAAACTATGTCTCCAGTTTTTTATCAAAATTAATCTCTTTATGAAACTTGTTTTAGCACCTATGGAAGGTGTCGTTGATTTTAAAATGCGCCAATTACTCACAGACATTGGTGGGTTCGATTTGTGCGTTACAGAGTTTGTAAGAGTGGTTGAAACATGCTTACCTGACAAAGTTTTTCATCGATTTTGCCCTGAACTACATAATAATGGATTTACACGAGCAGGTACTCCTGTGCGTGTTCAATTACTCGGTCAAGAAGCAAATCCGTTAGCCGAAAATGCAATAAGAGCAATCGCTTTAGGGTCCCATGGGGTCGACCTAAATTTTGGTTGCCCAGCAAAAACAGTTAATCGTAGCCGAGGGGGGGCTGTACTGCTTAAAGACCCTGACCATATGTATACGATTATTAAAGCAGTCCGAGATGCTGTAGATGTTGAACATGAAGTAAGTGCAAAAATTCGTTTAGGCTTTGATGATGACAGTAACAGCCAAGAAATTGTTGATGCTGTGGTAAGTGCAGGTGCAAATAGTGTAGCTATTCACGCCAGAACCAAACGAGATGGTTATAACCCGCCAGCTTATTGGGAAAAAATTCCACCAATAATAAAAGGTAAGAATATTGCCGTTGTTGCCAATGGTGAAATTTGGCAAGTAGAGGACGCAATGCTTTGTCAAAAACGAAGTGGGTGCACTGATTTAATGCTTGGTCGTGGCGCCCTTTCGCACCCTGATTTAGCAAAAAAAATTAAAGCTCATGTAAATAATGAGCAATATGATGGCCTTGAGTGGGAGCATATTATTTATCACTTAATTCACTCAGCTATTCATCAAGACCCCGCGAAGGATGAAAAATACTTTGCTTCGCGTACTAAACAATGGCTTGGTTATCTAAAACGCCAGTACCCACAAGCTATCGATTTGTTTGACGAAATCAGACGTTTAAAAAGTAAAGAAGATGTGGCGAGCGTATTAAATAAATATGCCAAAGCACCGCAACTTGATTCAAATCATAACGACTAACTTAAAGACTCTAGATAATATCAGTATAACGTAAAGCCCATTTAATAAGGTTGTACTGATAATGCATCATCAAAAAAGACTTAACGATGAAATAGCACAAGTTAAATTAAATATATTAACCATGCTTTCTAAATCAGCTTACCCTGCACATCACCATTTAATACAAATTTTAGCTGATACAGCAAATAATGAATGGTTAGACTGCGCAGCAGAGAAGTTAGGCCCTGAGTATGCACTTTTAATCAGTCGCATGACCAAACTAGAAGCCGCACTAAGTCAAATAGAAATTGGCCAGTATGGCTACTGCTGTGATTGTGAAGAAAAAATATCAGCTGAGTCACTTGAACTAGACCCCGCAACTCAACGGTGTACAAAGTGCGCACAATAAGCGCACTTTCAAATCATTATATAATGTGTTGTATAAAGCTAAATGATTGCCCTGGGTAGAGAATTATATCTTCAACCAAGTACTGGGCCTCTTCTGGACTCATTTGTAGGCGCTTTATAAGGTTTACCTTTGCTTGAGGCAAAGTCCACGCATGGTAGTGAATACCTATATCTGATTCCATCATCGCAAGCATCAATGTTTTATCTTTATTAGACATATCCATAGCGCTCGCCATTGCAGGTAAGTCTTGATAGTTAGCCTGCCAATCTAAGCCTTCTATTAATTTTTCATCAGATAAATACTGAACTAAAAACGATTTTTGGTGAGAAGTTGGCAGCTTACTGTCGAATGCAACACGATCTAATACTTTTATTTTTTCGTTTAAAAGAGTAACCCATTCTAACGGTGAATGTACTTCGCCACTAAAGTAATTAAGTTTGCTCTGATACCACTGAGTGCCATTTGGCAGACCTCTTAGACCCACACTTCCTCTTGGCTTATAACTAGCTAAATAATCGCTAAAAGCTCTTATATGGCTTTTAAGCGCTGGTTGAACATCGTTACTTGCTATCGCACTTAATACATAGCTTTGTAACAGTGTAAGTTCAACCTTGTTCAGCTTTAAATTGCTTTGTTGAGCACTGTCTAGGGTATCTTGGGTTAACTTGAGCCAAGTAATAACATTATCCGGTGTGTTTTTTGAGCCTTCAAAAGCGAGCATGTTTTTTAACACATTTACTTGGGCCGGCCAATTAAAGTAGCGTTCAGGGAAACGCTCTGCAATTACCAAATAGTTTACTTGCGCAATTTGATTTAGATTAAGCTCCATACCCATTAGGCTCTGATAAATAGTATGGCGTTTTGTTAGGTAAGCATCAGAGAAAACCAATTGATCTTTTTCAATGTTATTGCCTTTAGTAGCACCTGTTTGTACAAGCGCCATGTTTAAAGCTTTTAAAGCGACTTGTGCGTCCTCAAACGACTCATAAGGTTGAGACTGCTTTGAACATGCAGTTAAAAATAGGCACAGTAATGATGATAAAAAGAGCTTTTTATACATAGTAGTTCCAATAAAAAAAGCCCCAGAGGGGCTTTTTATAAGTTGCTTAAGCTAATTAAAATTAAATTTTAACACCGTTGCGAGCGGCTTTATCTTTAATATATGTAGACCAACCTTTTGCAAACTTACGTGTGCGAGGGTCATCCATAGCTTTAGTAATTGCAGCATATGCTTGCTTATACTTACCTTGGTAGTAATACGCTTCAGCTAAATCTGAATAAATTGTGCCTTTTTTGTCAGAGCCAAGCTCTAATGCTTTATTCAAGCGAACAATAGCAGCACTGAATTTTTCAGATTGTAAAAGTAATGAACCAGCTTTGCGGTAAAGCTCAGCGTCGTCATCAAATTTAGCAGCATCTTCGTAGTACTTAGCAGCTTTTTCTAAATCTTTAGAACGATGGTAATTACTCGCAATCGCGCTAACATTCTGCTTTGTACGTTCTACTTTTTCACTCTTAATGGCCTTTTCTAGCGTTACAGCTGCTTTATAAGGGATCTCATTTAGAGAGTAAAAGTTAGATAAGACTTTATACTCAACTTCATTTTCAAAGTAACCATTCTTGTATGCAACTTCCATAGTTGCTAAACCTTTAGAATAATCTTCAGTTTGTAGGTAATACTTACCTAAGCTAACCCAAGCTTTTTTATCATCAGGCCATACACGAACAATTTCTTCGCCAATTTTAACCATGTTTGCATAATCTTTAAGCTCAAAGTATGCGCCAAGTTTTAATTGGTAAGGGCCTTTGTTAGGCTCTTTTTGAAGTTTTATTGCCTTATCTGCTGGTTCAAAAACATCACGGTATTGCTCTAACTGATAGTTAGCTTGAGCAATACGTGTATAAACCGTAGGGTCCTCTTCACCGGTAAAGTCCATCCAAGCTACATATGCTTTTTTAGCTTCTTGGAACTTTTCTGTACCAGCGTATAAGTCACCTAACAACTTAAGAGTTTGTTCTTGATCAGCAAAGTTTAAAACATCAGGTGCAACGGCTTGCTTAGAGTACTTGATCGCTTCGTCATACTTTTCTTTTTGAGCGTACATGCTACCTAAGTAACGATTTACGGTCGCTTTATCAAAGTCATTCGAAGGCTCGATTTCTCTAAGCAAAACAATTGCTTCATCAACTTTTTCTTCGTTGTACAAATCAAATGCTTTAATTACTTTTTTACCAGTACGCTCGCCCATGATTTTAGTTTTTGCTTTTTTACGCTCTTCAATCTTTGCGTAATCCGGCGCTGCTAAAACAGATGCACTTAAAGTAGCACCCGACACAGACATAAGAATTGCAAGAGCAGTTACTTTAGAAAAATTTCTCATTACTCGCCTCCTTAGTTGCCTTGGTTAAGTTTAAAGTCTAATTGAACTTGTAAACCTGGTTGTTTCTGTGGTTTTCCGTCAATGATCTTAGGACGGTACTTCCACTTACGCAGTGCACGTTTAGCTTCACGGTCAAAGATACGTTTCGGATCTGCGTCAATTACTTCAACGTCAGTTACTCCACCTAGCTCATCAATTGTGAATGAAAGTTGAACCCAACCTTCTTTACCATCACGTGCTGCTTGCGTTGGATATTTTGGTTCTATACGAACGATAGGTGTCGCATCACCATCTCGTCCAAATGCACCAGGACCACTTAGTCCACCTGCCGAACTACCAACATCAATGCTTCCCATATTAAATGACATAGCACCAGGATTTGGATTATTATTTTCCGGCTGTGGCGGCTGCGGTTTAGGCGGCTGCTTTGGCGGTGGCGGAGGAGGAGGCGGTACACGCTTCCTCTCCTGCACCTTAGATTCAGGCGGATTCGTCATTATTTCGACTATGATCTGCTCTTTTTGTTCCGTATTACGGTCAGCCCCACCAGAGATGAGGAATGCCATGAAGTAGAACAAGCCGAAAGTAACTGCCCCACCTGCAATCAGTGAAAACAGAAAACGAATCATTACTGATCTCCAGCTATTGAAATTCTCAGGTTATCACCCGTCGCTTTAATCTGGTCCATAACTTTAACCACTACGCCGTGTTTTGCTTCTTTATCAGCTTGCAAAATTACAACTTCAGTAGGTTGTTCTGCTAATAAACTTTCGATTTTTGCTGAAATACGTTCAACATCAACCTGCTGTTTATCAATCCAGATCTCGCCGTTACTACGAATAGCAATAAAAATGTTAGCATTTTTTTGCTTAGTAGCTTGAGCCGCTTTAGGTTTATTGACCTCGATACCAGCCTCTTTAACGAACGATGTAGTTACGATAAAGAAAATAAGCATGATAAATACGATGTCAAGCATTGGCGTCATATCAACCGCTGCTTCTTCTTCTTCACGAAAACGTTGTTTACGTGCCATATTTAATTCTCTCTCTAGTGATGAGGCATACTATCAATAAGTTTGGCTTTCACCATTTTAGCTTTTGTCTCAAGACGTGAGCTAAAAAATACTCCAGATAATGCCGCAACCATTCCAGCCATTGTTGGGATTGTTGCCATTGAAATACCTGATGCCATTAAACGTGCGTTACCCGTACCCTGGTTGGCCATGGTTTCAAAAACCGAGATCATACCAGTAACAGTACCAAGTAAGCCTATTAAAGGACAAACAGCTACTAATGTCTTAATCAACAACATACGCTGATCTAATTTTTCAGACGCTTCAGAAATCCATGCTTCACGGATTCTGTGTGCGTACCAAGACGTAGTGTCTTGGCGGGCATCCCACTTTGCTACAATTTCTTTCGCTGTGCGAGGAAATTCTGCAAGTAGGAACCAATAGCGCTCAATCATTAAAACCCACATAAGAAAGAGTGCTATCGCGACCACGTATAAAACCTGGCCGCCTGTGCCAACAAAATCCCTGATAGATTCCCATATCTCCATCAGGACTAGCATTAGGCTTTCTCCTTCTCCGCGTGAGTAGCAACGATACCCGCGCTTTGCTCATCAAGGATGTGTAATACCGACTTACTACGACCAGCTACAAGAGCATGAAGTAGAATTAGTGGTAATGCAGCAATTAGACCTAGCGCTGTAGTTACAAGTGCTAGAGAGATGTTACCTGCCATGATCTTCGGATCACCCGTACCGAACAATGTGATTGTTTGGAACGTTAAGATCATACCGATTACTGTACCTAGTAGACCTAGTAACGGTGCGATTGCAGCAAGAATCTTAATTATATTGATACCAGCTTCAATGCGTGGCGTTTCACGTAGAATCGCTTCATCAAGTTTAAGCTCAAGGTTTTCAACATCTTGGTTCTTGTTGTCATGGTATACTTTAAGAATACGACCCAGTGGGTTATTTGTATTCGGTGTAGCAACATTTTTAAGCTGGCTCTTAATCTTACTAGTAGTAAGTGTAAGGTCAACAAAGCGGATTAGAGTAATTAGCATACCTAGGCCAAGTAAAGCCGTGATGATATAACCAACTACGCCACCTTGATGGAAGTATTCCATAAGGGTCGCTTTTTGAGTGTTGATACGTAAGATAGCACCACGAGTCGGATCTATGTAAACACCAGCGTAGTTATCTGGTGATGTATTTTCTAGAGCCGTGATACCGTCTAAGATATAACCGTCTGGTTGCTTACCTAGAGGCTGGATAGACTTAGTCTCTGGTGAATAAATTAAGTAACCATCGTCTGTAACTAAGTTAAAGTTACCGATACGTGTTACTTTTTTCATTGACGGGTTACCGTCAAGACCAGCAACTTCAGTTTCAAAAGTTGAAACTTTAGCTGATTCTGTCATTTCAGTTTGAAGTGAAATCCAAAGTTCTTCAAGTTCGCGAACTGTAGGAAGTTCTTTAGCAGCTGCTAACGAACGTAAGATTTCAGCACGACCTGGTTTTTCAGCACTAACTAGTGACGCTTCGATAGAACCGATAGCATCTTGAGCTGCACGACGTACAACACCAAACATCTCACCTAAAGTACCTTGGGCACTTTGAAGAGCGGCTTCTTTTTCAGCTAGCGTATTTTCGTTTTGTGCATATTGCTTAGCTAAGCTTTCACCACGAGACTTCTCAGAAGCAAGTTGGCTTTTAGCTTTGTTAAGTAATGCTTGCTTGTCAGCACGTTCTGATAAGAACTCTTGCTCACGTTGCTTATTGATTTTACCTTCAGAGATACGCTCTTGCTTTACTTGCTCAAGAATTTTATCTAGAGCTCCAGTATTTGCATGTGCATTAAGCGCGGTACCTGCAGAAACAGTTAGTACTGCTGCAACAGCAAAACCTTTAAATAGTTTCTTCATTATTGATTACTCCGCGCCAAAGATAGGTAGTTTAACAAGTTCTAATGTCGCTTGCTTACGCGCCATACGAATAACTTCTTTAACAGGTTTTAGGTATTCTTCGCCTAATTCTTTCCACTGTTTAGTGTTGTTATCCCACACCCAAGCATGTTTCAAGTCAAAAGACTGAGCAACGTAAGTGATACGACCTAACTGACCGATATCAACGTTAATGCTTTTACCATCAACTTCTAGAGTACCTTGTGAAGCAGATACAAGAGAGCTGTATGCTGTTTCAATAGTGTAAGCTTCAAGTACTTGACGGAATTTTTCAGACGTCGTTACAGACGCAGAAACCATGATCTCACGTAGTCTTTCTACACGTCCTAAACGCGTTTCAAGATTAAATGGAACGTCCGCTTTGATGAATTGCTCAAGCGTATCGATCATGCGATACATCAAAGGCACAACGTTTTGTTTAGTGTTATCAATAGTCGCGATTTGACGATCAAACGATTCAATTGAAGCGTTTTGGCTATCAACCAAGCGCGACACGTGATCGTTATACACTTTCATAAGTTCAGTCTCATCAACAACGCTACGGTACTCAGCGATTAGCTCCTGAGTTTGACCATATACATTGTCAATTTTAGTTTGAGACTTAACCGCAGCCTTTTGAATTTGTTGACCTGCTTTTTGCACGTCATTCAAAGGATCTGCAATCACATTGCTGCTTGCAAATGCAAATGCGCCAACCAACGCAGTTGCTACAAGACTCTTTCTGATTTTAACAGACATAGTTCCCAACCAATTAAGTAATGTTACTTTTATAATTTAATTATCCTCCGAGGAGAACAACCCTGATATCTTTTAATAGATATCAACCTTCCAATAATGCTAAATGCAATTAGCGCTGTCAACTTGATGTTTACTAATCTCAGTAAATAAATAGCTAAGTTAATGCTTAAACGAAAGTACCAGCCGACAACAGTTAACATTATTGCAACGAAGCTTTTTCTTAATATTTCTATTAAAGCCTTTTAAGGGGTGTATTTATTCGCATTGCACTGACATAAAACAACATTATTGCAACATTTAGCTAAAGCTGAATTCGCACTGAAAAAAAACTAAAAAAAATATAAATTGATATAACAAAAGTTATTTTTTACACGATTTTGTCGTGTTTTATCACCTCAGTTACACTTCATCTGAAAAAACAAACCATTTGTCGCACAAAAAAACAACACTGGATAATATTTAATTTCGGATACTCACGCTTTATATACGTTACTTTTAAAGCTATTTTAAAACGTGTTTTTCCATAAATAGTAATAATAAACTCAACAATGCATTTCTTTTATCAACATAAAAGCTTTTGATAATTAAACAGGTTGTATTTACCGCTTTAAAGTATTCTTTAATACTATTTTAACGTTAAGGTTAATTCAGTAATTAAGTTAATCATGAAGAGTTACCCTACTTTATTAGTAATACACTATAAATTAAGCTTTACGTTCACATAATAAAGTAATAGAAGCACCTAGAAGCCCTTATCAATGAGTAGCCTTCGTCACACAGAGTAAGCTTGAAAGAGAATTTGCATGGATTGATATTGAGCATCAATTTTATTTAAGCTGGTATCAGGCCCATTGAATAAATTCTCATGAATGGTTTTTAAAAGTATTAGAGGAATGTTTTGTTCGTTAGATTATTAGTTGTTTAGCTTTGCAAAGATAGAATGTTTGAGTAGTTTTTTAAGTTTAAAAAAAGGAGAATTTGAGGTATGAAATAAATAGATTTAAGTAAGGGAAATTATGGTGAAACAGAAACCTGCTTCACCAAGATGAACTAGAGTTCACATAATAAATTATGCTGCTTCTACGTTCTCAGCTTCAGGGCCTTTTTGACCTTGTTTGATGCTGAATGTCACTGCTTGACCTTCGCTAAGAGTGCGAAAACCAGAACCAGTGATTGCGCTGAAATGTACAAACACGTCAGGACCATTTTCTTGTTCAATGAAACCAAAGCCTTTAGCTTCGTTGAAAAACTTTACTTTACCAGTAACCGACATACTAAATTTTCCTGTAAGTCAATAATTAAAATTCAGCCATATTATTATGGCAATATCCTCCCTGAGTCAATGCTCAAAAATATGGAGGTACAGTACAGGAACAAGTAATAACCTAACCGGTAACCTTAAACGCAGCACAATATCCGTAAATTCAATACATAAAAACTCAAAGCAAGGTAAGATTAACACATTATATTTTTTTTCGCTCTATTAATTAGGAATTATTTCTTAAAAATATAAATTTGTTTTAAATCGCCTTTAACTGACTAATTTACAAGCAAAAAACTATAAGTATTATTGTAATATTTATTGCTGTAAGCGAGATCAAAAGCCACCTACAACCACCCTGTCGTCGAATTACGCTTCAATAATATCAAAAGCACAAACAAAAAAGCCGCATTAAAAATTAAGCGGCTTTAGATTTAAATATATTATTGGTTATTCGACAGACCAATCCATTGTATTTTCAGCCTTTATAGGCACAACTTCAGAGTCGCCCAATGTATAACTTGCAGGTACTTTCCACGGCTTTCTTTGTAATGTAATTGTATCTGTATTACGCGGCAATTCGTAAAAATCAGGGCCAAAGTGGCTTGCAAACCCTTCAAGCATGTCCAAAGCTCCTGCATCCTCAAATGCTTCAGCATATAATTCAATAGCGGCATGAGCCGTGTATGCACCAGCACACCCACAAGCTGCTTCTTTTTTATCTTTATAATGTGGTGCAGAGTCAGTTCCTAAGAAGAATTTTTTATTTCCACTTATTGCTGCAGCCATTAATGCTTGCTGGTGAATGTTACGCTTGAGAATTGGCAAACAGTAATAATGTGGGCGAATTCCACCCGCTAACATATGATTGCGGTTATAAAGCAAATGATGCGCTGTAATTGTTGCCGCTACATTGCTAGGTGCATTAACTACAAACTCTACTGCATCTTTAGTCGTAATATGCTCGAGTACAATTTTAAGCTCAGGAAAGTCATTTACTACATCTCCTAAAATTGTATCCAGAAATACTTTTTCACGGTCAAAAATATCAATCGACGAATCTGTCACTTCCCCATGCACTAACAGCAACATGCCTACTTCTTGCATTGCTTTTAAAACTGGATAAATATTTTTTACTGATGTAACACCCGAGTCAGAATTAGTGGTAGCGCCAGCAGGGTAAAGCTTAGCTGCTACTATTTTACCTGTCGCTTTAGCTTTTATTATTTCATCTGGTGTAGTTTTATCCGTGAGATACAAAACCATTAATGGCTCAAAGTTGCCTTGTGGATTTGCAGACATAATGCGTTCTCTGTACGACAATGCCGTATCTGTGCACGTTGCTGGCGGAACAAGGTTTGGCATAACAATAGCGCGGCCCATATATCTGCTAATATCGCGTACAGTGTCTTTTAACTGGTCACCATCACGTAAATGTACATGCCAGTCATCAGGGCGAGTGATAGTAAGGGTTGTTACAGAGTTTGTATTATTACTTGTCATTACTTTGTTCCACGGCTGAATTTATCCGATCATAGGCATATGATGTTTTCGAGTAAAGATTTTATTAAAAATAAAGTTTTTATATGGATAAAATTACTGAGGTACTATTTAAAGCACAATGAGCAAATTCAATGTTATTAGCTTATTGTAATGATTTATGATTAATTAAAACTCGCTATATTAAAACTTTACAGTGTATGAAACCACTCATCGCTTTAATTTGTACAAAAACCCAAGATTAGGTTAACTTAACTGCGAATTTAAAAATAAAAAGAACAATATAAATTGCCTATGTCTTATAAAACCGATGCTACTAGAGCGCTTGAGATAAAAACTGATCAACTAAGTATCATTAATCAATTTTCATCTAGCCTATTGCAACTAGACACACTAGACGAGCTATTTGAGTATGTTACAACGCACGTTGTAAATCGCTTAGGGTTTGTTGATTGTGTCATATATCTAGCTGACAATAATGCAAATACATTAAACCAAGTTGCATCAATGGGTATTGCACACGCGCGGAACAAATATCAAGCGGAACGTAAAATAATACGTTTTAGTGAAGGTATAACGGGCGCAGTTGCAACGACCGGAAAAGCGGTAATTATTAACGATGTAACGAAAGACAGCCGTTATATCGCTGATGAACGCCCTGCCCAATCAGAACTATGCGTCCCTCTTATATATAAAGAACAAGTTTTAGGTGTTATTGATTGTGAGCACCCTATTAAAGGCTACTTTACAAACGCACACCTTGAAATTCTTACAACAGTTGCCCACTTACTCAGTGCCAAGATTAACCAGGTTAATACAGTAAACAACTTACAAAAAACAGTTGAGCAACTCAACAATGCACAAAAATTAGAAAACAGCTTATTACAAATAGCTAACCTAACTTACAAAGCGAATGACCTAGATACATTTTTTAAAGCCTTGCATTCAATCATAAATAACTTACTTCGAGCCGATAACTTTTTTATCGCTCTATACGACAAAAAAGTAGATATACTTGACCTCGTTTACATAGTCGAAGAAGGCATAAACACTAAAACTCATCAAAAAATATCTAAAGAACAACTTAAAGATACCGCTTCATATTACCTTCTAAAAACAGAGCAAACCCTATTACTTAACAAAGATGCCTTTCAAAGTCATATAGATAACGGTGATTTTAAAATGGTAGGCAGACAATCAGAGTCTTGGTTGGGTGTTCCATTTAAAACAAGTGATCGTATAAGCGGGGTTATCGTTGTACAAAGCTACGATAAAACACTGCATTACAACGAACACGATAGTGCTCTTCTAACGTATGTAAGTCGTCAAATAAGTATGGCAATTGATAGGCAATTAGCCCGCCAAGAACTTGAGCACAAAGCATTACATGACGAGCTTACAGGCCTTGCTAACCGCTCACTACTTATTGAACGTATAAAACATGCTATTTTACGTTTAACGCGTGCTAAAAAGAGTACTAGCCATGCCCTGTTGTATCTAGACTTTGACCGTTTTAAAAGTATTAATGATTCGCTCGGGCATGAAGTTGGGGACCACTTCCTTATAAAAATATGCGACTTGATCAAAGGTACAGTACGAAGCACGGATACATTTGCACGTTTAGGTGGCGATGAATTTGCAATTTTTATGGAAAACATCACGCATAAAAACCAAGTTAATGAAGCTTTAAACCGCATTAAAAACGCATTATCAAAACCTTTAAATATAGATAACCACTTACTCCAAGCATCAACGAGTATTGGGGTTGCCTATACAGATAACGTAAACGACAAAGCTTATATATTACTGCAACAAGCCGATGCCGCTATGTATGAAGCTAAGTCAACCGGACGTGGTCAGGTAAAGTTTTTTAATAACACGATGCGTAAAAAACTTAAAACCCATGCCGATATAGAAAACGACTTACAACACGGTATTGAACACAACGAGTTTGAACTCTATTTTCAGCCAATTTTCACAATTAATACCAGTGAAGTTATCGGCTTTGAAGCACTTGTTCGTTGGCACCACCCTACAAAAGGGTTTGTACCCCCTAATGACTTTATACCGATAGCTGAAACTACAGGGCAAATTATAAATCTTGATTTACATTTACTTGAATTGGCGGCCCAGCATATTTCAAATTGGCACCAACAAGGCCATCGCTTTTTAAAAGTCACCGTTAACGTATCGTCACGACACTTTGCAAGCCTCGATTTTGTAGCGCAAATACATTCCATTTATAATAAGTACCAATTACCTCTAGGTTCTTTATGCTTAGAAATTACCGAATCTGGCTTAATAGAAAATCTAGAACTCGCCACTCAAATAATTGAAGGTCTCTCACCTTTAAAAGTAAAATTATGTCTTGATGATTTTGGAACAGGCTATTCAGCACTAGGCTACTTGCACCAACTGCCTATTCATATTTTAAAAATAGATAAAAGCTTTATTGACCATCTACAGGATTCTACTAACCCACTTGTTGAAGCCATTTTATCACTTGCGCAATCATTAAAACTTGAGGTTGTAGCTGAAGGAATAGAAACAGTTGAGCAATTAACTATTTTGCAATCCACCGCGTGCGACTATGGCCAAGGCTTTTTAAAATCAAAACCTGTTACTGCCAAAGAAGCCATATTACTAATTAATAAACCCTTATAAAAAGAGCCAGCGAGTAGGTCGCTGGCTTAGGTATTACGCATATACTCTCCCATTGAGCTAAACTTAAGCTATAAGGCAAAACGACTCTATTTTTTAAAGCACAATCTAAAGTAAGCATTCAACAAACCTCACCTCATACCGTTATCAGCATGGTTAAAACTCACGCTGAGCTAAAACGCACAGCAATCGTTATATTTAAAATACAACATGAAGCAAACTCATCTAAAACTCATCAAACCAGTTTTCAAATGACTTTTATCATTACTAACTCTAATATTTTCACGATTCATAGCGATAAACTGCAATAAAACGCATAACTTTAGCCATCTAGACGTTGAAACGTTTTTTATATAGGCGTAGTATGTAATTAATCTGAGCTGAACTCACTTTTCCCATGAGAATTTTTAAAGATGATTGGTATTAAACATTTAAAAACCATAGCAACCCTAAAAGAAACAGGATCTTTGGTTAATACAGCACGAGAGTTATTTTTGACACAGTCTGCTTTATCTCATCAAATCAAAGATTTAGAGAATAAATTGGATTGCCAATTATTTGAGCGTAAAACTCAACCAGTCCGCTTTACCCCTCAAGGAATGCTATTACTTGAATTAGCTCACGAAATATTGCCAAAAATGGAAGCGACTAAATGTCGTTTAAAAGAAAGCTTAAACCAGCCTATTTCTCAACTACGTTTGAGCGTGGAATGCCATGCATGTTTTCATTGGTTATTACCTACTATTAAAGAATTTAATAACTTTTGGCCTGATATAAAAATTGATTATGAACGTGGCTTTAGTTACGACGCTATTCCTGACTTACTAAGCGATGAGCTCGATTTAGTTTTAACGTCTGACATACGCGAACCCGACACATTAGAATACGCGCACTTATTTGATTTTAAATTGAAGCTTATTGTGGCGCCGGATCATGAACTTGCTAAAAAAGCGTATGTAACAGCGCTTGATTTAAAAAACGAAACTATTATTTCATACCCTATCCCGCGTGAACGCCAAGATATATTTAAGCATTTCATTCAAAATGCTCGTTTTGACGGTACACTAAAAACGGTTGACCAAGGGCTACTTATTTTTCAACTAGTAAGTGCTGGAATGGGCGTTGCTGCTTTGCCCGATTGGCTAGTTACACCTTATGAAAGCCAAGGCTTAATTAAATCAATTCCTTTAGGCGCTCTTGGTCTTACTCGCCCTATGTATTTAGCGATGAAAAAAGACATGAAAGATAACCCTGTTTATCGTCACTTTTTAAATACCTGTAAGCTAAATAACGGTCGATAATCATCAATATAATAAGTAATATCGCTGTAATTAACTCTACAGCGTTTAACTCTTATGTTTGTTATTAAAAAAATGATTGGTGGTTTACTTATGCCACTGCCTCTATTTGGTTTATTTGCGTGTCTGATGCTCCTACTGGCATTTAAAGGCCGCAAATCAGCTCTCTTTTTGTCTACTTTAAGTTTAATTGTATTACTTGCATTGAGCACACCCTTTATCGCCAATTTAATTATCCAAAATAATGAACCTGCGTCGCTTGCATTTAATACTCTAAAGCATCCAAAAATAGACAAAATAGTTGTACTAGGTTGCGATATAAACCCAAATCCTGCACTCAGTGCTAATAATCAATTAGGTAATTGTGCGCTAACGCGCTTGGTAGAAGGTGTAAAACTGGCAAAGCACTACTCTAACGCAGAGCTTATAGTTTCAGGCGGGGGTTATAAAAATACCACTAATAGCGGGCTTATGTATCAAACGGCAATTAGTTTAGGCGTTAATAAGAGCCGTATTTTCCAAAATCCAAAAGCAATGGACACAGGTGAAGAAGCTAAATTACTGGCATCAAAATTAGTCGACTTTAAAGTTGCACTAGTAACATCTGTACTGCACATGCCCCGTGCCAAAGACTTATTTAATGCTCAAGGTATTGAAGTCATAACCGCAGCCACTGATTATCATAATTTTGCTGCACTTCCATGGAGCAAGCAGTTTATTCCCAATGCTCATGCCTTACTTGTGGTTACGCAATACAGTCACGAAGTAGTAGGAAATATATGGATAAGTTTGCGCCGCTGGATAGATCCAGAGGCGCTGTAACTTATATAGCCTAATTAAACTGGGTTATCTATGTCTATAAATGTCACATCAAAACCATGCTCTTGAGCAAGTAACTCACCTAGTGCTTTTACACCATAGCGTTCTGTTGCATGATGCCCGGCTGCAAAAAAATCAATGTTTTGCTCACGAGAACTATGAATTGTCTGCTCCGATGCTTCACCCGTTAAATAAGCATCAATGCCTTGCTCTGCTGCTAAGTCAATATATCCTTGCCCACCACCAGTACACAGTGCAATGGTTTCTATTTTAGCTGAGCGTACTAAGCTTGTGAGCGGGGTTCGATTAAGCACTTTTGCAATTTTATCTGCAAAATCTTCACTACTTAATGGTGTTTTTAAACGCCCTTTCATTGCTACGCTATTTGAAGTTGGCTCTAGCCCTGTTTCAATTTCAATATCTAATAACTTTGCAAGTTGTGCGTTATTGCCAACTGCTGGATGAATATCGAGTGGTAAGTGATAGCCGAATAAATTAATATCGTTTGCTAGTAGTGCGCCTATGCGACGCTTTTTCATACCCGTTATTGGTTGAGATTCCCCTTTCCAAAAAAAACCATGATGAACCAAAATAGCATCTGCTTGTTGCTCAATGGCAGCTTCTATTAAAGCTTGACTTGCGGTTACACCCGTCACAATTTTTTTAATTTCGTTTTTACCTTCGACCTGTAAGCCATTTGGGCAAAAATCTTTTATTAAATGAGGTTTCAAAATGTCATTTAGGAGTTGGTTAAATTCTCTACGTTGCATACAACTTACCTTACTTAGCACTGAATTTTGTGCAAATTTTGGCGTTTATAGGCCTAAAATGGAAGGAAAATCGCAAAAAATTGAAAAACTGTTTTAAAATAGGTATAAATACCTCTTCTTTATCTGTGTTCACAACGTATAGGGTCTCTGATGAGCAAACTAGACAAAACAGAAGTGTTATCTGCCTTTGAAGCAGCGTACGAAACTGCCAATGGTAAAAAACCTGAAATCACAACCAAACCTGGTTGGTACAGCATTGATGGCGGTAAAAATTTACGCCTAGCTGACGTAGCAGAGCTTACTAAAAAATTAAACTCTGGTAAAACAACTAAAACGAAAAAACCAAAAGCAGCTGCTCCTGTTAAAGCACAGAAAAAAGCGCCATTCACTGTTGTTACCGAAAATGAAGAAGGTTACACAGCGGAAGAACTTTGGATTGTAATTTTAGCTCGTAAAGATCATGACTGTCGCTTACCGCGCGGTGTTGTTTAATCAACATTTATGATTTTTAAAAGAAACCGCGTTAAGCGGTTTTTTTATATCCGTTATTTACCAAAAACATAAAGCTTTATAAGTTGTGTAAGGCTAAAAAAAGCGGCTATGTAGCCGCTTTAAGAAGTTTAAAGTAAATTACAGTTCTTCAAAATAAAGTGGTTCGCGTTCTTTTTTACCCACTTCATTCATTGTCTCTGCATTGAATAGTCGACCATTGATCATGGTGTAATCTACTTTATCCGAATCTCGAATATTTTTAAGCGGATCGCCATCTATAACCATTAAATCAGCCAGTTTGCCCACTTCAAGCGAGCCTACGTTTTTATCAAGTCCTAAATACTTAGCCGGATCGAGTGTTGATGCACGTATTGCCTCAAGCGGTGTCATTCCGCCTTGTGCGAACATCCACATCTCCCAGTGTGCACCTAAGCCTTCACGCTGACCGTGCGCACCTAAGTTAACTAATACACCTAGGTCTTGCAGCTCAGCAGCAACGCGTGCGTTATTAAAGTGATTATAGTGATGATCGGGCGCTTTAATGCGGCGCATAGAGCGTGGTAATAATTGATTTTTTGGCACAAATTTACTTAAACGTGGATGATTCCACACATCAGTTTTATCGTACCAGTAGTTCTCACCCCAAATGCCACCATAAGCCACTACAAGTGTTGGTGTATAACCAACATCACTTTGCGACCATAACTGCTTTATATCGTCATATATATTCTCTACAGGGATTGAATGCTCAATACCTGTGTGTCCATCTACAATCATGCTTAAGTTATGTTGTAATAATGAGCCGCCTTCAGGGACAACCATCATTTCAAGTTCACGGCCTGCTTCAATAACTTGTTGGCGCTGCTCGCGGCGTGGCTGGTTATAAGACTTAACACTAAATGCACCTACTTTTTTAAGGCGCTCTAAATGAAATTTAGCATCGTCTAACGAGTCAATATGCGACGTATAACCTGGCATATTTGCGCCATATAAAATAGTACCCGTTGAGAAAATACGCGGGCCAACAATCATGCCTGCCTTTTGCATTTCGCTTGCGGTAAATATTTCAGAGGTATCGTTTGATGGATCGTGAATTGTAGTTACACCCAGCGCTAAACCTGCGAAGTTTTTCCAATTTTGCTCCGGTATAATTTCACCGCTTGCTTGCGAGCCATGTGCATGAGCATCAACAATACCAGGCATAATTGTTTTGCCTGTTACATCAATAACCTCAGCATCTTTAGGGATGCTTATCTCGCTGGCTGTACCAATTGCTTTAATATGCTTGCCATCAGTGATAATTACACCATTTTCAATAACCTTTTCGCCATCCATAGTTATAATTTTTGCACCAGCGAGCGCAATCATGCCTTTAGGCTCAGCCATTTTTTTACTGAAACCGATATTATCGCCACTTTTCACTTTAAAGTCGGCATCTTCGGCTTTGTTAATGGCAAACATCCCTTCAAGGCTTGCATGATAAAGCTCAGGCCCTAATGTCCAATAAAGTTTGTTGCTCTTAGCACTCCAGCTAATGTTTTCACCAGCACGTACCGATAACTGCTCTATTGGGAATTGACTGTCTTTAGGCCCAATATTAATTGTTTTACCACTTTGAACAAACGGCGTTACAAATACTTTAAATCGCTCAGCAAAAGCGAGGTATTGCCCATCTGGTGATACTCTAAATTCAGTAGCATGCTCTGATTCGTACAGTTTGCGAACTTTTTTACTTTCAAGCTCAACTACGCTAAGCGTTGGCTTTGGCCAAGGACTCATTATAAAAACGCGATCGTTTGCATCTCCAAATTGTGGTTGATAACCACTTTTTGAAATAAGCTCACTTTTACCGCCTTTTGCGCTTACGCTATATATACCAGGGTTAAGTGACCATTTAGGGTTTAAAATACTGCCACCAGTAGCTTTTCGATAAACAACCGTTTTACCATCTGGGCTAAACGTTGGCTCTACATATTTCCCGGGCTCTTTAGTAATTGTATCGCCACGACCACTGCGCGCAGAAACCACTCTTACAGACCCTTGTTCGTTATCATCCCATGTGGTGTAAACTATTTTTTTACCATCGCGAGAGTACTGTGGAAATAATTCGTAATGATCAGTTTGCTTTGTTAAACGCTTAATTTTACCCGACTCTAAATCACGTTTATAAATATGTCCAAGCGCTTCAAAAATTGCCGTTTCGCCATCTGGGCTTACTTGCACATTACGCAGCATTTTTACATCAAACTCATCAGTATCTAAGTTTTGTGTAAAGCGCACCGCTTTTTGAATTTTTTTACTTGTTTGCACTTTAAAAGGAATGGTTTTTACAGATTTGTCTGCAACATCTAGCTTGTGAATTGTGCCACCAGCCCAAAATACCAGTTCTTCATTATCGGGTGTCCATGCAATAGTTGGGTATACACCATGAATAGCCCATGTTTCTTGCATATCTCGCTCAAGCTTATCGTAAAGCTTAGTGTGCTCACCGCTGGTTAAGTCATATAAATAAAGACTAGTTTGAAAATCATCACGCTTTATATACGCCAGTTTTTTTCCATCAGGTGACGGTGTAGGCCTAATAGCACCGCCCATCGTATCGATTATGGTTTCAATTTCACCCGTTTCACGGTCGTAGCGCTTAATTTTATAAATGCCCGCTACAGAATCCTTTGAATAATGAAAGGTTTTACCGGGTGTTGCATCATGCGAAAAGTATACATAACGACCATCAGGTGAAAACATTGGCTCACCTAAATCTTTTTGATCGTTCTCGCGTTTTGTAAGCTGTACGCCCTTGCCACCCGCTTTGTGATACAACCACACTTCACCTGCTCCCAATGAGCGGCTAGCTGTAAAGTGTTTACGCGCAACTAAGTAGTCGCCATCAGGACTCCATGCAGGACTATTTAATAACCTAAAGGTTTCATCGGTAACAGCGTGTTGATTTTCGCCATTTAAGTCCATTATCCAAATGTTATCGCCGCCACCTTGGTCGGAGGTAAACGCAATACTTTTGCCGTTAGGACTAAAGCGTGGTTGCATTTGCCATGCAATATCAGAGGTGAGCTTTGTAGCTGTACCACCACTCATTGGCATAGTGTAAATATCGCCAAGTAAGTCAAACACCACAGTTTTACCATCAGGGCTAATATCTATATTCATCCATGTGCCCTGCTCAACGCTAATTGCAGCGTCAACAAATTGCCCCTTAGGTGAATCTACTTGCCATTTTTGTTCGTCTTTTTCAGCGGCATTTACCTGCCCTATCGCTAATGACACCGACAATGCTAATACTGTATGAAGCATTTTTTTCATGCGTTTCTCGCTTGTTATTGTTGCAGTAAAAACTATTTCACATGATTGCAACAAATACAAACGCAACTTGCCAGCGTTATATGATAAAGCGCGGTTTATGTAGGTTTAATGCCAAACAATAGGGTCAAATTGATAGTAATTAACTAACATACTGTAAATTTCAGGATCGTATCGGCGAAGCTCTGCGGGTTTTTCGAGGAAGGTTTCGGTGAGTACAGCAAAAAACTCAGCTTCGTTAGTCGCACCATAGCTGTGAATAACATGCGGCATGCTATAAGCAACGTGACTTTTTAACTGGGTGAAAGCACGGCTAAATACTCGGCCCCACTCTTTGTAATCTGCTGAGCTTTTTAAAATGGGTGTGCCCGTTGTTTTACCTGTTTCTTGATCGAGTTGATGAGCAAACTCATGAAAAACTAAATTATGTCCATCACTTGGCAAGCGGTTACCCTCAAGCACATCATGCCAACTGAGTACAAGCGTGCCGCCAGGCCATGACTCGCCTAGTCTTACCGTATTATGGTAACTCACAAGTCCTGCACTATCGCGAGTTGATTGCGGAGCATAATAAGCACTTGGGTATAATAAAATTTCTTTTACATTTCTATATAACGGCCACGGTTTATTAAGCACTAATACACACGCATCGGCGGCTACAATTAACTTCATTGCAGACGTTAGCCTTAAGCCATCACAACCGACAAAGCGTTTTTCGTTTAAAAACCACGTAATATGTCGCTCTAACTTTTCTCTGTCAGCGTCGGTCATTTTTTTATAGATGGGCATGCAACGCAGTAAAATATCTTTTTGCTGTGAATTTAAAGCAAAGTCTTTATATTTACTGCGCCATAATCGGTTTTGAATTGATGGCCAACGCCAGAAAATCACCACAAAAAGAATTAAAACAACAATTAACAGTCCATTTATCATGGGGATTTCCTGAGCTAAGGTATGGTATATAAATATGTCCAGCACACGTGCTTTTCAAGCATATAAGGTTATGTATTTGAATATAAAGTAATTCACATCGCATTGCTTATAGATTACTTAACCTGAACTTTGGTTAAGAGATTTACTAATGTATTGGATCATGGTGATATTTAAATTTATTTTCTCTAGCCAGAGATTTTTAGTGAAAACAAGGCGAATTTACGCGTCAATAGCGGGCCTATTGCAAGTAAATTCAACGCAGTTAGCGCTAAAAATAGCTGCTGAGATAGATTTATTATCCAGAGTTCAGGTTAATTACTGCTTGCACTGCCGTTAAATGACGTGTTTAAAGTTAACCTTTGCAAAAGGAGTCAAATGTACCCTGCAATGTGTTTATAAATTTCGCTACGTGCAAACCATCCATTAATGAGTGGTGTACATCGATAGCTAAAGGTATTGTACCTGTGTGTTTATCAAACTGACCAAATACAAATTTAGGAATGCCTAAACTCTCCCCTTCACTAAATGCATGCGAAAACGCACTAAAATTCAGCCACGGTAAAACAGATATATGAATTAAGTCGGCCTGCCCTTCTGTTTGGGCAAATGCATCAGAAAATAACGGCTGTTGTTTCGCTTTTTTGCTTACGTCACTTGCCTGATTTGCAAACTCTTTAAAATCGCTTGCGCTATTAAAATAACTAAAAACAAACGTATCGTTTTCAGACAACTCAACCACACTTGCGCGAACACTATTAAGTAACCATGGCCTACTATCTATTATACGTAGCATTATTGAATCGTACTCATGGCACGCTTTTAAGGTGCAATATACATATGCTTGAAAAAAAGAAAATTGATTGGTTTTGCAATAGTCGTAAAGTGCTTGAGCATCTAAACGCACACACACATTAAAATAAGGCTGAGAAAAGTGTTTAAATAATTCAAAGTGTTGCTTTCTAGGCCAATTATCTAAATCGATAGGCTGCATGAGAGAAGTTGAGGGAGTCATAATTTGCCGCACAAAATTAAAAATAAAGTGTACCGCTGTTCAGTAATAATTGCATTAACTTACAGATAAACAAAAGGTGTGCAATTGCACACCCTTATATAAATTAGAACTTAGATCACAGACCGTTTTTAATGATCTCTTGCGCTAATTCGTCAGCAATTAAATGCGTTGATTTTTGCTCTTTTTCGCTACGGGCAAAGATTTCAGTTAACGTATTAAAAATACCTTCAACATGTTTATTAGACGCTGCTGCACTGTAACCATCTGGCGCTGTTTCGTAATAAACATTAATAATACCACCGGCGTTAATTACGTAATCTGGTGCATATAAAATGCCTTTTTCACGAATAACTTCACCATGGCGAGATTCTGCCAGCTGATTATTAGCACAGCCTGCAATAATAGTCGCTTTTAAACGCGGTATAGTTAAATCGTTAATAGTTGCGCCTAGTGCACACGGTGCATAAACATCAACATCTAAGTCGTAAATGTCATCAATGCCAACCGCAGTTGCGCCAAAATCACTTACTACACGGTCAATGGCAGCTTGGTTAATGTCAGTTACAAACAACTCAGCGCCCGCATCATGTAAATGTTTACATAAACCATAAGCAACAGCACCTAAACCTTGAACAGCCACTTTTACGCCTGCAAAATTTTGATGGCCACGTTGATGCTTTAGCGCTGCTTTAATTCCTAAAAACGTACCGTATGCTGTAAATGGCGATGGGTTACCGCTTTTACCTTCAAGGCCCAGTACGTAATTAGTCTCTTTATTCATAATAGCTACATCAGCACATGTGATGTTTACATCTTCTGCTGAGTAATAGCTGCCATTTAATCGCTCTAATTGACGACCAAATGCACGGAATAATTGCTCAGATTTAATTTCTTTCGCATTACCTATAATTACAGATTTACCGCCACCAAACGGTAAGCGCGCCACTGCATTTTTATAAGTCATGCCCTTTGATAAACGTAGCACGTCATAAACAGCATCTTCGTCGTTCGCATAATCCCACATTCTACATCCGCCAACTGCAGGACCTAGGTTGGTATTATGCACAGCAATAATTGCTTTTAAACCCGACTCTTCATCAGAACAAAAAACCACTTGTTCATGGTTATCAAATTCAACTCGATTAAACA
The DNA here is from genome assembly GCF_014163785.1 of Pseudoalteromonas sp. SR43-7. Classification (NCBI taxonomy): domain Bacteria; kingdom Pseudomonadati; phylum Pseudomonadota; class Gammaproteobacteria; order Alteromonadales; family Pseudoalteromonadaceae; genus Pseudoalteromonas; species Pseudoalteromonas sp. SR43-7. Next base: position 535 of record NZ_JACJDY010000008.1, on the reverse strand, counting down.
CAGCCACTTAAAATACTCCGAAATAGTTAACCCGTGAGAGGGTATGCGCGCTGGAAATTGCCGAGACTTTATCACTTCATATACGTGTTCGCTATACTCACAGATGATAAAACCAATGAAAACATTAAGCTTGAATTAAATAACCTAATTAAAACTTTTATATAGATAAAAAATTCACAAAACCATCATTTGTAAGTTTTAAATACTATGAATATAAGAATCTCACTAACTTACGTTTACGTACACGTAATACAGCGATTGCATGTAAAGTTTAATATACAAGTGCTACCTGGCCGCTACGTACCGCTGCCTATAGGTTTCCAGTAAAAAGTAAGCTTTTTCGCAAACTGGTCAGAGCTGTAAACTTGCTAATAACTCTATTAAAAAAACAAAAAAGCGAGCACTAGGCTTAATGCCAGTCAGTTAAGCTGACTGGCATCTTTCTTTTTATGAGGATACTTAGATGGTTTTGGCTTAACCCATCGGGGATATCTTCTATCCTCTCGTCTAGCTGGAAGCTTAAATAAGAGCAGTG